>DATLOI010000172.1:0-2741 GCA_035536295.1 Casimicrobiaceae bacterium
GCGAGTGCGCGGCATCGAGGGGCTGCGGGTCATCGACGCGTCAGTGATGCCCACGCTGATATCGGGCAACACCAATGCGCCGGTCATCATGATCGCTGAAAAGGCAGCGGACCTGATTAAGCAAGCAACGCGCTGATCTAAGCGCTGCGTCGCGGCTCGATACAATTCGTCGCATGAACAACGTCGAATCGCAGTTGCGCGAGCTGCTCGCGTGCCGCATCCTGATGCTGGATGGCGCGATGGGCACGATGATCCAGCGCTACAAGCTGTCGGAAGCCGACTTTCGTGGCGAGCGCTTTGTGGATCATCCCGTTGACGTAAGAGGGAACAACGATCTGCTCTCGCTGACCCGGCCCGACGTGGTGCGCGAAATCCATAAAGCGTATCTGGAAGCGGGCGCCGATCTGATCGAAACGAATACCTTCGGCGCGACCTCGATTGCGCAAAATGACTACGGTCTGGCACACGTCGCGTACGACATCAATCTCGAAGCAGCGAAGATCGCGAAGGCCGTCTGCGCCGAACATTCGACGGCAGAAAAGCCCCGCTTCGTGGTCGGAGCATTGGGTCCGACGCCCAAAACGGCGTCGATCTCGCCCGACGTCAATGATCCCGGAGCACGCAACGTCACCTTCGACGAACTGGTCGCCTCGTATTCCGAGCAGTCGCGCGGGCTGCTCGACGGCGGAGCCGATCTGCTGATTGTCGAAACGATTTTCGACACGCTGAACGCGAAGGCCGCGTTGTTTGCGATCGACGCTGAGTTCGAGCGTCGCGGTGCTCGCGTACCGCTGATGATCTCAGGAACCGTGACCGATGCATCGGGCCGCATTTTGTCGGGGCAAACGGTCGAAGCGTTTTGGAACTCGGTGCGCCATGCACGCCCGCTGACGGTCGGTCTGAATTGCGCACTTGGTGCCGCGCTGATGCGGCCGTACATCGAAGAGCTTGCCACGCTTGCCGACACGTTCATCAGCGTGTACCCGAACGCCGGACTGCCCAACCCGATGTGCGAGACAGGTTTCGACGAAACCGCCGATGTGACGTCGCGCTTGCTGAAAGAATTCGCGCAAGCCGGGTTCGTCAATATCGCCGGCGGCTGCTGTGGCACGACACCCGATCACATTCGCGCAACCGCAATCGCGCTCGAAGGGCTTACCCCGCGCGCGGTACCTAGCGTGGCGCCGATGACGCGGTTGTCCGGACTTGAGCCGGTGACGATCAATGACGAATCCTTGTTCGTCAACGTCGGGGAGCGCACCAACGTCACCGGATCGAAGGCCTTCGCGCGCCTGATCCTGAACGACCAGTATGAAGAGGCGGTCGCGGTCGCACGCCAGCAGGTTGAATCCGGCGCACAGATCATTGACATCAACATGGACGAGGCGATGCTCGACTCGGCCGCCGCGATGACGCGGTTTTTGAAGCTGATCGGCTCCGAGCCGGACATCGCGCGCGTGCCGGTAATGATCGACAGCTCGAAGTGGCAAGTGATCGAGGCCGGGCTAAAGTGTGTGCAGGGTAAGTGCATCGTCAACTCGATTTCGATGAAGGAAGGCGAGGTGGCGTTTGTCGAGCAGGCGAAGCTCGCGCGGCGCTACGGCGCAGCGGTCATCGTGATGGCGTTCGACGAGCAGGGCCAGGCCGACACCTTTGAGCGCAAGATCGGAATCTGCGGGCGCAGCTATCGGCTGCTGGTCGACTCTGTCGGCTTTCCGCCGGAAGACATCGTGTTCGACCCGAACGTATTCGCGATCGCTACCGGCATCGAAGAGCACAACAACTACGCGGTCGACTTCATCGAAGCGACGCGCTGGATCAGGCAGAACCTGCCGCTGGCCAAGGTGAGCGGCGGCGTCAGCAACGTCAGCTTCAGCTTTCGCGGAAATGACCATGTGCGCGAGGCAATTCACACCGTGTTTTTGTTTCACGCGATTCGCGCCGGTATGACGATGGGGATTGTCAACGCTGGACAGCTTGGCGTTTACGAGGACATCGACCCCACGCTGCGCGAGGCGGTGGAGGACGTGGTGCTTAACCGGCGCGCCGACGCAGGCGAACGGCTCGTGCAATTGGCTGAGACGATCAAGGCGGGCGGCAAGGAGCGCAAGGAAGATCTTGCGTGGCGAGCCGATCCGGTGGAAAAACGGCTTGCTCACGCGCTGGTGCGAGGCATTACGCAGTTCATCGTCGAAGACACCGAGCAGGCACGCGCGGAGGTGGCGGAGCGCGGCGGTCGTCCTATCGAAGTGATCGAAGGTCCACTAATGGATGGCATGAACATCGTCGGCGACCTGTTTGGCGCCGGCAAGATGTTCTTGCCGCAGGTGGTGAAGAGTGCGCGCGTGATGAAGCAGGCTGTTGCGCACCTGATTCCATTCATCGAGGCCGAGAAGACCGCCGCCGGCGGGGAAATTCGTGCCAAGGGCAAGGTCGTGATCGCTACCGTTAAGGGTGACGTGCACGATATCGGCAAGAACATCGTGTCGGTCGTGCTCCAGTGCAACAACTTTGACGTCGTCAACATGGGTGTGATGGTGCCCGCCGACAAGATCCTCGCGATGGCACGCGAAGAGAAGGCCGACATGATCGGACTGTCGGGGCTAATCACACCCTCGCTGGAAGAAATGCAGCACGTCGCACGTGAGATGCAGCGCCAGGGGTTCAACGTCCCGCTGCTGATCGGTGGCGCTACAACATCCCGCGTGCACACGGCGGTAAAGATAGCGCCGCATTATTTG
>DATLOI010000173.1:0-12315 GCA_035536295.1 Casimicrobiaceae bacterium
TCGCGCGACCATGCGCAGCGCCTGAACGGGGTCTGACACTCGCACCATCTCGTGGCGGTTGCAATGCTCGCCAATGCCCTCCCCTTCCTCGGCTTCCTGAGCGGAACGCACCAGCGAGCAAACGGTTACGTCGTGGTTGCGCGCGAAGTGTCGGATGATGTTGAACGGACGAATCTTGCCGCCGCGCTTCGGCGGAAACGGGAAACGATGGCAGATGAAGAGAATGTTCATGCGGCGACGACAAGCTCGCGCGCCACATCGGCATGGTCGCGCCCGTCGAGATAAAGCCGCGCCCACAGCTCGAGATTCAAGAGTGCCAACAGACGGTCGGTACCATCGATGCGCGCGGATTCGTGATCGGCAATCAGCTTCGCGATCTCGGTATGGTGAAACCACCCGCGACGCTCGACCGACTCACGCGACAAAGCGTCACGAAGCATCGGCTGCAGATCGCGCTTCAGCCACGCGCCCATCGGCGCGCCGAATCCGCGCTTTGTGCGCTCGAGTATCTCGTCGGGAAGCACACCGCGCAAAGCTTCCTTCATCACGTGCTTCAAGCGACCGTCGCGCACCTTGATCGACTCGGGAATGCGAGCGGCGAGCTCGCATAGTTCGTGATCGAGCAGCGGCACGCGGCATTCGAGCGACACTGCCATGCTCATGCGATCCGTCAAGGCGAGCAGGTCGTCGGGAAGCTGCGTGGCGGCGTCCACCGCGAGCATCCTCAGCAGTTCGTCGGAAGCGGGTGCGGCAGCGAACGCGTCGTCGAGCGCATCGAATTGCGTCGGCCCCGGCTCGCGCAGCAAAGCGTCAGCCGCAGCGTCCGGAAAGACTTCGAGATACGAACGATAGCGCTCATCGAACGTCAGGTCCGCTGTGGCGAGAAACCCGCGCGCCAGCCTCAGCTTGTCGAGCGAGCGCGAATGCCGGTCGGCTGGCAGCCGGTCGGCGAGTGCCATCACGGCACGCCGCAGTGGCGCGGGAACGCGATTGAGGCGCGCGCGGTAGCGACTTCCGAGATAGCGACGATAGCCGCCGAACAACTCGTCGCCGCCGACGCCCGAGAGAATCACCGTCACATCGCGGCGTGCAAATTCGCTGACGAGATAGGTCGTGACGAACGCCGTGTCGGCAACGGGTTCGTCCAAGTGCCACAAGAGCCGCGGCAACAGCGACACGACGTCGGGCCGCACGACAATCTCGTGATGATCGGTTCCGAACTCGCGCGCAACGCGTCGTGCGTGCGGCAGCTCGTCGTAATACGCTTCCGCAGCGCCGCCTTCGAAACCGATCGCGTAGGTTTTCACTTGCGAAGTGTGGCGCGCCATGAATGCGACGACGGATGAGGAATCGACTCCGCCGGATAGAAATGCCCCGATCGGCACGTCGCTCACCATCTGCATCGCAACCGACGTTTCGAGCCGCGCGCGCACGGCCTCGATCCACTGCGACTCGCTCAATGATGCGTCGACGTCGCGCGGCAGTTTCCAATACACGCGCTCGCTGATGCGTCCGTTTTCGACGATCGCAAGCGTGGCCGGATTGAGCTTGCGAATACCTTTGAAGATCGATCGGGGCGCAGGCACGTAGCCGAGTGTCAGATAAGCACGCAATGCGGCCTGATCGACTTCGATGGCGCGCGCATCGCTGGCCTGCAATGCTTTCGCTTCGCTCGCAAACGTCAGGCGACCGTTCGCCTCACGTAAATACAGTGGCTTGATGCCGAGCCGGTCGCGACCGATCAGAAGGCGTCGCCGCTTTGCGTCCCATAGCGCGAACGCGAACATGCCATTGACGTTCGCGAGAAAGTCGTCGCCATCACGTTCATAAAGATGCAGAAGTGTTTCGCAATCCGATCCGGTCTTGAAATGGTGACCGTCGGCAGTGAGCGACTGCCGAAGCTCGCGGAAGTTGTAGATCTCGCCGTTCGCGACGAGCCACAACGTACCGTCCTCGTTACCAAGCGGCTGATGACCGCCGTCGACATCGATGATCGACAAGCGCCGCATTCCCATGGCCAGCGGGCCGTCGACATGACGTCCTTCGTCGTCAGGGCCGCGATGAACGGTATTGCGTGCGAATGCATCCAGATGCGCCGGGTTCGCGTTGGAGCCGTCGAGTTGCAGAGTGCCGTAGATGCCGCACATGGCTGTCAGGCTGCTTGCGGAATGCCGGCCGCGGTCGCCTGCCGCCGCGCGACAGCGGCAACACAGGCGTCCTCGAAGACCTGCGCAGCGACACGAAACGACGACTGTTGTTCTACGAACGAACGGGCGGCGCGCGAAAGACGCTCGCGCAACGAGGCGTCGTCGAGCAGACGCAAAACCGCCGCCGCGAACGCTTCGGGATCGTCGGCGAACAGCGCATGCGAATCCGCCACGATCGGCAAGCCCTCGACACCGAGCGAGGTGGTGACCACCGGACATCCCATCGCCATCGCTTCGAACGCCTTGATGCGCGTGCCGCCGCCGACGCGAAGCGGAATGACATAGACGTGCGCGTCGCGCACTCGAACCCGCACGTCGTCGACGAAACCGGTGAATGTCACGCGAAGCCTGTTGCTCGTCGCCAACTCGACCAGCTCGCGCGGCGGGCTATGTCCCACGACGACCATCTCCGCCTCGGGCCTCACGGCGACAATGCGACTCCAGATCGCGTCTATAAAAAACCGGATTGCGTCGCGGTTCGCGAGCCAATCCATCGATCCGGTGAATATCAACCTGCCCCCACGCGGAGCAGCGGGCTTTTGCGCTGGGGCAAAAGTGAAGTAGTCGAGGTCGACCCCTGTCGGAATCGTTCGCACATTGTCGGCGCCGACAACGCGCGCGAAATGCGCCGCGTCGCGCTCGGAGACGGCGACGATCGTCTCGAAGCGACGCGCCACCTGGTCCTCGAATTCCGCCATCTTGCGCGCTTGCGACAGCCACAGCGATCGCATCAGCGCGCCGGACGCCACTGCTGCGTGACGGCGAAAAATCTCCGCCTCGACGTTGTGCGTGAAAAGCAGCGACGCGACACCGATGCGCGGCGGCAACAGCACGCTTGCGTGCGGAAAGTCGCAGACGACGAGATCGTAGCGCTGCTGCAACGCCGCGCTGATCGCTTGCGCGCCATCGCTGGAGCGATCGGTCGCGACAGCCAACGGAAGTGCCGAGCCGATCGACAGCGCACGACGCACCTTGAACGCGAGCCCTCTTTCTGCCTCCGGCCAGCCGGTGAAGCGATCGCAAACCTCGGCGATGTCGTCTGCGAAGCGTCGCGGCGCGACATCGCACGCCGGCGAAACGAGGTCGACTGCAAAGCGTCCGCCTTTCAACCCGCGCAGAACGTCGCGCGTGCGGATCTTGCCTCCGGAGGCGGCGGGAAACAGGAAGCGCGGAGAAACGAACAGCAGTCGCAATCGATCGGAAGTTCCGCGCTTTCGTGAGGCGTCGTGCTCGATCGGGTCGTCGGATCCGTTCATGCCGCCATGCCTTCGACGCGCGTCACACCCGCATCGAACACGTTGCGAAGGAACGCGTCGAACATCAAGAGCGACCAAAGCGCAGGGCTGTGATCGCGCGCGCCCGAGTAATGCTCGTCGGCGAGTCGCGCAAGGTAGGACGGGTCGAAAATTCCGGTCGACAACAGTCGCTCTCCTGCAAGCGTGGTGGCGACGCGTGCTTTCAGCGGCCCGCGGAACCAGCGCGCCAGCGGCACGGCAAACCCCATTTTCGGCCGATACAACACTTCGTTGGGCAAGCGTGGCTCCATCGCTTTCTTCAAGAGCCACTTGCCTTCGTTGCCGCGAACTTTCAGCGACGACGGCAAGCTCGCGAGCCATTCGACGAGCTCATGGTCCATCAGCGGCTCGCGCACTTCGAGCGAGTGCGCCATGCTCGCGCGGTCGACCTTGGTATTGATATCGCCGACGAGATACGTCTTGAGGTCGAGATACTGGACGAGCGCAAGGGCGTCGTCGGTGTCGGCCAGCGCGGCGTGACGTCGCAGCACTTCGATCGCGTTATAGCCGCCGAGTTGCGCGCGAAAGCCAGCCGAAAAGAGCCGCCGGCGCATGTCGTCGCGCAGGATCGACACCCCATTGAAGTACGCTGCAACCGAATCGCGGCCGAGCGCCTCGAACGTCGTCTTGGCGCGCAAAAAACGCGGCGCCCAGTCGGCCTTCGGATAAGCGCGCCCAAGGGCGCCAAACAACGGCGCGCGCAAGCGTTCGGGCAACGCGCGGCGCAATCGCTCTTCGTTCGCGTGCAAGCGGTAGCGACGATAGCCGGCGAAATTCTCATCGCCGCCATCGCCCGACAGCGCAACGGTCACATGGCGGCGCGCAAGCTGACACACGCGGTAGGTGGGAATCGCCGAGCTGTCCGCGTACGGCTCGTCGTAGACCTGTGCGAGCGTGTCGAGCAGGTCGAAGTCGTCGCTCTCGACGCGATCGACGAAGTGACGCGTTCGATAGCGTTGCGCGACCATCGTCGCATAGCGGGATTCGTCGAACGCAGGATCGGCGAAGGCGATCGAACAGGTGACGGGCTCGGACGAAGCGCGCGCCATTGAAGCGACGACCGCACTCGAGTCGACGCCACCGGAAAGAAACGCGCCGAGCGGCACCTCCGACATGAGCCGCATGCGCACCGATTCGTCGAGCCGCGCGACGAGTTCCTCTTGCGCCTGTTCGGCGGTCAGTGTCGCGGCCAGCGTGAAGCGCGGGTCCCAATAGCACGAAGGCTCCGGCACACCCTGACCACGGCGCACGACAAGCGTGTGCGCGGGTGAGAGCTTGCGTGCGCCACGAAACACGGTGCGCGGCTCGGCGATGTAGCCCAGCGCGAAGTATTCCTCGATCGCGAGCGGGTCGATGTCGAGCGCAAGGCCGCGATGCGCGAGCAGCGACTTCAATTCGGACCCGAAGATCAACGTGCCATCGGGCAGCAACGCATAGTGCAGCGGCTTGACACCCAGCCTATCGCGCGCAAGAAACAACGTTTCGCGATTGCGGTCGAACAGCGCAAACGCGAACATGCCGCGAAAGCGCTCGACACAGCGCTCGCCCCAGCTCTCCCATGCGTGCACGATGACTTCGGTGTCGCTCTTGGTGCGAAAGCGATGGCCGAGCGAGCTGAGTTCGGCGATCAGAGCCTGGTAGTTGTAGATCTCGCCGTTATAGGTGACGACGACGCTTTCGTCTTCGTTGTAAAGCGGCTGCGCGCCGGTTGCGACGTCGATGATCGCCAAGCGCCGATGCCCGAGACCCACGCCTGGCTCGACGTGCAAGCCATCGCCGTCGGGGCCGCGATGATGCTGCGACGCATTCATCCGCGACAGCACCGCGCGATCGATCGATCGCGTTCCGCGTGTGTCGAAAATGCCGGTGATGCCGCACATGGCCGTTTCCCGTTTCAGTGCGGCGCGTGCCGCGAGTCGTGCGCTACCGCGGGCACAGGCGATCGCGACGCAAGCGCGAGGTACAGTCGATGGTAGCGCTCGACCATGCGCTCGAGGCTGTAGCGTTGCTCGGCACGCACGCGTCCGTTGCTTCCGTGCGCGCGCGCCGCCGCGTCGTCGTCGACATACCGCTCGATCGCACCGGCAAGCGCAATCGGCTCGGCGCGAGGCACGATGCCGCCGGTGCTGCCGTCCACGATCAATTCCGCGTTCGCACCCACCTGTGTAGCGACGACCGGGAGGCCGCTCGCCATGGCTTCGAGGATCGTGTTCGACAATCCTTCACCGAACGACGGCAGCACGAAGAGGTCGAGGCCGCGCAGCACGTCGGGGATGTCGGCTCGCTCGCCGGGCAACCAAGCGAGATCGCGTGCATCGGCTGCGTCGAGGATTCGTTCAACGGTGGCGCGCTCGTCACCGTCGCCAACGATGATCAACCTGACCCGCTCACGTAGCTCGGGCCGTCGGCGCAACAGTTCGACGAACGCGTGCGCGAGATTCGCGTGATCCTTGACGCGATCCATGCGCCCTACAGCGCCGAGCAACCGCAGCGAGGCTCCGGTGAACGGACAACCGGCAATCGGGGTCCGTCTCGCGCCTGGAGCAAATCGTTTCGTGTCGACGCCATTGCCGATCTCGTCGACTCGCTCGGAGGGAACGCCGATCGCAACCTCGAGATAGGACGCGAGACCGGACGAGACCGCGACGTAGTGCGAAACGAACGGCCGATACAGGCGGCGTATCCGTCGCCAACGCGGGTTCTTCCCATCCGGATCGGCCGAGCTGACGCCGTGCTCGCCATGCAGCCGCACCGGAACACCGGCCGCCCACGCGACGGGCGCAATTTCGAGGGCCGCGAGATTGCGCGTATGCACGATCGCAGGTCGCAGCGCTCGCAACAAGCGAAACACCTGCGGATACTTGGGGACCGCGTGCCCGCCGCCCTTTTCGAGCGCAACGAGCTCGACGTCGTGGCGAGCGATGCGCCGCGCGAATACCGGGTCGATGTCGGTCAGCGAAATGATCGTATGCGACCACTCGAGCGGCAAGCGATTCACGAGGTTCACCACCCCGTTTTCGAGCCCGCCGATCGCGAGTCGATGGATCACATGAACGATGCGCGGGCGTCGCGTGCTCATCGCTGGTCCGCCGCTTCGAGCACGCGTGCAATACCCCCCGACAACGCGTCGAGTGCTTCCCTGGCAACATCGCCTGACTCTTCGCGTGCGAAAGTGACGATCAATGCCGCATCGCCTGGGCGCCCCGACAAGCGTGACCATGCGAGCCACGCTTTCGCAACATATTCGCTGCCCGTGGCACGCCCGTCGACCCAGAACACTCGATAAGCGACGAGTCGTTCGCGCGCACCGGCAATGCCCACGCGCAACGCGTTGACAGTTGTGCCGGCGAAAACGATCGGAACGCTGCTGCGCTCGACTTCGATCCAGGCGTCTTCTTGCGGCGGCACGAGCTGGTTGCCTGAGGTCACCAACTCGCGTCCCTTGGACTGGTTGCGATAGTAAGCGACATACAAGCCGACGCGCGAATCACCCTTCGCGAAACCTTCGCGCAACGTGGCCGAATGACCCGAGTACGCGGGCTTCCATGTGCTGGGCGGCGCATCGCGCATGAACCCGGCCGTGGGCTCGACTGCAGCGAGCTCTACTTGACCCGACTCCATACTGCCGTCCACGTTCGCGATCATCGACCGCCACACCGCCGCTGCGATGATCGCGGCGATCGCCACTGCGAACAATCGCGTCCCCGGGACTTGACGGGGTGAATCCGTTGCGATGGTTGCCGCAGCGCGCGCTTTCGCGTCGCGAGGCTCCGCCCACCACGAGCCGACCCAGAACAAGAGCGCCATCACTACACCGAAGAACACCCAACCATAAATCAGATGGTCGACGCCGGCCGCGAGCTTATTGTTGGAAAGATGTCCGAGCATCACGATCATGTACGCGCGAACCCAGTTGGCGACGATCGGCACGAGCACCGACGCTGCGACGAACGCAGTGCGACGCCAGGGGGTGCGATAGGTAATCGCCGCGTAGACGACGCCAACCATTACCGAAGCAATCAGATAACGAAGTCCGCTGCACGCTTCGACGACCGACCACGCGCCCGAAGGAATGATGAAGTGATTCGCTTCGCGATACACCGGCACGCCCGAAAAGCGAAGCGCGGCTACCGTGAAGTCCGCCGTCCATTCGATCAGCGTCGGGATCATGAACTCGCCGAATGGAACGGCGAACAGCATGAACAGCAGCGGGAACGCCGCGATGCGCGCGACGCGCAATCCGACCACGGCAACGATTGCTGCTTGCAGCATGAACGCCAACGCGAACTGGCGAACGCCGACGACCTGCGCGATCGACATGACGAGCCACAAGGCGCCGGCGATCGCGACGATCCCAAGCGCTGGATACCAGGGAATCGCCGGCGTGCGTTGCAAGGCGTCGCGCCGTTCCCACGCAAGCCACGCGCAAATCGGAAGGACGATGAAGCCGTGCGCGAACGTTTCCGAGCGCCACCAGATGGCGACGATCGACGCGGCAGTCTCGGCATGCGCGATCAGAATCCCCGCCAGCGCAAGCGCAACCGCAAACAATGGCGCAAAGCGCACGACGAACGCGGCGATGCCGCTCGTTGGCGCTACGGGGCTCGGTATCGTTGCCATCGTCAGCCGAGATTGCGAACGAGATGCGGCCCGATCGCATTGACCAGCGGACGCGGCAGCTTCCGCCACGTTGCGATCAGCGCGCGGTACTTCGGATTGAGCGGATTGTGCTGCGGAATCTCGCCGCCGTCGAACAAGCGGTATTCGTAATGGAGCGGCGTCGCCTCGAATCCCCAGTTCTTCTTGAAGTCGAAGCTCCCCGTTCCCCGCTTGCTGCGGCCATAATCGAACACGGTAACGCGTCGATCGCACGCACGTCGCATCAGTTCCCAATACTTGAAGTCGTTCGCCGCCAAATCTCGCGCTTCGATCGTGTCGCCTGCGTAGTAGGGCAGCACTTCGTCGCGAAAATAGAACGACAACACGCCCGATAGCGGCTGTCGGTTCGAGTCGACGACGACGAGCACTTCGCAATCGTCACCGAATGTTGCGAGCAGGCGCTCGAAATAGCGCCGGGAGAACGGTGGCGTGCCATGGCGATGCATGTTATCCGCATACAGCGCGAAAAAACGTCCGGCATCAGCATCGATCTCGCTTGCAAGAGCGTTCTTCGCGCCCTTGCGAATCATCGCGCGCTGCTTTCTCGGCACGGCGAGCATGTTTGCCTCGACGTCGGCTTCGAGCGACTTCCGATAGGTCACGTAAAGATCGCTCTTCGCCCAGCCGTCGGCCACGGGCTCGCGATTGCGCAGCTCGATGCGCGACACACCAAGCTTGCGACCGAGCGCTTCGGCCGCATCGACGAGCGCGCGCGACGCATCGGCTTCGTCGCTTGCAGGCCCGCCATAGACGGCGAATGGCAGTGAAACGAGCGCGTGGCCGAACCACCGGCTCTTGACTTCCGCGAGCGGCAACACACCGACGATGGCGCCGTCGCGCTCGGCTACGAGATAGTGTGTGCGGTGACGAAACTCCTCTTCGAGAATCGTGCGCCACGCGATGCGATGAAAGAACGTTGCCTTGGCGCAACGCTCGACGAACGCATCCCATCGTGGCGCGTCCTCTGAACGGAATTCGCGAACCGATGGCGTGGGCGCCGTCACGGCGACCGGCTCGGCCAGCGCCGCGCAATCCATTACGCGACCCCGTCCAGGTAAACCCGGTCGACGCGATCCCAGCGAAAATCGCGCAGCAGTCGCGTCAGGCGCGCTTTGGTGCGGCCCAGATTCAGATAGTGTCGAAAGCGCGTCTTTGCGGACACACCGGCAACTCGCGGCTGCTCGGGATCGAGCTCCCACGGATGCAGATAGAACATCGCGGGCCGCCGATCGACGCCATTGATGCGAGCGAGCGACCACCGCGAGACTCGATACGGCAACAGCCGAAAATAGCCGCCGCCGCCGGCCGGCCAGTTACGGCTCCACATGCGCACCGTTGCGACCGGCAACTCGAGAAGTCCCGGCATGACTTCGTGCGCGAAGCGTGGCGACTGCGGCGCGCCGTAGTGATCGTGCGCGATCGGATAAACGCTCGAGCTATAGCGATAGCCCGCGTTCGCGATACATTCGAATGCCCACGGATTCGCAGGCCCGATCGAGAAGCTCGGGGCGCGATAGCCGCGCACGCTCGTTCCGCACAAGTCTTCGAGGAGCTTCTTGGCATTGGCGATGTCGCTTGCGAACTCGCTGCGCCCCTGCTCGTGCGCTCGCCTGTGCGACGAGCCATGGCTCGCGATCTCGTGGCCCGCCGCGCCGATTTTCCGCACGAGCGTCGGATAACGCTGCGCAATCCAGCCCAACGTGAAGAATGTCGCGTGCGCTCCGTTCGCATCGAGCAGCTCGAGAATGCGATCGACGTTGCGCTCGATACGACAAGGCAGCTGGTCCCAGTCGCTGCGCGCGATGTGCGGCTCGAACGCCGAGACCTGGAAATAATCCTCGACGTCGATCGTGAGCGCGTTGACGATCGCGCCATTGGAATCGCGCGGCGTCATAACGCCGGCTCCAGTTGCATCGGCGCGCGCTCCGCCAGCCAGGTGACCAAGTGGCGCGCAATGCGCGGCGCCGCGTTGCCATCCCAGAACTGCGGGCGGCGTCCGCGCTTGCCCTCGCCGCGCATGATGTCGTCGACGCATGCTTGGACGCGCCGCAAATCGCGCCCGACGATCGTATTGGTTCCCTGCTCGACGGTGATCGGCCGCTCGGTGTTGTCGCGCAGAGTGAGACATGGCACGGCAAGCGCAGTGGTCTCTTCCTGAACGCCGCCTGAATCGGTCAACACGAGCTTCGCGTTCGCCATCAGCCCCAGCATCTCGAGATAACCCTGCGGAGGCAACAGTGCGATTCGCGCGTCGCGGCGTACCGCGAGGCCGAAGCGCTCGAGCGCTGCACGCGTGCGCGGATGCATAGGCCACACGACCGGCAGACGTTCGGACACGTCCTCGAGAATGCGCAGCGATTCACCGAGTGCGCGTGGCTCGTCGACATTCGATGGCCGGTGCAGCGTGACGACCGCAAAGCCCGCCGGATCACGCACGAAGCTCGCCTCCGCGCCCGCGCGCGCAAGCGTTTCGCCGGGCGGCACCGCGCGTCGCACGTGCCGCAATAGCGAATCGATCATTACGTTGCCAACGAAATGAATTCGCGATGCATCGATGCCTTCGCGCGCCAGATTGTCGGCGGCGCACGCCTCGGTCGTATACAAAAGATCGGCAAGCTGGTCGGTCAGTACGCGATTGATTTCTTCGGGCATCGTACGGTCGTAGCTGCGCAGCCCGGCCTCGACGTGCGCGACTGGAATGCCTTTTTTCGCCGCCACCAGCGTAACCGCCAGCGTCGAATTGACATCGCCCACCACGACTGCGCACGCCGGCCGAACTTCGTCGAAAACGGGCTCGATGCGGCGCATGACTTCCGCAGTCTGCATCGCATGCGAGCCGGAGCCGACTTCGAGATTGAGATCAGGCGAAGGCAATTCCAAATCGCGGAACAATCGCTCGTTCATCGCCACGTCGTAGTGCTGGCCGGTGTGCACGAGCAGTGTGGAGGGCAGCATTGCCTCCGCCGCGAAAGCGCGCACGAGCGGCGCCATCTTCATGTAATTCGGCCGCGCACCGACAATGCAGGCCAGCGGTCCGCGATTGCGTGCACTAGTGTCCATCAACGCCCCGTCGGATCTGCCGGCCTGGTCTTCTCCGGGTGCAGCAGATTGTGCAGGAGGTCGACGGTGGCACCGACCGTGCGCTCGACACGGTCCATACGCTCCTCGAGTTTTCGCACGCTGCCGAGCGCACCGTTGCCCACGCTCGCGCGCCCTTTCGCACCCTCACCGTCGTCGCTCGATACCGCCGTGAGCTGTGCCTCGCCGCCGCCGAGCTCATCACGCATTTCGCGCGCGATCAAATGCACATCGCTCGCTTCGAGGACGTGCTTCTCGCCGAGAAACGAAGCCAGCATCAGGCGATTGCAAAGTGCATTGATGCGCCGCGGGATGCCTCCGGTAAGCGCATGAATCAACGGAAAGCATGCAGGCGAAAAGCGCGGATCGTCGTTCCAGCCGACATGCCGAAGGCGATGCTCGATGTACGCCTGCGTCTCGGCCGGGTCGAGCGGTCCCAGGTGATACGAAGCGATCACGCGTTGGCGAAGCTGCTGCATGCGCGGGCTTTGCATCACCGTGCGAAGCTCCGGCTGCCCCACCAGAAAGCTTTGCAGCAACGCCTGTTCGCTGAGCTGAAAATTCGAAAGCATGCGCAGCTCTTCGACTGCACGCGGCGTCAGATTCTGTGCTTCGTCGACGATCAACAGCGCCCGCTTCTTTTCTGTAGCGAGCTGGCACAAAAACGCCTCGATCGAGCCCAGCAACACCGCCTTACCTACCGTTCGCACCGGCAGACCAAACGCGACTCCAACTGCACGCAGCATGTCGTCGGCATCGAGCTGCGTCGAGACGATTTGCGCGGCGACGACGGTGCTGTTGTCGAGCTGCTCCAAGAGGCTCCGCACGATCGTCGTCTTGCCCGCACCCACCTCGCCGGTGATGACGATGAATCCTTCGCCCTGATAGAGACCGTATTGAAGGTAAGCGAACGCGCGGTTGTGGCCCTTGCTCCCAAAAAAGAAAGCGGGATCCGGGTTGAGCTGGAACGGCTTTCCCGACAGTCCGTAATAGGTTTCGTACATGTTGCGCCTACCGGAAGCTGTGATTGAAACCTGCGAACACGGCGGTTTCCGAGTAGCCAGCGACGCCGCCCG
>DATLOI010000174.1:0-84190 GCA_035536295.1 Casimicrobiaceae bacterium
GCACTTCGCCACCCTTGATGACAAGATCGAACTTGTCGTTTGGTCCCATCGCCGCGCGCAGCGCTTGCGGCACTGATGTCGCAGCGGCGGCTGCGCACATCTGCATCAGGAAACGGCGTCGATTCGTGGCCTTTTTCATGAGCGCTCCTTGCATGAATGCACGCGCATGCTCTCGCGCGAAGCATTGCTGCGTCAAGTCGCCGCCATGGTCGCTCGCATCGTAGGTATTGCGCTCGTTTTGTTGATTGCGGCGTTCGCTACGATGCTCGCGACCGGTTCGATCACGCTTCCCGATCGCTGGAACCCGGCCGCACCGCTCGCGATTGCCGACGAGCCGAATCTCCTCACCGGCTACAAGCTGGCGCGGGTCGAAAGAAGCGCAGAGCAATGTCGCATCTCGCTTGCGACATCCGACTTTCGCTATCAGCGATTGCCCGATCGTGAGTTCAAGAGTGGCTGTGGTTACGAAGACGCCGTGCGCGTCGAAGCAACGTCGCTTCGCTTGAGCGAACCGTTCACGCTGACTTGCCCGGCGGCGGTTGCGCTTGCACTATGGGAGCGACATGTCGTGCAGCCGGCCGCGCAACGACATTTCGGCCTATCGGTCACGCGAATGCAGCACTCGGGCAGCTACGCGTGCCGCAATCTTTACGGTGAAGCAGACGCGCGACGAAGCGAGCACGCGACCGCCAACGCGCTCGACATCGCGGCGTTCACGCTGACCGACGGCCGCAGCGTCCGCGTGCTCGGACAATGGAACGGCGAAGACGCCGCATCGGCGTTTCTTCGCGACGTGCACAGCGGCGCCTGTCGCTTTTTCGATGTCGCACTCGGCCCCGACTACAACGCGGCGCACCACGATCACTTTCATTTCGATCGCGGGCGCTACCGAGCCTGTCGCTAATCGAGGGCCTGAATCACGCAGGGCAATGTGCGCCCGCGCTCGCCCAGGCCTTGATGATCTCGCCGAATTCGCGCTGTGTGCCCGGCGCGGCCGTGCGGCCGTTGCCCGGGTTCCAGCCCCATCCAACCAGCGAATCGCTCGCCATGTGCTCGACGATCTCTGCGAGCGACTTGTTGCCGTTACGCGCGCGATCCTTGATTTGCACGCAGATTTCGCCGAGTGAGCGGCCTTCCCATGCCATTTCGATCGGCGCGAGATGCCAGCGCTCGTGCCCCGGCACGGCCAGCATCGGCGTGGCGTCGAAGTTCTTCGCGGCGTGGCACGACTTGCATTCCATCGCCACGCCGCCGTGACCATCCTTGCCTCGCGTGACGGGAGGGATGTGCACGCGCATCGCATCGCCTTGCAATGGTCGATCGGCGCGCGGATGGCAATTGACGCAGCGCGGATGCTGAATCACCTTGCCCGCTTCGGCGAACAGTGCGAGCGCGCGTTCGCGCGAATCGGCAATCGATGCGAACGATGCGGCGGGCTTCAGCGAAGCGGTCGATTGCGATTGCGCAGTCGAGGTCGGGATGGCGATCGCGAATGCAGCGATCAAGACGGAGAATTGCAATGGAATGTTGGCACGCATGCGTTGCATGGTAAGGCGTTCGCTCCAACTGTTCAACGCAAGGTCACCGCCAGCATTTGCTCGAGCCAGCGCACCGGCAGGATCAGGATCAGCTGAAGGATGACGATCAATATCAGCGGTGTGAGATCGAGCGTGCCGCCGATCGGAGGGATTACGCGCCGTAACGGACGCAAGAACGGAAACGTCATCGCGTTCAGCAATCCAGCCAACGGCCCGTCGGGCGCGACCCACGACAACACGGCCTGCACGATGACGACTGCGATCATCAGCCATAGCGTCGATTT
This sequence comes from Casimicrobiaceae bacterium, assembly GCA_035536295.1. Taxonomy (GTDB): domain Bacteria; phylum Pseudomonadota; class Gammaproteobacteria; order Burkholderiales; family Casimicrobiaceae; genus VBCG01. The sequence goes on from DATLOI010000174.1 coordinate 1,823, forward strand.
GACGAGTTCGATGATCGCCGCACCGATGACGTACGCGATTCCCGAGCCATCGAGCGCGAAGCCGCGCCCGAACAGCGCATACAGCGCGAAAAGCCACGCGACCTGGAAGAGGAACGCCGCAACCAGCGATGCCCAGTCGATTCCGCGAAATCCCGGCAGAATGCGTCGCAAGGGCTTGACGATCCAGTCGGTAAGCGCCATCACTGCCTGTCCGAGCGGATTGCGAAACGGCGCGTGCATGAGCTGCATCAGGAACCGCGCGAGCAACGAATAGACGATCAGGCCGAACGCAACGTCGATTACGAGCTTGGCGGCCTGGTCGAACATGATGTGACGTTGTTAACCCTGATCCCGCCCGAACTCGTCACCCAGCTCGCGAGCGCGCACTGCCGCTGCTTTCGCACACGCGACGATTGCTTCGGCCACGCGATGCTCGTCGAGGGCCGCGATTCCACGCGCCGTCGTGCCGCCTTTCGACGTAACCTGCGCACGAAGCGTCGCGGGATCCTCGCGTGACGCTTTGGCCAGGCGAATCGCGCCATCGAATGTCGCATATGCCAGCTTGCGAGAATCCTCGGGCGTGAAGCCGAGCTCTGTCGCGCTACGCTCCAGTGCTTCGAGGAAATAGAAAACGTACGCAGGACCGCTCGCCGATATCCCCGTGACTGCGTCGAGCATTGCTTCGTCGTCGACGCGCACCACCTCGCCGGCGGATTCGAGCATCGCTATGGCGATGCGTTGCTGCGCGTCCTGAATGCCTTGCGGTACATAGAGTCCGGTGATGCCCGCACCGATCAGCGCCGGCGTGTTCGGCATCGCGCGCATGATTCGCGTGTAGCCGGAAAGCCAGCGCGACATGTCTTCGATGCGAATTCCGGCTGCCACCGAAAGCACGGCCGGAACGTCTGCAACGAGTGACGCAAGCGGCGTCAGCGCTTCGCGCATCTGCTGCGGCTTTACGGCAAGCACGAGGAGCGCCAGATCGTCGAGCACATCGCCTGACACCCCCGTGCGCACATCGATTCCAGCGAAACGTTGCGCAAGAACCTGCCGCTGCCTATCGAAAGGCTCTGCGACACGCACTTGGTTGGGCGGCGTGCCGCGCGCGATCATTCCGCCGATGAGCGCGGACGCCATGTTGCCGCCGCCGATGAACGCGATGCCGGGCATTTGATCCGATTGCTACGAGGACGCGCGAGTTTACTGCGTCGCTCGCTCGCCGAATATCGCAGTTCCAATCCGCACTTCGGTCGAGCCTTCGGCAATCGCGCTTTCCAGGTCCGCGCTCATTCCCATCGACAGCTCGTCGACGTCGAGCCCCGCTGCACGCGTGTCCTCGAGAAGCACTCGCAACACAGCGAATTGCGATCGTTGTAACGCGATGTCCTCGCCCGGTTGCGCGATCCCCATGAATCCTCGCAGCGCAAGCCGCGGCAACCGCGCAACCTCTTTCGCAAGCGCCAACGCGTCGGCGGGCGCGACGCCGCTTTTGGTTGCCTCACCGCTGATGTTCACCTGCACGAGCACTTCGAGCGGCGCGCGCTCGATGGCGCGTGACGCCGACAAGCGTTGTGCGACTTTCAGTCGATCGACGCTTTCAATGCGATCGAACACCTCCGCGGCAAGCGCGGTCTTGTTGCTCTGCAAAGGCCCGATCAACGCGAAGCGAAGGTCGGGAAGGTCGGCAAGCTCGGCGCGCTTGCCCGCGGCCTCCTGAACGTAGTTCTCCCCGAAGGCGCGCTGGCCCAGTGCGTGAACCGCGCGGATCGCCGCTGACGGAAACGTCTTGGAAACGGCGAGAAGCGTCACTCCGTTCGGCGGCCGACGCGCCGCTCGCGCCGCAGCGGCGATACGCTGGTAAACGGCTTGCAACGCCTTGTCGTAGCGGGCCATAATCGCCATGACATCGGCATTTTCGGTAGACGGCACGCTTCTTGCGTACTACAAGCGATCAGCGTAGCGCGAGCATCGAGGAATTATATAGATGGACATCACCGAGCTCCTCGCCTTTGCCGTGAAAAACAAGGCGTCGGACCTGCATCTCTCGTCGGGTCTGCCGCCGATGATTCGCGTGCACGGCGACATTCGCCGCATCAACCTGCCGCCGATGGAGCACGAGGACGTGCACGCCATGGTGTACGACATCATGAGCGATCAGCAACGCAAAGTGTACGAAGAGCATCTGGAGTGCGACTTCAGCTTCGCCGTGCCGAACCTCGCGCGCTTTCGCGTCAACGCGTTCGTGCAGCAGCGCGGCGCGGCAGCGGCGTTTCGCACGATTCCATCGAAAGTGCTCTCGCTCGAGGAATTGAACGCGCCGAAAGTTTTCGCAGAGATGACCAATCGCCCTCGTGGATTGATCCTCGTCACCGGCCCCACCGGCTCGGGCAAGTCGACGACACTCGCCGCGATGGTCAATCACGTCAACGAGAACGAATACGGCCACGTGCTGACGATCGAAGATCCGATCGAGTTCTTGCACGAGAGCAAGAAGTGCCTGATCAACCAGCGCGAAGTCGGCCCGCACACGCTCTCGTTCTCGAATGCGCTGCGAAGCGCTTTGCGTGAAGACCCCGACTACATCCTCGTCGGCGAAATGCGCGATCTGGAGACGATTCGCCTTGCGCTGACCGCCGCTGAAACGGGACACCTCGTCTTCGGGACGCTGCACACGAGCTCGGCGGCGAAGACGATCGATCGCATCATCGACGTGTTTCCCGCGGCGGAAAAGGAGATGGTCCGCGCGATGCTGTCCGAGTCGCTGGTGTCGGTCATCTCACAAACGCTGATGAAGACCAAGGATGGCCAGGGCCGCATGGCTGCGCACGAGATCATGATCGGCACGCCCGCGATCCGAAACCTGATTCGCGAAGGCAAGGTCGCGCAGATGTACTCGTCGATCCAGACCTCGCAGGCGATCGGTATGCAGACGCTCGATCAATGCCTGGTCGAGCTCGTGCGGCGCAATCTCGTCAACGTCGCCGAGGCGCGCAACCGCGCGGTCAATAAAGAGCTCTTCGCTGCATAAAGCGCGAGGGAAATCATATGGAACGCGAACGCGCCACCAAATTCATTCATGAGCTCCTCGATCTTCTGGTCAAGCAGAAGGGCTCCGACCTTTTCATCACCGCGAGCTTTCCGCCCGCGGTCAAGGTCGACGGCAAGATCAGCCCCGTCAGCAAGACGACGCTGTCGCCTCAGCACACGATCGAGCTCGTGCGAAGCGTGATGAACGACAAGCAGGCGGCCGAGTTCGAAGCGAACAAGGAGTGCAATTTCGCGATCAGCCCGCCCGGCATCGGACGCTTCCGCGTCAACGCGTTCGTGCAGCAGGGACGCGTGGGCATGGTCCTCCGCACGATCAACACCGACATTCCGAAATTCGAGGAGCTGGGGCTCCCGCCGGTGTTGAAAGACGTGATCATGTCCAAGCGCGGCATCATGCTGTTCGTCGGCGCGACGGGCTCGGGCAAGTCGACGTCGATGGCGGCGCTGCTCGGCTATCGCAACGAGAACAGCTTCGGACACATCGTCACGATCGAAGACCCGATCGAATTCGTCCACGAGCACCGCAATTGCATCCTTACCCAGCGCGAAGTAGGCGTCGACACCGACGGCTGGCAGGTTGCATTGAAGAACACGCTGCGCCAGGCGCCCGACGTGATCCTGATCGGCGAAGTCCGCGAGCGCGAAACGATGGATTACGCGATCAGCTTCGCCGAAACCGGTCACCTGTGTCTTGCCACATTGCACGCGAACAGCACGAACCAGGCGCTCGATCGCATCATCAACTTCTTCCCCGAAGAACGTAGAGCGCAGTTGCTGATGGACTTGTCGCTCAACGCGCGCGCGTTCGTCGCGCAACGTCTGATTCCGCGTCGCGACGGCCGCGGCCGCGTGCCGGCGGTCGAAGTGATGCTGAATTCGCCGCTGATCTCGGATTTGATTTTCAAGGGCGACGTGTCCGGCATCAAGGAAATCATGAAAAAGTCGCGCGAGCTCGGCATGCAGACTTTCGACCAGTCGCTGTTCGACCTCTACGAAGCCGGCCTCATCAGCTACGAGGACGCGCTGCGCAACGCCGATTCGCTCAATGACCTTCGCCTCGAAATCAAGCTGCACGGCAAGGAAGCGAAGAACCGCAACATTTTCGCCGGCACGGGCAATCTCGATCTCGTTCCGGACGCGCAGCAGACGACCACTGCCGGTACGCGGTTCTGAGAAGCGGGGTTAGGGGGTCGGGGAGAGGGGATAGGGTGCTCGGCCGCGCGTCGGCACTGCGCTCCCTAATCCCCATTCCCTAATCCCTGTTCCCGCAGAGCGGCGCAGCGCCTCGCGCTGCGCTATGCTCGGCGCATGTCCGGCATCGACGCCAACACACCGCATCCCGTCGAAATCAAGCTTCACCAGTCGTCGCGAGTACTCGAAATCGCGTTCGCCGACGGCCGCGCGTTCAAGCTGCCCTACGAATTGTTACGCGTGTACTCGCCGTCCGCCGAAGTGCGCGGTCACGGCCCCGGCCAGGAAACGTTGCAGACCGGCAAGCGCGATGTAACGATAAAGGAGGTGGAAGCCGTCGGACACTATGCGATACGCCCGATGTTCTCCGACGGACACGACACCGGCATCTTCTCGTGGGACTATCTGTACGGGCTTGGTGACGAGCAGGACGCGCTATGGAAGCGTTATCTCGATCGCCTCGCGGCGGCAGGCGCATCGCGCGAGCCCGACACGAAATGAGCAAGACACACTTCGGCTACCAACAGGTCGACACCACCGAGAAAACGCGACGCGTGCGCGGTGTCTTCGACTCGGTGTCGTCCCGCTACGATTTGATGAACGATCTCATGTCGGGCGGAATGCATCGCTTGTGGAAGCAGTACGCAAGGGGCGTTCTCGCCTTGCGCCCGGGAGCGAAGGTCCTCGATCTCGCTGGCGGCACCGGTGATCTCGCCCTGCTGTTCGCGCGTGACGTGGGCAATCAAGGCCAGGTCGTGCTGACCGACATCAACTATGCGATGCTGACCGAGGGCCGCGACAAGTTGATCGATCGTGGAGTGGTTTTGCCGCTCGTGCAATGCAACGCCGAAGCGTTGCCGTTCGCCGATCGTGCGTTCGACGCGGTCACGATAGGCTTCGGGCTTCGCAACGTCACCAACAAGGAAGGCGCGCTCGCCGAGATGCGGCGCGTCACGCGTCCGGGCGGCGTTGCGCTGGTTCTCGAATTTTCGCGTGTGTGGCAGCCATTCGCCCCCATTTACGACTGGTACAGTTTCAACGTGCTGCCAAGGCTGGGCGCCGCGGTGGCGAAGGACGGGGCGAGCTATCGTTACCTTGCCGAGTCGATTCGCATGCATCCGGACCAGGAAACGTTGAAGGGAATGATGGAACAGGCCGGTTTCGACCGGGTCGAATATCACAACCTGACGGCTGGCGTCGTCGCCGTGCATGTCGGTCGGGTCTTTTGAAGTCGCATCAAGGAGAGAAACGATGAACCGAACTCTTGCAGTGGCACTCGCCGCGGTGGCAACGTCGGCGCTTTTGAGCGCCGATTTCGCCGATGCGCGCCGCCTTGGTGGCGGACGAAGCCTCGGCGCGCAACGCCAATCGGTCGCACCTGCGCCCACTACGCCTCCCGCTGCGGCGCCAAGCGCGCCCGGCGGTGCAGCCAGCAATCCGGTGATGCCCGCGCAGCAGGGAGCTGCGGCGAGCAAGGCCGCACCTGCAACGCCGGCGGCCGCTCCGGCGAGCGGCGCCTCGCGCTGGCTCGGTCCGATTGCCGGGCTGGCTGCGGGATTAGGACTGGCCGCGCTCGCCGCGCACCTCGGCATGTCCGAAATGCTGATGAACGTGATTCTCATCGCGCTGCTCGCATTCGCAGCCATTGCGATTCTTCGGTTCGTTTTGGCTCGTCGCGCTGGCGCGCGCGGACCGGTTGCGTATGCGCCGGCCACGCCGAACACATTCCGGACACCGAGCGAATCGCGTGTTGAACCCCTGCTTGGCGTGCCTTCCCCGGTTGCGTCGTCGACCGCGGCCACAGCAGCGCGGCCACGCGCGAGCGATCGCTACCCCGCGGGCTTCGATCCCGTCCCGTTCCTCGAGCAGGCACGCCAACAGTTCATCCGGTTGCAGGGTGCTTACGATCGTGGTGATCGCGCGGCGCTGGCCGATGTCATGACGCCCGATCTATTCGCCGACGTGACCCGGGAACTCGACGCGCGCGGTGGGCACGTCGCGACCGAAGTCGTTGCCCTGAACCCCGAGATTGCCGAAGTCACGACCGAAGGTGATCGGCACTGGGCCAGCGTGCGCTTCCGCGGCTTGCTGCGCGAGGACGGCGCGCCGTTCCCGAAGCCGCTCGACGAGCTGTGGAATCTGACCAAGCCCGCCGACGGTTCGTCGGGTTGGCTGCTCGCGGGAATTCGGCAACTGGATGAGGTTCCCCCAGGACACGCATAACCGAAATCGATGACCGACCCGGCCACGGGCCTAGCCCGCAACGTCGCCAATCGACTCCTTGGCGACGAAGCGTGGGCGCGCGATAAGTTGCGCGTCCACGCAGGCCGGGCGTTCTCGATCACCAGCGGGCCGATGTCGACGGCGTTCGTCATCGGCAGTGACGGCACGCTCGACGCGCTTTCCGGAGGTGGTGCAAGTCCGGATGTCACGCTGCACATTTCACCTTTCGATGCACCCTCGCTACTCGCGGACCCGTCGCGCTTCGACTCGTTGGTGACCGTCACCGGCGACGAAGCGCTCGTCGCGACGTTGCGAGAGCTGTCATTGACGCTACCCTGGTTCATCGAGCGCGGCTTCGCGAAAGCGTTCGGCCCGATCGTGGGCCAGCGCCTGGCCGACACGGGTCGCGCGTTGCTTGGCTTTCCCGAATACGCCGGATCGCGCCTGACCGACAGCGTGGCAAGCTTCGCGCGCGACGAGGCGAATGTCGTCGCGCGCGGCGACGAAGCACGCGCGTTTGCGAAGGACACGGAAGACATCGGAGCACGCGTCGATGCGCTGGCTGAGCGCGTCGAGCGTCTCGCAGCAAGCCGCTCCAAGACGTAATCGCTAGCCGCTGCGTTCCGAAGTTTTCAACGCCGCGTCGATCAACGCATCCGCCATCCAGCGCGCGATCGCCTGCACTTCACGATCGCTGCAGCCCCAGATATCTTTCAGCACGACATACGGCTCGATTCCGAAGATCATCGACAGCCCGCACAGCAAGCGCCCGTATTCACTTTCGCGCATTTTCGATTTCAGCGGCGCGGCGACGCGCTTCAGGATCGCGACTCGGTGCCCTCTCCGATACGGCTCCTCATCGATCCGCCCCGAGCGCTCGAGCGCCCAGTGCTCGAGTGACAGTTGCAGCGCCGCGCGCATGTGCGGCTCGAATTGTCGGAAGCGCGGAAACGTCTTGGTGAAAAGTTCCTGCACTCGTTCGCGCCCGTCGGCCTTGCGCGATTCGAAGCGGCGCACCGGCCCCAGGCTCTCGCCGACAATCGCCGAGATCAGCTGGCTGCGGCTCGGAAAATAGCGGTACGCGGTCGCTCGTGACACGCCCGCCGCCGCGGCGACCTCGGCTACCGTAACAAGTCGGCCATCCGCGGCGAGCTTCATCGCCTGCGCCAGCAGCAGCCGGTAGGTGCGCCCTCGCACCCCCGCTTCCGGACCCGGCGGCGGCACGGTAGCCTGGACTGGGGACCTGCCTGGCATTTCCGATTTCTTTGCTGGACGGTTGGCAAGCGACCGGGTATCGTATCCTCGCAGATGAGACATGTGTCTCATTTTTTGCACCCCGCCCGTCACCGATCCCATTTCGCGGGACAGCGAAGGAGACATGCGCATTGCCACCTATCAATGGGGCGGTCGCCGACACGTCGGCGTGTTGTCGAGCGACACGCGCGAGATCACGCCTATTGATCTGAGCCGCCGGCAACAGCAGGTGCAATCGCGCGGCGCGCAGGCTTTACTCGAGCATCTTGCGGAAGCCAACGAGTTCCCATCAATCAACGGCACGCGACTGCCGCTTTCGGCCGTGACGCTTGAAGCGCCGCTACCGCGGCCGCGGCGCAATCTTTGGTGCGTCGGACGCAACTATCGAGCGCATGCGAAGGAATTGCAAAACACCGTATTCAAGGGCAGCGAGGCAAAGATCGATCAGTGGCCGATCGTGTTCACCAAAGTGCCCGAATGCGTCGTTGCGCATGGAGACCCGATCCGCCTTCCCGGCGCGGCCGCCTCTGAGCAGATCGACTATGAAGCCGAGCTCGCGGTCGTCATCGGGCGCAATGGCACGAACATCCCGGCCGGCCGCGCGATGGACCATGTGTGGGGTTACACGATCGTCAACGACGTCACCGCGCGTGACGTACAGATGCGCCACGTGCAGTGGGATATGGGCAAGTCGTTCGACACGTTCTGCCCGATGGGTCCATGGCTGGTCGATGCTACCGAGCTCGATGGACGCGACACGCGGCTGCGGCTGTGGGTCAACGGCGAGCTGCGGCAGGATGCACGCACCGTCGATTTGATTTTCGACATTCCGACGCTGATCGAAACGATCTCGCGCGGTATCACGCTTTATCCCGGCGATGTCATCGCCACAGGTACGCCGGCTGGTGTGGGTATGGGGATGAACCCGCAGACCTGGCTGAAGGCAGGGGACGTCGTGCGCATCGAGATCGATGGCATCGGCGTGCTCGAAAATCCCGTCGTGGCGCACTGACCCATGGCGCTACACTGGATCGACAAAATGGCCGTTGAAGTCGACGGCGTCGGCGATCCGGTGGTGATGGTGCATGGCCTGGGCGGGACTACGAACACCTGGACCCCGATGATGCCGGCGCTAACGAACGCAAAAAGGATTCGCATCGAGCTGCCCGGCTCGGGCCGTTCGCACCGTGCGCATGCGCTGCAGGACAACACACCGAACAAGGGGTGCTTGTCAATTGCAGTGCTGGTTGATTCGGTGCTGCGTGTATGCACTCAGCTTGGCATCACGCGCGCGCATTTCGCCGGCCATTCGCTAGGCACGATCGTGTGTCAACACCTGGCTGTGCGCGCGCCCGAGCGCGTGCGCAGTCTTGCTTTGTTCGGCGCACTGCCGGCACCGCCCGAGGCCGCGCGCCAGGGATTGACAGCGCGTGCAGCGAAGGCGCGCGATGAAGGCATGTTCGCCATCGCCGACCAGATCGTACAAGGCGCGCTTTCGAGCTCGACACGCGAACAATTGCCGGTGGTCGTCGCCTTCGTGCGCGAGTCTTTGCTGGCGCAGGATCCGGAAGGGTATGCGCGCACGTGCGAAGCACTGGCGGCAGCAGAGCCGGCGACGATCGATGGCATCGACGTGCCGACGCTGCTGGTCGCCGGTGATGAGGACGCAATCGCGCCGTTTCAGGTGGCGCGAGAAATGGCACGTCACCTCGGCGACGCACAAGTAGAAAGTCTTTCGCGCTGCGGTCATTGGATGACTGCGGAGCGAGCTGCGGATTGTCAGAACCACATGCGCCGGTTTATGGAGCGCGCCCGCGCGAGCGTTGAGTAGCAGGAGAAACGATGGCAAACGTCTTGTTTACCAATGTGCGCATCTTCGACGGCAGCGGTGATCACCCGTACGCCGGCGAAGTACTCGTGCAGGGCAATCGCATTGCGCGCGTAACGCGCACCGGAAGCGCAGTGCGCTCGCTACCTTCCTCGTCTGCGTCCGGAGCGATGGTGATCGACGGTGCCGGCAGCACGTTGATGCCCGGCATGGTCGAGGCACACACGCACTTTTCGTGGAACGACCAGCCTTCGCTCGATTCAATCCAGCGCATGCCAACCGAGGAGCACATCCTGTGGTGCGCGCATATCGCCGAGCGCTATCTGTCGATGGGCTGGACGTCGTGCGTCGGCGCCGCCACCGCCAAGCCGCGGCTCGATGTCGTGATTCGCAACGCCATCAACGCCGGCGAGATTCCCGGGCCACGCTACATCGCGGCGAGCCAGGAGCTGACCGTGCAAGGCGGCCTCGGCGACAACACGCTGCCGCATCTGCCGCAACCCGAGTTCAACTTCGGTGCGGTCGTCAGCGGGCCGGAGGAGATTCGCCGCTGCGTGCGGCAGTTCGTCAAGTACGGCGTCGACCAGATCAAGATCAACCTGTCGGGTGAGTACATCACCGGGCTGCCGGCGGAATACACGCCATTTTCGGAAGAGGAAATCGCGATGTGTGTCACCGAGGCCAAGCGCTTCGGCAAGCGCGTCGCCGCGCACGCGCGCTCATGCGAATCGGTCAAGCAGTGCATACGGCACGGCATCGAGGTGATTTATCACGCGAGCTTTGCCGACGAGGAAGCGCTCGACCTTCTGGAAGCCAACAAGCACAAGCACTTCGTCGCACCGGGTCTCGCGTGGCTGGTCAACACCTCGTATCACGCTTCCGAATGGGGGCTGACGCCCGAAGTGACGAAGAAGATGGGCTACCACCGCGAGCTCGAGATCGCGACCGAGACGCTGAAGAAAATGTTGAAGCGCGGCATCCGCATCCTGCCCGGCGGCGATTACGGATTCGCGTGGACGCCGCACGGTACGAACGCGAAGGATCTCGAATACTTCATGAAATATCTCGGCATGTCGTCGATGGAAGCGTTGCTGTCGGCGACTGCATGGGGCGCTCCGATGATGAAACTCGACGGCGAGATCGGCCGCATCAGGGACGGGATGTTGGCCGACTTGCTGCTGATCGACGGCGATCCGCTCGCTGACATTCGCATCCTGCAGGACAAAGAAAGAATTCTCTCGGTGATGAAGGACGGCGAGTTCTATCGCGAGCCCGCACCGCGCGATGCTCGCAGCACCACGCGCACACGCTGGCAAGCAACCGCTTAGGAGCCACCATGGCCGAGTCCGAAGTTCTGTTCACTAACGTCAGAATCATCGACGGCAGCGGTAGCATGCCGTACGCGGGCGAAGTGCTGGTGCGTGGCAAGCGCATCAGCCGCGTCGGCCGCAACGCGCGCTCGTCCAACGGCACCGGCGGCACCGTGATCGATGGCGCCGGCGCCACTCTGATGCCGGGCATGGTCGAAGCGCACACCCACTTTGCGTGGAACAACGCCGGAAGTCTTTCGGATATTCAGAAGATGCCGGTCGAAGAGCACACGCTGTGGACCGCGCGGGTCGCGAAGCTGTATCTCGATCACGGCTGGACATCGTGCGTCGGTGCAGCGACCGCAAAGCCGCGCCTCGACGTCGTCGTGCGCAACGCGATCAACGAAGGGCTGATTCCCGGGCCGCGCTATCTCGCAGCAAGCCAGGAGATAACGGTGCCGGGCGGGCTCGGCGACGAAACGCTACCGCATCTGCCGTTTCCCGAATTCAGCTTCTCGGTGAATGTTCACGGAGCGGAGGACATGCGCCGCATCTGTCGCATGTTTCTCAAGTACGGCGTCGATTCGATCAAGCTCAATTTATCGGGCGACAACCTGGTTCCGCACGCCGATGCGAAAACCACCTGGATGACGGACGCCGAAGTCAAGGTTGCGGTCGAGGAGACGAAGCTGCGCGGCAAGCGCGTCGCCGTGCACGCTCGCAGCGCAGACTCGGTCAAGCAAGCGGTGCGACACGGCTGCGAAGTGATTTATCACGCGAGCTTCACCGACAACGAAGCGCTCGACCTGCTCGAAGCCAACAAAGACAAGATCTTTGTCGCACCGGGACTGTCGGTGATTTTCAAACTCTTGCAGGAAGGCACGCCGTACGGCATTACGCCAGCGAAGGCACGCGCGCTGGGTTACGAAGAAGAGCTCGCCGCGGCGCTCGAGTCGATGAAAGCGATGCACAAGCGAGGCATTCGCGTCCTGCCCGGCGGCGACTACGGGTTCGCGTGGGCGCCGCACGGCACGAACGCTACCGACCTGCAGTACTTCGTCAGGCACTGCGGGATGACTGCGATGGAAGCGCTGATGTCCGCGACGCGCTACGGCGGGCAGATCATGTTGATGGGTCACGAGCTCGGCGAAGTCAAGGAGGGTTACCTTGCCGACCTTCTGCTGGTCGACGGCGATCCGCTTGCCGATCTGTCGATCCTGCTCGACAAGACGCGGCTGCTCGCGATCATGAAGGACGGCAAGTTTCACAAGGCACCCGAGATCGCCGCCAGCCGTTCGACGCGCACGCCCTATTACTCCCCGTCGGTTTCACCTGCCGTTGCTTGATGCGGACATCACACATCGTTGGTTGGGGCGCGCTCGCGCTTATCGCGCTCGCTCTGTCGATCTGGGGTTTGATCGACAACACGCGGCTGTTTCTGGTGACGGTGTTGAATGGGCTGACGCTGGCATCGCTTTACTTCATCGTTGCCAGCGGCTTCACGCTCGTGTTTGGACTCATGCGCAATGTGAATCTCGCGCACGGCTCGCTGTACCTGCTCGGCGGCTACGTCGGATACCTGGTGGCGGAAAAGACGGGATGGTGGATTCTGGCGCTGACGGCCGGATTCTTGACCGCTGCCATCGTGGGCTTGTTGATTCAGACCGTGATCCTGCGTCACATGCAAGGCCAGGATCTGCGCCAGACGATGGTCACGATCGGCTTGTCGATTCTGATCGCCGACCTGCTGCTGTGGGGCTTCACTGCCGAGGTGCATCAGATGGAAGCGCCCGCGTGGTTGAAGGGGCCGATTCGCGGCATTCCGATCATCAATGCTTATTCCGCGTATCGCATGAGCCTGCTGGTGCTGGGCGTCGCGATCGGCATCGCGCTCTGGCTGTTCCTGAACCGCACGCGCGTCGGCATGATGATTCGCGCGGGTGTCGACGACCGCGCGATGCTGTCGGCTTCGGGCGTCAATGTGAACCTGGTGTTCGCGATCACGTTTGCGATCGGTGCGGGATTGGCCGGGCTCGGCGGAGTGATCGGCGCGGTCGAGTTGTCGATGGTGCCGGGTGAAGACACTCGCTTCCTGCTCGCATCCCTGATCGTCGTTATCGTCGGCGGCATGGGCAGCGTGGTCGGTGCCGCGATCGGCGCGGCGATGCTGGGGCTCGCCGAAACGTTCGGCCTCGCGTACGCGCCGACGTATAGCGTCGTGTTCACGTTCGTGATCCTGGTGATCGTGCTTGCATTTCGCCCACGCGGACTCATGGGAAGGCCCGCATGAGCGCTGCGAAGTGGCGCCGCGCAATGGCGAGCGGTGCAGCGGCTCCCGCCGATGCGCTGCCGGCGGAGCTGCAACCGGTCGCAACAACGCTGCAGGAAACTCACCCACGCGGCAACTGGCCGCGCGCGCTGCATGACTGGTTCAGTCGCATCTCGGCCTGGCAGGTGGTCGTCGTTTCCGGCCTGGTTGTTTTTCCGTTTGTCGTATCGCCCTTCATTATGTTTCAGATCGGAGCCCAGGCCTTTGCGCTTGGGCTGATCGCCTTGTCGCTGACTTTCCTCGGTGGCTATGGCGGGATGATTTCGCTGGCGCAGATGACGGTGGCAGGCATTGCCGGCTACTCCGTCGCGATCCTTGGCGCGAGCAGCGCCACCGAGATCAGTCTCAACTGGCCGTGGTGGCTGGTCGTGCCGTGTGCCGTGTTGATCGCGACGGTCTGTGCCGCCGGCATCGCGTGGCTGTCGGTGCGCACCGAAGGCATCTACACGATCATGATCACGCTCGCGATCGGCGTCGCGTTCTTCTATCTGGTATTGCAGAACTACAGCCTGTTCAACGGTTGGCAGGGCCTGCAGAAAGTTCATCCTCCGATCTTGTTCGGGATCAACTGGCGCGACCCGCTGCCGTTCTATTCGTTGGCGCTGGTCTGTGCACTGGCCAGCTACGCGTTCATTTCATACATCGTGCGCTCGCCTTTCGGCATTGCGTTGCAAGGCATTCGCGAGAACCCGCGCCGCATGGAATCGCTCGGCTTCAACGTCGTTGCACACCGCGTAGCGGCCTACGTCGTTGCGGGCGTGGTCGCGGCGATCGGCGGCGTGCTCTTCGTTTGGTACAACGGCTTGATTACGCCCGGCTCGGTCGGAACCTCCTGGCTGATCAACATCTTGATCATCGCCGTGCTGGGCGGCATGCGCCATCCGATCGGCCCGTTTCTCGGCGCGCTGATCTTCGTTTTGCTGCAGACGTTTGCGATCGACGTCATCGACCGCGAGCGGTTCAACCTGGTGATCGGCGGGGTATTCCTCGCGATCGTGCTGTTTTCACCTGACGGGCTGCTCGGCCTGTGGTCCTACGCGCGTGCGCGCTTTGCGCAGTCGCGTAGCGGCACAGGGCGAGCCAGTGCCGTCTCTACTCAACTGCGGCCGGCGAGCCGTCATTAGTAATTGAGGAGGAGCGATGAGGAAGCGAATTTTGATGCAGGCGCTGATGGCCACTGCGGTAGTCGGCGCGTTTGCAACGACGGCGTGGTCGCAGTCGGGCCAGCCGGTCAAGATCGGCGTGCTGGCCACGCTGGAAGGACCGTTTGCTGCAGGTGGAGCCGATGGCATGCGCGGCGCCGAGCTCGTTATTCGAGAGCGTGGCGGCGTCGTGGCCGGACGCAAGATCGAAATGATCAAGGCTTCGTCCGATGCCAAGCCCGACGTCGCAGTGAACTCGGCGCGCAAGCTGGTCGAGCAGGACAAGGTCGACATTCTGGTCGGTCCGCTGTCGGGCGGCGAAGGCATTGCGGTCAAGGACTACTCGAAGACGCAACCGCAGGTGACGTTCATCAATGGCTCGTCGGGCGCGCAAGCCACGACGCTGACCAGCCCATCACCCAATTTCTTCCGTTTCAACACCGACGGCGGTCAGTGGATGGTGGGGCTTGGCAAAGAAGCGATGAAACGCGGCTACAAGCGCGTGATGGTGATTGCCGAGGATTATTCGTTCCCGTATTCGCAGGTGCAGGGCTTTATGACCGAGTACTGCGGCGCGGGCGGCAAGGTTCCAATCAAGGCCTGGGTTCCGCTGGGTGGCAAGGATTATTCATCGGTAATCGCGCGCATCCCGAAAGACGTCGACGCGCTGGTGGTTGTGCTCGGCGGCGCCGACGCAGTGAACTTCCTAAATCAGTACGAGGCTGCGGGCGGCGACAAGCCAATGATCGGCGGTTCGATCACGGTTGCGCAAGACGTTCTGAACTATCGCGGCAAGCGGCGCGAGTCGCTGGTCGGCACGCTGTCGGCCGGACCATTGGCCGATTCGATCGATACGCCGGAGTACAAAGCCTTTGTTGCGAGCTACAAGAAGAACTTTCCCGACGGTTATCCAAGCCCAGGGCTGTTTGCGTTGGCTTATTACATCAACATGAAAGCTGCACTCGATGGGCTCGAGGCCGTCAAAGGTGACTTGAGCGATGGGCACAAGAAGTACCGTGACACGCTGGCCAAGATGACATTGAAGACTCCGGTCGGCGATGTCAGGCTCGACGAGAACCGGCAAGCAATCGGTACCACGTTCATCACTGAAGTCGTGAAGGACGAAAAGGGTGGCCTGTACAACAAAGTCGTCGGCAAGACCGACAACATCACGCAGACGCTCGGCCAGAAAATATCCGACTTCCAGATGGGCTCGCGCGACGTGCCCAACTGCCCGTAGTCGATAACGAGTGGGCTGGGAGCCGGGTGCAACGCCCGGCTCCACCTTCCTACATTCCGTGGCCACCGTCATCGAACTGCCTGCCGCAATGCGCGTGCGATCTGCCGCGCTAAGCGGTGACGCGCTGGTGCTCGAGCATGTCACGCGACAGTTCGGTGCGTTGCGTGCCATCGAAGATATCAGTTTTGCAGTGCCGGCCGGTGAACGGCGCGCGATTCTCGGCGCGAACGGCGCGGGCAAGACCACGTTGTTCAACGCGATCACGGGCGATTTTCCGCCGACTCATGGGACCGTTCGCTTCTTCGGTGAAGACGTGACGCATTTTCCGCCGCATGAGCGCATTCGGCGCGGACTGCGGCGTACGTATCAATCTTCGCTGTTGTTTCGCGAGCTGTCGGTGCGAGACAACCTTTTTCTTGCTGTACGCGGCGGCACACGCGATCGCTTCAACATGCGACGCCCCTCACGCTCTGACCCGAGCGTGGTCGCGGCCGAGGCATTGCTGCATCAGGTGCGCCTCGATGTGGTGGGCGACAGGCCGGTCGCTTCGCTGTCTCACGGACAGCAGCGACAGCTCGAAGTCGGAATGGCATTGGCCGGCGCGCCGAGATTGATTCTGTTCGATGAGCCGGCGGCCGGATTGTCGCCCGCCGAGCGCCGCGAGCTGGTCGCGCTGCTGAGAAGCCTTCCTCCGCATCTCGGCTTTGTGTTGATCGAGCACGATCTGGATATCGCGCTCGGCGTGGCCGAGCGAGTGACGGTGATGCACAACGGTCGCGTGCTGAAGCAGGGATCGCCGCAGGAGATTCAGGACGACGCTGAAGTGCACGCCATTTACATGGGCGCGAAAGGTTACGGAGGCGCTCATGTCCACTGAGGCGATGAATGCCGGCGCGCACGCGCTCGAAGTGCGCAACCTCGACGTCTACTACGGCCGCGCCCACGCGCTGCAGGATGTCTCCCTCACGCTGCACGCGGGAGTGCTCGGCGTCGTGGGCCGTAACGGCATGGGCAAGACAACGCTGTGCAATGCAATCACCGGTCTCGTGCCGGCACGCGGCAGCGTGAAACTTGCAGGGCGAGAGATTCTCGGCCTGTCGCCCAACGTGATTACCGAGCTTGGAATCGGCTATGTGCCGCAGGGCCGGCGAGTTTGGCCATCGCTCTCGGTTGACGAGCATCTGCGACTGGCAGCCAAAAGCGCGCGCCAGGGTGCGTGGACGGTCGAGCGCATCTACTCGCTATTCCCGCGCCTGGCCGATCGACGCCGCAACGGTGGTGCCGAACTGTCGGGCGGCGAACAACAGATGCTGGCGATCGGCCGCGCGTTGCTGTTCAACCCGCGCGTGCTGGTGATGGACGAGCCGACCGAAGGCTTGGCGCCGGTGATCGTCGAGCAAGTCACAGCGACGCTGAAGCAACTGGCGCACACGACCTCCGAAGCGACCGGGATCGCGGTGTTGCTGATTGAACAGAACATCGGCGTGGCGGTCGACGCCGCTGACCGCGTCGCCGTAATGGTGAACGGGCGAATCGCGCGCGAGATGTCGGCGCGCGAGCTTGCCGCCGATAGGGAGCTGCAGCAGCGATTGCTGGGGGTGCACGCTGCATCGGAAGAAGCGAAAGCCGAAGCGCCGGTGGTCATCGAAGACGAGGCGCCGTCACGCGTGCTTACTGTCCGGCGCGTCCACGGAAATGCAATAACTGCCTCCCCTCCGACCCCAACCGTACGCAGCTTCACCCGCTGGAATGCGATGCAACCCGATGTGCCTCTGCAGGACCGTGCGGTGCGCAGCTCACTCGCTGACACACAGACATCGGAGCACCCAGTCGAGCCGGTCGTCGATTTGTCGGCCAGCGCACGTAGAGCACGTGTGTTCGAATTTCCGGTCGCAAGTAACGCGCAGCGTGCCGCATACATCGCGGGCACGTTCGATACCAAGGGCCGCGAGCTGTTCTATCTGAAGCAATGCATCGAGAAGCTCGGGTTGCGCACGGTGACCGTCGATCTATCGACGTCGGGCGCCACATCGACCGCAAACGTTCACCCGCGCGAAGTCGCGCGTCATCATCCGGGCGGCGAGCAGGCGGTCTTCACCGGCGATCGTGGATCGTCGGTCAGCAACATGGCGCTGGCATTCGAGCGATTCCTGCTCGGACGACGCGATCTCGGCGGCGTCGTGGCGGCCGGCGGTTCCGGGGGAACCGCACTCGCGACGCAAGCGATGCGTGCGTTGCCGGTGGGCATGCCGAAGGTGATGGTGTCGTCGGTCGCCTCGAGTGACGTCCGGCCCTACGTCGGGCCGAGCGATATCTGCATGATGTATTCGGTCACCGATGTTTCCGGAATCAATCGCATCAGCGAAAAAGTGCTGGCAAACGCCGCGCACGCGCTGGCAGGCATGATCGCGTACACGCGCACTACGACATCCGAGACCAAACCAGCGATCGGGCTGACGATGTTCGGCGTGACGACACCGTGCGTGCAGGCGGTGACCAAGCAGTTGGAAAGCGAGTTCGACTGCCTCGTCTTTCATGCGACGGGTACCGGCGGCCAGTCGATGGAAAAACTCGTCGACTCCGGGTTGCTCGCCGGAGTGCTCGACATCTCGACGACCGAAGTGTGCGACGAGATCGTCGGCGGGGTGTTAAGCGCAGGGCCCACTCGGTTCGATGCGTTCGCGCGGCATCCAATCCCTTACGTCGGCTCGTGCGGCGCACTCGATATGGCGAACTTCTGGGCGATCGACACCGTGCCTCCCAAGTTCAAAGACCGTAACCTCGTCAAGCACAACGCGAACGTCACGTTGATGCGCACGACACCGGACGAGTGCAAGGCGATCGGTGAATTTATCGCGGCGAAACTGAATCGCATGGAGGGGCCGGTGCGATTCATCATTCCCGAGCGCGGGGTATCGATGCTCGATGCACCCGGCAAGGCGTTCTGGGACCCCGCCGCAGACAAGGCGCTGTTTACCGCGATCGAATCGAACTTCCGCCGCGGGCCGCGCCGACTGCTGATCCGAAGCCCCTTGCACCTGAACGATCCGGCGTTTGCCGATCTTCTGGTCGCGCAATTCCGCGAGGCATGCTCCGCCGGTGCGGCCACGCCGCGCGGCGCAGTGCAATAACCACGACGACCCATGCCACGTATCGTCCGCAAAGACATATTGAAACGCCTGCGCGACAAGATTGCGCGCGGGGAACCGATTGTTGGCGGCGGCGCAGGCACAGGCCTATCGGCAAAGTGTGAGGAAGCCGGCGGGATCGACCTGATCGTCATCTATAACTCGGGCCGGTATCGAATGGCCGGGCGCGGGTCGCTCGCCGGTCTGCTTGCGTACGGCAATGCCAACGAGATCGTCGTCGACATGGCGCGCGAAGTGTTGCCGGTGGTGCGCCACACGCCGGTGCTGGCCGGCGTCAACGGCACCGATCCGTTCATGCTGATGCCGCAGTTTCTGCGGCAGCTGGCGGATCTTGGGTTTTCCGGCGTGCAGAACTTTCCGAGCGTGGGACTGATCGACGGCACGTTTCGCGCGAACCTTGAAGAAACCGGCATGGGCTACGCGCTTGAAGTCGACATGATTCGCGCGGCGCGGGCGGCCGAACTGCTCACCACTCCGTATGTGTTTTCCGAGAATGACGCGCACGAAATGGCGCAAGCAGGCGCCGATATCGTCGTGTGCCACCTGGGATTGACGACCGGCGGCGCGATTGGTGCAGAGACGGCATTGACGCTCGACGCTTGCGTGCCGCGCATCGACGCGTGGTCGGCCGCAGCCCGGAAAGTGAATCCCGATGTCATCGTGCTGTGCCACGGCGGGCCGATCGCGATGCCCGAGGACGCGCAGTTCATTCTGCAGCGCTGCCGACACTGCCACGGCTTCTACGGCGCCTCGAGCATGGAGCGCCTGCCGACAGAGGTCGCGCTGACACAGCAGACGAAACGATTTGTCGGGATCAAGCGAAATTCAAAGTGTGTGCAAGGGAGTACGCCATGAGCGGATCTGAGTTCGGCATTTTCATTCTGGGCGTTATCGCAGTCGCGATCGTCGTCGCGGTGATCGCAGCGTTGTTCCACTGGCTGTATCTACGATCGTCGAAGGAGCGTAGCTTCGTGCGCACCGGCCTTGGCGGACAAAAGGTCGTGCTCGGCGGCGGCGCGTTCGTGCTACCGATCGTGCACGACGTGATTCCGGTCAACATGAATACGCTGCGGCTGGAGGTTGCGCGCGGACGCGACAAGGCGCTGATCACCAAAGACCGGATGCGCGTTGATGTCATCGCCGAGTTCTACGTGCGCGTCAAGGCCGAAGCACAGGCGGTTGCCGACGCTGCGCAGACGCTCGGCATGCGCACGCTCGAGCCCGAGCGACTGAAAGAGCTGCTCGAAGGCAAGTTCGTCGACGCGCTGCGCACGGCAGCGGCCGAGATGACGATGGAAGAGCTGCACGAGCGGCGCGGTGATTACGTCAAGCGCGTGCGCCAGGTCGTTGCCGAAGATTTGCTGAAGAATGGCCTCGAGCTCGAGGCTGCATCGCTGACGCAGCTCGACCAGACCGCGATGGAGTTCTTCAATCCGAGCAACGCGTTCGACGCCGAAGGTCTGACGCGCCTGACCGAGACGATCGAGCGACGCAAGAAACAGCGCAATGACGTCGAGCAGGACACGATGATCTCGATCCGCAGCAAGAATCTCGAGGCGGAAAAGCTGTCACTCGACATCGACCGCGAAGCCGAGTACGCGCGACTGCAGCAGGAGCGGGAAGTCGAGATCCGACGCGCGCAGCAGCGTGCCGAGCTCGCACGCGAGCGTTCGAGCAGCGAGCGCGAGTCGGAGACGGCGCAGATATCGGCGCGCGAAGCGATCGAGATGGCGCGCATCGCGACCGATCGCGTGCTCGAAGAGGAGCGCATCGCGAAAGAAAGCGGACTCCAGGCACGCGAGATCGAGCGCCGTAAGACGGTCGAGCTGGCAGAGCAGCAGCGCGCGATTGCGATAGCGCATCAGAGCAAAGCCGAAAGCGAAGCACGCGCTGCCGCCGATCAGGCGCGCGCGAAAGCCGTGACCGAAGAAGAGCGCGTATTCACCGCGCGCGAGACGGAGATGGCCGAGCGCCGCAAGCAGATCGACCTGATCGAAGCGAAAAAGGAAGCCGAGCGCGAAGCGATGCGGCTGACGATGGCCGCGGGCGCCGAAAAGAGTGCCGCTTCCGATCGCGGCGCCGCGCTGCGCGCGCAGGCCGAAGCCGAGGCCGACTCCGACAAAATTCGCACGATGGCACTCAAAATCCGGCACGAGATCGAAGCCGAAGGCGCGCGCCTGATGAACGAAACGCACAACATGCTGACACCCGATGCGCGCATGTCGCTGCTACGCATGCGACTCGTCGACAAAATGGAAGGCATCATCCGCGAGAGCGTCAAGCCGATGGAGCGCATCGAAGGCATCAAGATCCTGCACGTCGATGGTCTCGGTGGCGGAGGCGTTCATACCAACGGCGACATGGGTGTCGGCCTGGCCGACAGCGTTGTCAACAGCGCATTGCGCTTCCGCGCGCAAGCGCCGCTGGTGGATCAATTGCTGAAGGAAATCGGAGTGCATGGGGGCGAGCTCGGACAGATCGCGCAGAGCATGGGCAAGACCGCGCTGCCGAGCGGAAGCAAGGGCGGCGGAGGGTGAACTTCCAATGATCCGGGTCTACACGTCAAGTGTGATTGATGCGCCTGCAGACTCCGTCTGGCAACTCGTGCGCGATTTCAATGGCTTGCCGAATTGGCATCCGGCGATCGCGGAGTCGCGCATCGAAGCCGGCGCACCGGCGGATCGCATCGGCTGCGTGCGCAACTTTCGCACCAAAGACGGCGGTGTCATCCGCGAACAGTTGCTGACGCTGTCCGACTTCGAATACGAATGCACGTACTCGATTCTCGAATCGCCGATGGGCGTCGACAACTACATCGCCACATTGAAGCTGACGCCAATCACCGACGGCAACCGCACCTTCGCCGAATGGAGCGCCGAGTTCGACTGCGCGCCCAATCGCGAGCGCGAGCTGACGCAGCTGATCGGCACACAGGTCTTTCAAGGCGGCTTCGACGCGCTGAAGAACCGTAGCGAACTGCAGGCTGCGTGATCCATTATGTCACTTCAACGCGTCACCCGGTCAACGGTGATCGACCACCCGATCGAACGCGTCTGGCCGGTGCTGCGCGATTTCAACTCACATTGGCAATGGCATCCGGCTGTTGCGCGGAGTCATATCGAGGACGGTCTCGCTGCCGATCAAGTCGGCTGCGTGCGCAATTTCAAGTTGGCGGACGGCGCGCATCTGCGTGAGCAATTGCTGGCGCTGTCTGACCGCGATTACCTCTCTACATACTGCATTCTTGACTCGACGATACCGCTGTACCGATACGTGGCTACGGTGCAACTGAAGCGCGTCACCGACGGCGATCTCACGTTCTGGCGCTGGGAGTCGACCTTCGCAACGCCACCCGGTCGCGAACGCGAATTGACGGAACAGGTGGGGCGGAATGTTTACGAGGCGGGATTCGAGGCACTCCGGCAACATCTGAGCTAGGGCATCGACCGATACAATCGCGGCCATGCGCCTGCTGCGACTGACCCGCATCCTTCTCGTCTCGCAGCGATATGGACTCGACGAGTTCCTGCTCGGACACGAGCGTGTGCGCTGGCTGCGCCCGTTCGTCAATCGCGTCGCATTCTGGCGCGATCTGTCCAGGCCGCGTGCAGTGCGCTTGCGACTCGCTTTGGAAAGCCTTGGCCCGATCTTCGTCAAGTTCGGGCAATTGCTGTCGACGCGCCGCGACGTTCTGCCTACCGACATCGCCGAGGAGCTGGCGCACCTGCAAGATCGCGTCCCGCCGTTTCCTTACGCTGCAGTCGAAACGACACTGCGGCGCACCTATAGAAAGCCCGTCGAAGAGGTGTTTCGCTCGTTCGAGCGCGAGCCTGTCGCCAGCGCCTCCGTTGCGCAAGTTCACTTTGCCGAGCTCCCCGACGCCACGCCGGTCGCAGTGAAAGTGCTGCGACCCGGCATCGCAAGCATCATCGACAAGGATGTCGAGCTGTTGCAGACGGCAGCCGCGCTGGTCGAGCTACTGTGGTCGGATGGCAAGCGTCTCAAGCCGCGTGAAGTCGTCGCCGAATTCGAAAAGAATCTGGAAGACGAGCTCGACTTGACGCGCGAAGCCGCGAACTGCTCGCAGCTTCGCCACAACTTCCAAGGCTCGCCGCTCATCAAGGTGCCGCTGGTGCACTGGGATTGGTGTGCGCCGGAAGTCATGGTGATGGAGCGCATGTCGGGAATCCCGATCGCGCGCATCGATGCGCTCGTCGAAGCGGGAATCGACCTCAAGCGCCTGTCACGCTCTGGCGTCGAGCTTTTTTTCACGCAGGTGTTTCGCGACGGTTTCTTCCACGGCGACATGCATCCGGGCAACATCCTGGTCGGCATCGACGGCGCCGATTTCGGCAAGTACGTGGCGCTCGACTTCGGCATCGTCGGCACGCTGTCGGAGCGCGATCAAAGCTATCTCGCGCAGAACTTTCTCGCCTTTTTCCGCCGCGACTATCGGCGCGTCGCAACCGCGCACATCGAATCGGGATGGGTCCCGCCCGACACGCGGGTCGACGAGCTCGAAAACGAGATTCGCGTCGTCTGCGAGCCGATCTTCGACCGCCCGCTCGCGCAAATATCGCTCGGCAAGGTGCTGGTGCAGCTCTTCAAGGCGTCGCGTCGCTTCAATGTCGAGGTGCAGCCGCAACTTACATTGCTGCAAAAGACACTGCTCAACGTCGAGGGGCTCGGACGTCAGCTCGATCCGGAGCTCGACTTGTGGGTGACGGCGAAACCGTTTCTCGAACGGTGGATGGAAAACCAGATCGGCATCCCCGCGCTTAGGCGCCGCTTTCTGGCGGAGGCGCCCTATATCGCGGCGGCGCTCCCCGAGCTACCGCGGCTTGCGCATCAGCGATTGCTTGCGATGCCGGCGTCGAGCAATGCGCTCGAGGATCTGGTCAAAGGGCAGCGCGAGACGAACCGCTGGCTCGTCGTGATCGTAATCGTGCTTGCCGCGCTGTTCGGAGGGATCGTCTCGGTGATGCTGAAGCCGTGGTCGTGACGTCGCTTCAATTTCGCCGCATCGTCTTTTCCACGCGATAGACGACCGGCTCTTCGATCGCAGGGCGTTTCGCTTCACCGATGCCGGCAAGCGGCGCGCGCCGCAGGAACGCATTCGACTCGCCGAGCACGAGACGCACGAGATCCTCGAGCGCTGCTTCATCCAGCCGCTCGGGCGTGAATTCGAGATTCACCGACTCGAACCGATCGACATTGGACAGGCGCACGCCGACTTGCTGGCGACGATAGTCGGGATCGAAGCGCACCGATGCCATGACCGCGGGTTGAATCGTGAACGTGCCCGACGTGATGACTTTGCGCTCGTCGATTTGCGCCTCGTAGCGGAACGGCACGCCGCTGGTGCGAAGCTTCATCTCGACCGTCGCGACAGCACTCGGTGTCACTCGCAGCTTGACCGCTTCCTTTCCCGCCAGCCGATAGAACATCTCGACGTATTCGAGCAGCTCGTGCCCGCCCAAATGGCGTCGTCGATACGATACGAAGCCCTGGTCGATCTGCAGTCCGGACAACGCGGCGAGCGACTCGATGCGAAACTCGTGCGCGACCACCGGCTTGATGATGGTCAGGTGCGCGAGTGCTTCGTCGAGCCAGCGATACGCACGCTGCAAGCGCCTGTCGATGTCCTCGAGGATCTCGTCGGTCGAGCGTCGCGGCGTCTCGTTGGCGCGAACCTGGTCCGACTGCGCGCGCAGGCGCTCGAGAAGCGAGCCGGCGTTCGTGGCCTTGGGCATGTTCCTACCGTATCACGTCGGGGCGGGCATGCGCGATCGACCATTCGGCGGAGCCTTTGGCACGCGACGCGCTGGGTGGACGCGTCGACGAACCCTGTGACGCGGCACGTCACTCGCCGCGGGCGCATTCGCGGGTCGCTCTACGAGGGGATCGAAGGGAAAGGTCACAAGACGGGCAACCGCGTTCGCCGAGGTAGCCATCGAAGCGAGATCCGTGCCATACAGGAATCAGAGGCAGATATCAGGTATCAGAAACTACTCGAGCGGAAGGGTGCATGATTGGCTCGATGATGGATTGGCTGATCGCTCCGTTGCGGTCGAAGGATCGCGAGGCCTTTCTCGCCTTTTTCGATCACGAGCGAGGCCGCGCGTTTGCCGACAACCCGGAATGGTCGGGTTGCTACTGCCACTTTTTCCACGCCGCTCCCGCACTCGATTGGGAAACTTTCACGCCGCATCAGAATCGCATCGCGATGCAATCGCGCATCGAAGTGGGCGAGATGGAGGGTTACGTCGCGCGTGATGAGGCAGGGGCGCTCGTTGGTTGGCTCAACGCTCAACCGCGGCACAAGCTTCCCCATTGCTTCGCGCGCCTCGAGTGCGAGCCCGCTGCGATCGATGTTCCCGCGCATCGCGCCGCGGTCGTTCTGTGCTTTGTCATCGATCCCGCGCACCGTCGCCAGGGCATCGCGCGCGCTTTGCTCGGATTCGCGCTCGAGGACTTCGCGGAGCGCGGCATCGCGCTCGTCGATGCGTTTCCTTCGCGTGACGCGAAAAGCGCAGCCGCGCACTTTCGCGGACCTCGCTCGCTCTTTCTCGAGACGGGGTTCGTGCCGCTCGCAGAGCCCGCGGACGCCATGCGGCGAACGTTGCGTTGATGTACGACGAAACGCGCGCATCGCGTTTGCCGCACGCGCTTGTCGCGCTCTATGCAATCGCCCTCGTCTATGCGAGCTTGCAACCGTTCGGCGACTGGCTGCGCCCGCTCCCCGACACGCCGTTCTGGCCGCTCGCCAACTGGCCGCTTCGCTCCACGCGCTTCGATATCACGGCCAACGTGCTCGCCTACATCCCGTTCGGCTTGTTCGTTGCGCTGGTTCCGCGTCGCGCGACTGCCGTCGGTTCGATGGTCGTAGCACTCGTCGCCGGTGCCGCGCTGTCGTTCGCGATGGAAACGGGCCAGTGGTACCTGCCTCCGCGCTACGCGAACATCGTCGACTTCCTCGCCAACACCGCCGGCGCGCTGCTCGGCGGACTCATGGGCGCAGCGCTTACGCGCTCCCCGTTGCGAAAGGCGCTGCGCGAAGCTCGCTTACGGCTGGTTCTACCCGGAACGATAGGCGATGTTGGCCTGGCGCTTCTTGCGACATGGCTCGTGGCGCAAATGAATCCGGCGATTGCGCCGTTCGCTTCGACATTCGAGCCGGAGCCGGTGGGGTTCATCTCGACTCTGGGCGAACACGATGTCGCCGCAACGTTGATCGAAGCCGCGCAAAGCGGCTTTCAACTGCTGGGCATCGGGCTTTTTGTCGCGCTGCTCGTGCGCGAGCGCCGCTACGCCGGCGGCGCGGTGCTGGTGCTGGTGGGAATGGCGCTCTTGATCAAAGGTGTCTCAGCGTGGCTATTGTTGAAGCCGGAAGTGTTTGTGTCATGGCTTTCACCGGGAGCGCTTCTCGGCGTCGCCGCGGGCGCGCTGCTGCTGCTACCCGCGAACCTCCTGCCGCGCCCTGCGCAAGTGGCGATCTGCGCGATTGCGCTGCTGACGTCGCTGTTCGCGCCGGTCCTCGCACCCGATCTCCTGTTTGCGGCGCCACCGCTGACGTTATACAACTGGCGCTACGGACATCTGCTCAATTTCAACGGGCTGACGCGCATCATCCTCGTGTTGTGGCCGCTTGCGGCAGCGGTATGGCTTTTCGTTCTCGCGGGACGTCCGGCATGGGGTCATGCAGACATGATGCTGCCGCGAGCGAAACCCCCCGATCCGCTATAATCCGCGGCCGTTTTGCAGCATCGTCATGAGCTACTACAAGCATCACGTTTTCTTCTGTTTGAATCAGCGCGACCCGCCCGAGAAATGCTGCGCGAACAGCGGTGCGGCGGAGTTGCAGCAATACGCGAAATCACGCATCAAGGCGCTCGGAATTGCGGGCAAGGATCGCGTACGGATCAACAAGGCCGGCTGTCTCGATCGTTGCGAGGAAGGCCCCGTGATCGTCGTGTATCCCGAAGAGGTCTGGTACACCTACGTCGATCGCGACGATATCGACGAGATCGTCGACTCGCATCTTGTCAACGGTCGCATCGTCGAGCGACTGCGCATTTGAATCCGCGTTCCGTCGATCGCTTCACGATTGCAGGGCCGGCGGGTGCGCTCGAAGTCGCACTCGCAACGCCTGACCACGCACGCGGCATCGCGCTTGTCTGCCATCCCAATCCCGTGCAGGGCGGGACGATGGACAACAAAGTCGTGACTACGCTTGGCAAGGCATTTTTTGCGCTGGGCTACGCTGCGTTGCGCTTCAACTTTCGAGGCGTCGGCCGCTCCGAAGGAACATTCGACGAAGGCAGCGGCGAGACCGATGATGCACTCGCGGCGATTCGCGATGCGCGTACACGCATTGGATCGCTCCCGCTCGTGGTCGCGGGTTTCTCGTTCGGCGCTTATGTCGCAACGCGCGTTGCAGCCGCCGAAGCGTTCGAGCGCATGGTGCTGGTGGGACCCGCGGTTGGCCGTTTTCCCGTTGCCGAAGTTCGCGATGACACGATCGTCGTGCACGGCGAAGAGGACGACGTAGTGCCGCTAACCGAAGTGTTGCAATGGGCGCGGCCGCAGCAATTGCCGGTGATCGTGTTCCCCGGCGCAGGTCATTTCTTTCACGGAAGGCTGCCGCAACTCGCGCGCGTGATCACCGGCATGTGGCAAGCAACAACGGAGCAAAGCTAAAGGCGGTGCGTATACTGCCGCGCATTCGAGGAGCTGACATGACAAGACGCATCACACTTTCGTTGCTGACGCTACTGGTGTTCAGCGCTCCGCTTTTCGCGCAGGACAAGTTCGATCGTCCGGTGCGAATCATGGTTGGCTTCGCCGCCGGGGGAACGGCCGACCTGATGGCGCGCCTCGTCGCCGACAAAATGAAAGACACGCTCGGCCAGCCGGTCGTTGTCGAGAATCGACCCGGCGCTGCGGGCCGCGTCGCCGCGGATGCCGTCAAGTCGGCGCCAGCCGATGGCGCGACGATGATGGTGATGCCGATCGGACCGATGGCCGTCGTTCCGCACACGACGAAATCGTTGTCGTTCGATCCGCTGAAGGATTTTGCGCCCGTGGGGCTCGGCTCGACGTTCGATTTTGCGATTGGCGTCGGTCCGCAATCGGGCGCGAAAACGTGGAGCGAATACGTCGCGTGGGCGAAAGCGAATCCCGCGAAATCCGCGTACGCGACGTCGGCCGCGGGCAGCCTGCCGCACTTTTTCGGCGTACAGCTCGGCAAGGAGATCGGCGTGGACATGGTGCACGTCGCGTACAAAGGCTCGGCAGCGTACGCGAACGATTTGATCGGCGGCCAGGTTCCCGCAGCGATCGACACCGTGGCCGATCTTTCGGAATTGCACAAGGCAGGTCGCGTGCGCATTCTCGCGACCTCCGGGCCTGCGCGATCGCCGGTGGTCCCCGATGTGCCGACGTTTTCCGAGCTCGGCGTGAAGAATCTCGAGACCGGCGGCTGGTTCGGCTTTTTCACGCACGCAAACACGCCGCCCGCGACCGTTGCGCTGCTCAATCGACATCTCAACCAGGCGCTGCGTCATCCCGATGTCGTGGCGAAGTTGAAGAGTGTGGGCATGGATCCCGCGACCAGCACGCCCGAGGAATTGCAGCGACGCCTTGCGAGCGACCACGCGCGCTGGGGCACGGTCGTGAAAGCGACTGGATTCACGTCGGACTGAAGTCTCGTGAAGCGTGACGCGGACCCGGCGGTTGTCGCCGATCGCGCGGATGCAGCGCTCGACGCGGTGCTTCGCGTCGAAGGTTTGCGGAAGCGCTATGGGTCGCAGGAAGTTTTGCGCGGACTCTCGTTCTCGATTCAGCGGGGCGAATGCTTCGGCCTATTGGGACCGAACGGCGCCGGCAAGACGACCACGCTGCGGTGTTGTCTCGGCTTGATCGACCCGGACGCAGGAACGATCGAGCTCGTCGGCGAGCCGGTTCCCAAAGCAGCGCGCGCCGCGCGCATGCGCGTAGGCGTTGTCCCGCAGATGGACAATCTCGATCCCGATTTCACGGTGACCGAGAATCTCGAAGTCTATGGTCGCTATTTCGGCATTGCCGATTCGATTCTGAAAAAACGTATTCCGCGTCTGCTCGACTTCGCGGGGCTGGCTGCCAAGGGAAAGCAAAACCTTCGCACGCTATCGGGCGGAATGAAACGGCGATTGACGCTTGCGCGGGCGCTGGTCAACGATCCCGATCTTCTGATCCTCGACGAGCCGACCACGGGTCTCGATCCGCAGGCGCGGCATCTGATCTGGGATGGCCTGCGGCAACTGTTGTCGCAAGGCAAGACGATTCTCCTCACCACGCACTTCATGGACGAAGCGGAGCGGCTTGCGACGCGTCTCGCGGTCATCGATCACGGCAATCTGATCGCGAGCGACACGCCGCGGGCGTTGATCGCGAAGCACGTCGAGCCCGAAGTGGTCGAGGTCTACGGCGACGAGGCGAAGACATGGGCAGAGATGCACGGTCGGCGCATTGCGCAACGTCTCGAGCTCGCCGGCGAGACCGCGTTCTGCTACGCGCACGATGCGAAGCCGCTGCTCGACGATCTAGCGCAGCGCGCTGGCGTGCGCTATCTGCACCGTCCCGCAAATCTCGAGGATTTGTTCATCAAGCTGACCGGGCGCGACCTCAGGGATTAGCGCAAAGCTCGGGTTCTCCGCCATAATCGGCGCGCGCCCTTCCGCGCGTCGACAGGAGACGCTTCATGGCTCAGCGCAGGACGACCCATAAAAGCAGCACAGGAACGAAGCTCTACGCAGTGCGCAACAGCGACGGAACGTTCAAGGACATCCAGACTTACAAGCGCGCGCACTCCGCCGACTTGAAAGCCAGCGCCAAGAGCGAGACGTCGGCGAAGTCGAAGGCGGCTGTCAAGAAAACGGCGAAGAAGACCGCGAAAAAGACAGCGAAGAAGAAGTAGTAGGGCCGCGCGTGTCGCCGCGGTGATCGCGTAGCGCTGGTCGCGCCATTGCGTGCGTTAAAGCATTCGGCGCGAAAGCAGATTGATCTCGCGGCGCGTTCAGACATCGGCGCCTCCGCGCTCTTTACGTGGCTACGGCGGCGGCATGCAGGCGAACACGTTCGTCGTTGGATCGCCTTCGACACTCCAGCCCTGACTCACCATGCTCTCTAAAAGCACCGGATTGTCGGTGTAGCGGTGATTGGGAGCTCCGCCGAGCCCGTCAAGCGCCTCCATGCAGAGCTGATCAAGATTCTCACGGCTGCGCAAACGCGAGAAAAGCTCGAAGCGCTTGGCTTCGATTTGCCACCACTATCGACGCCCCGCTGCATTCGCCAAGCGAATCGACGACGATCTGGTGCACTGGTTACCAGTGATGAAAGCAGCCGGCGTAAGAGCGGATTGATTGTGGCCTAGAGTCCGAAGCGCGCTCTCGTTCCAGTACACAAGGCCAACAGCAAGTCGTCGACGCTGAAACGAAAAATTGGCGCAGGTGGTGAAAGGTTCCGGCGCTTTGGGTCGACTGACAGTGCCGACACCCGCGATATCGACGCATCCACCGCCGGCGTTGCTGCGTACCGACACAGGGCCTCAACCCGGCTGCACCGACAACGAGGAGTGTTGCCATGAAAACGACCCAGCTGATTTTGGCCGCTGCCAGCGCGTCCCTGCTCGCCCTGCCCGCGGCTGCGCAGAGCGTGGCGCCGCCCAAGGCGGACGCCGCCGCCGGCAAGGCGCGCGTCGAGGCGGCGTGCGGCGCCTGCCACGGCGTCAACGGCGTTAGCGTTGCCGACAACATCCCGAACCTCGCCGGTCAGCGCGTGGCGTACCTCGAAGCGCAGCTGCGCGCGCTGAAATCGGGCACGCGCAAGAACGCGGTGATGAATGCGATCGCAGCGCAGCTCTCAGCGGACGACATCGCCAACGTCGCGGCCTACTTCGGCAGTCTGCAGGCGGTGAACACCGCAGTGAAGTCGGATCCGTTCGCCGCGCTCGTGAAGACGAATGTCACCTTTCCCGAAAACTACAAGTCGACCTTCAAGATGTACCAGACCGTCAACCGGCCGGACATCAACCAGGTGCGCTATCTGTGGGCGAACCCCATCGCGTGGCAGGCGGCCAAGGACGGCAAGCCGCTGCCCGACGGCTCGGTCCTGCTGCTCGAACAGCATGCGGCCAAGCTCGAAGTCGGCAAGCCGGTCACCGGCGCCGACGGTTTCTTCGTCAGCGACCGTCTGGTCGGCTATGCATTGATGGGCCACGGCCCCGGCTGGGGCAAGGACATCCCGGAGATCCTTCGTAACGGCGACTGGAATTACGCCGGCTTCACGCCGGACACGAAGCTGCGCGCTGGACTCAGCACCGGCGAGTGCCTGGCCTGCCACAAGCCGCTCGACAAGGCGAACTTCCTGTTTTCGAACGACCCGCTCTCGGCCGCGGCCAAACGTTAAAGGCTCAGACGCACGGAGCCGCCGCGCCGGTCGAGCGCGGCGGCGGCGTGCGACCAGCATTCTCAGAAGCCGAAGATGCGCCGCGCGTTCAATCCTCTAACCTTGTCGCGCTGAATCACCGGCAACCCGTTCACGCGCGCGAGACATCCCGGCATGTCGCCGATCGTGTGCGGATAGTCCGAACCGTACATCACGTTGTCGGCCCCGAACCGCTCGACGCACAGCGCCAGTGCCTCGGGCGCGAACAGGACGGCGTCGGCGTAGATGCGCGACATGTATTCCGAAGGGGCAGCGCTGATCTTCTCGCGACACGCGGGAATGTTGGCGTAACACTGATCCATCCGCGCGATCAGGTATGGCAACGCGCCGCCGCCATGTGCGGCGATGATCTTGAGGTTGCGATAGCGATCGAAAAATCCGTCGTAGATCATGCGCGCGATCGCAAGTGACGTATCGAACGTGAAGCCGAGCGACGCGGTGAGCTGAAAGCGCACCATGTCCATCTGCGCGACACCGGGCGGTGCGGTCGGATGCACGAGCACGGGCAGCGACCTCGCGTCGATCGCCGACCAGATCGGCGCGAACGCCGCATCGGTCAGCGACATTCCGTCGATGTTCGCCAGCACCATCACGCCACTCGCGCCACGCTGAAGCGCGCGCTCGAGCTCGGGCAACGCGAGCTCCGGATGTTGCCAGGGCAGTGACGCGAACCAACGCAATCGATCCGGATGCGCGGTTTGCGCAGCCGCCATGTCGTCGTTCATGATGCGCGCGGATTTGAGGCTAACGTCCGGCCCACCCCAGAAGACATTCGGACAGGTGAGCGACACGATGCAAACATCGACGCCGCACTCGTTCATCGTGCGCAGTCGCATGTCGTAATCGAACATCGCGGGCACCGGCGTCATGAATGGCGCACCGTCGAGATGAATGGCGCGAAGTCCTCCTGCGACGGGCTTCACGCTATAGCGCGGCGCGCCGTGCGCCTGCAAAAGCGAGAACCATTCTTCGGTGAGAACGTGGGTATGAACGTCGATGACGGGGCTTGCCATGGATTTCCCGGACTTGGCTAGTCAACCTTCGCGCCGGACTCACGCACGGCCTTTGCCCAACGCGGTTGCTCGTCGCGAATGACTGCCGCAAACTGCGCGGGTGATTGCGGCGCGAACGGCTCCATGCCGAACTTCACGAGTTGTGCGCGAAATTCAGCGTCCTGCTGCAGCTTCGCGAACTCGCTCGACAAGCGCGCGATCACTTCTTTCGGAATGCCAGCGGGTCCGACCACGCCTTGCCACGCCTGCCAGTCGAATCCGGGCACCGTACGCGCAACCGGCGCGACGTTGGGCACGAGCTCGGTCGCTTTCGCGGCCGACGTGCCGAGGGCAACGACCTTGCCCGCCTGAATGTTCGGCAGCGCGATCGTCGCATCGCAGAACATGAGCTGAATCGCATTCGTCAAAAGATCGGTGACCGCTGCGGGCGTCCCCTTGTAAGGAACATGCTGAAGCGTGAGGCCGAACTCGGTCTTCAGCGTCTCCATGAACAAGTGATGCGGACTTCCGCTGCCGACCGATGCGTAGTTGTACTTGCCTGGGCTCGCTTTCACCGCGTCGATCATCTCGCGAACATTGCGCGCGGGAAACGACGGATGCGCGATCAGGAAAAAATTCACCGAGCCGACCTGTGCGATCGGCGCGAAATCGCGCACCGGATCGATCGGCGACTTTGGATACAGCGCAGGGCTGATGCCGAGCGTGGTGCTGGTGGCCATCAAAAGCGTGTACCCATCCGGTGGCGACTTGGCGACGAATTCCGCACCTACCAGCGTTCCCGCACCTGGCTTGTTCTCGACGACGACGGGCTGTCCGAGCCCGCTCGAAAGCCGCTCGGCGATTGCTCGCGCCAACAAATCGGTAAGCGCTGCCGGCGGATACGGAACGACCAGACGGATCGGGCGATTCGGATACGCCGCTTGCGCGAACGAAGGTCGAGCGAGCACGGCGATGGGTGCAGCCAACAGCGCGCGCAGCGCAGCACGACGCGAGACGAAATTCATCGCAATCCTTCACTGAAACGAAATGGCAGGCGAAGCAAAACAAGCGGGCGCTTCGTCGAGTGTCAACAGGTAGAGTGTGCGCTTTATGCCTCTCTCCACTCTCGCAACCTGAATTCTCATCGACGATGCTGACCGCCGCCCTGCTCGCTCCTCCGACATTCTCGTTCCGCTTCCTCCCCGTGTGGAGGCGCAATCTCAAGGTAT
Source organism: Casimicrobiaceae bacterium (assembly GCA_035536295.1). Lineage (GTDB taxonomy): Bacteria > Pseudomonadota > Gammaproteobacteria > Burkholderiales > Casimicrobiaceae > VBCG01. The sequence goes on from DATLOI010000174.1 coordinate 35,244, forward strand.
GGCGCAAGCTCGCGATCGCGAGCGTCCTTGGCAACATCGCCGATCCGTTGCTCTACATGCTGGCGCTCGGTTACGGAATCGGCGCGCTGGTCGGCGATATCGGGGGCATGCCGTACATCGCATTCATCGGAACCGGAATGGTCTGTCAAAGCGCGATGCTGACCGCGAGCTTCGAGGGAATGTACTCTGCGTTCTCGCGCATGCACATGCAGCGAACGTGGGACGCGATCATCAATGCGCCGATCGGCCTCGACGATGTCGTGCTCGCCGAATGGATATGGTGCGCAACCAAGTCGCTGATGTCGACCGTCGCGATTCTGCTGGTGCTGATGGCGCTCGGCTTCGGGCACACCTGGCTCGTCGTGTGGATATTGCCGCTCGGCTTTCTGATCGGCCTTACGATGGGCGCGTTCGGGCTCACGATGAATGCGCTGGCCCCCGGCTACGATTTCTTCACCTACTTTTTCACGCTGTGCCTGACGCCGATGCTGCTTTTATCGGGCGTCTACTTTCCGGTCGACCACCTTCCCGCGTGGCTGCAAGTCGTTGCCAACGCGCTGCCGTTGAAGCATGCGATCGACATCGCGCGACCGCTTATGCTCGGTCGCGTGCCGGATGCGATCCTGCTACATGTCGCCGTGCTGATCGTTTACGCCTTCGGGGCTTATTACGTGGCGCTCGCGCTAACCCGGCGCCGGCTGTTGAAGTAACGCGTGGCCGAACAGTATTTCGCACCCTGTCCGCGCGGCCTCGAGGCGGCGCTCGCCAATGAGTTGCGCGCGTTCGGCGCCATCGATGTAGCGGCCAGCGACGGCGGCGCTTCGTTCGCGGGCTCGCGCGAGCTTGCATACACGACAAATCTCGAATCGCGACTCGCCAGCCGCATTCTCTGGCGTGTCGGCGGCGGCCGCTATCGCAACGAGAAGGAAGTCCATGCGATCGCTCGTGCGATCGACTGGCCGCGACACTTTCACGGCGCGCGAACATTGCGCGTCGACGTTACAGCGACGAAGTCGCCGCTTGCGAGCATCGAATACGCGACATTGACGATCAAGGACGCGATCGTCGATCGCTTCCGCGCCGCAAGTGGATCACGTCCCTCGATCGACAAGCGCTCGCCCGACGTGCGCGTGTTCGCTTATCTTTCGCGCGACGATGCGACGCTTTACCTCGATACCTCCGGTGAGCCACTGTTCAAGCGCGGCTATCGGCGCGATGCCGACGAGGCACCTTTGCGAGAGAATCTCGCGGCCGGAATACTGAAGCTGTGCGAATGGACGCCGCAGCAACCGCTGCTCGATCCGATGTGCGGCAGCGGCACGATCGTCATCGAAGCCGCGCTGATCGCCGCGGACCGCGCACCCGGTCTCATGCGCACCTTCGCATTCCAGAAGCTTGCGTGGTACGACGGTCCGACCTGGCAACGCGTCCGTCAAAAGGCGATGGACCGCGTGCGCGCGCCGTCGACCGCATCGATGCTTTTTGCCAGCGATCGCGCGGAAGGTGCGATCGGGAAATGCGCATCGAACGCAAGGGCAGCGAAGGTCGATGGATGGCTCACACTGCAGCAGGCCGACGTGCTGAATCGCGATGCGCCCGCCGCGACGGGCGTCATCGTCACCAATCCTCCGTACGGTGTGCGACTCGACGAGCTCGACGATCTCGCCGAGTTCTATCCGAAGCTGGGCGATACTCTCAAACGCCGCTTCGCAGGCTGGGACGCTTGGATCTTCAGCGGGGATCTGCGACTCCCCAAGCACATTCGGCTAAAAGTCGCGCGTCGCATTCCGTTGTGGAACGGAGCGATCGAATGCCGATTGTTCAACATTCCGCTGGTGGCCGGGTCGAATCGTTGAGGCGCTCGGTTACACCGCAATGCTAAGATCGTCGTCATGCCAATGCTCCCCGCCCGCCACTACGAATCGCCGCACACGAAGTTCATGCGCGAGCTCGCGCAACGAATAACCGACATCCCGCAGCAGCAGCGCGAAGCGCGCGCAATCTGGTGGGACAAGGACCCCAAAGAACTTGCCGAGGATCGACGGCGCGCGGAAGGGCGCGTTCCGCAGAAGCCTTACGTCTACGGCAGCGAGTAGCGCCCGCTACAGCTTTGCAGCGAGCACGTCCACCTTCTTGATCTCGGGCGGCTTCGCCAATAACTCCGCTGCTTTCGCCATCAACGCCGCGGCAACGCGGCCGTTCAAGTGCGCATTGCGTCCCGATTCGTCGGGAAATGCATCGAAGATGCCAAATGTCGATTTCGATAGCTGCAGCGCAAACCACGCAGTCGTTGCCGGCTCTTCCTGAACGATCGCCAATCCACCGCGCAGAAACTCAGCGACATCGGTCTCTTTGCCCGGCTTCGCTTCTAATTCGACGTACAGCGCTACCTTGACCATGCGGGCTCCCTGGTTGCAATAGTAACGATACGATCAGCCGACGATCGCGGATGCAACTTTACTATTTATCGCCCTTCGCTGCTTCAGCTCCCGAGTCTCGTCGCAAGCGCTTCGGCCTCGAGCGCCAGCTCGGTCGCGAGAAAACAGTGCGCCTGCGTCATCGCCGTCTCGGTGCGATTGCGGATGTCGTCGAGAAGGCGCGGTCCGTACGGCAACTTCTGGTCGGAGCAGTCGACGTAGCGCGTCTCTTTGTGATCGACGAGGAACAGATGATCGATTCCGGGTCGCCCGGCGATGTCGACGTACTTGCGTAGCTCGATGTAGCCGCCGGTGCCGAGGATCGTCAGTCGTCCGTCGCCCCACGTGCCGAGTCCCTTGGGCGTGTACCAGTCGACGCGCACGTACCCGCTGCCGCGGTTGCCGCGCAGCAGCACTTCACCAAAATCCTCCAGCTCGGGCTTTTGCGGGTTCGCGTAATTCGCAATGTGCGAGGCGACGACTTCTGCCTGCGTCGAGCCCGTGAAATGCAGAAACTGATCGCACTGATGCGCCGCGATGTCGCACAGAATGCCGCCGTAGCGTCGGCGTTGAAAGAACCAGTCGGGACGCGGGTTGAGCCCAAGGCTGTGCGGGCCTAGTCCGACCGTCTGCACGGCTCTGCCGATCGCCCCGGCGGCGACGAGCTCGCTCGCGCGCTCTGCCGCGCGCACTTCGAAGCGCTCGGAAAAGCACACCGAGAAAATGCGACCGGTCTCGGCCTGCACGCGGCGCACTTCGGCGAGTTGCTCCAGCGTGATGACGCCGGGCTTGTCGACCATCACGTCCTTGCCATGGCGCATCGCTTCGATTGCAGTCGCGGCGCGAACGTCGGGAACGATTGCGCTCAAGACAAGATCGATGCTGCGATCCTCCAGAATCTCACGCCGGTCGGCGGCGCGACGCGCCTGCGGAAACGCCTTTTGATAATCGGCAACGAGTGCATCCTCGTCAGCGCATACGAAAACGAGCTCGGCCCCGGCGTTCACCACGGCGCGTGTCATGCCGTAGATGTGGGGATGGTTGAGGCCGATGGCGGCCGCGCGAATTGGTTTGATCATGGCTCAGTGCGTCAATGAAAGACCGTTGGAATCGAACGCGTGGCACGACGCGATGGGCAACTCCACGTGGACGACGTCGCCGCGCTTGATCGGGCTCTGACCGATCACCTGCACGACCATCGGCTGTTCGCCGCTGAGACTCCCGTAGAGCACCGTGTTGTTGCCGAGCTGCTCGGTGAGATTGACTTGCATCGGCGCGCCGCGATTGGCGATCGCGACGTGCTCGGGACGGATCCCCAGCACCAGCCTGTCACCGTCGAGGCGATGCGCCGAGTGCGCCGGCAATGCGAGCTCGATGCCGCCGGGAGCGGTGACGGTAATCGTCTCTGCGCCCCTTGCGATCAAGTGCGCGTCCAGAAAATTCATTTTCGGGCTGCCGATAAAACCGGCGACGAATTGATTGGCCGGCTGGTTGTACAGCTCCAGCGGCGAGCCCGACTGCTCGATGCGCCCCTCGCGCAGCACCACGATGCGATCGGCCATCGTCATCGCTTCGACCTGATCGTGCGTGACGTAAATCATCGTCGTGCCGAGCTCCGCATGCAGCTTCGATAATTCCACGCGCATCTGCACGCGCAATTCCGCGTCGAGATTCGACAACGGCTCGTCGAACAGGAACAGCTTCGGTTGGCGGACGATCGCGCGGCCGATGGCAACGCGCTGGCGCTGGCCGCCCGATAGAGCCTTGGGCTTGCGCGCAAGAAAAGTGTCGATCTTCAGCATCTTCGCAGCGGCCTGGACGCGTTGCTCGATCACGTGCTTTTTCTCGCCCGCGGTCTCTAAGCCGAACGCGAGATTGTCGTAAACGCTCATGTGCGGATACAGCGCGTACGACTGGAAAACCATCGCGATTCCCCGCTTGGCCGGCGGCGTTTCGTTGATGCGCTTTCCGTCCATGCAAAATTCGCCGTCGCTGATCTCTTCGAGTCCCGCGATCATGCGCAGCAGCGTCGATTTGCCGCAGCCCGATGGGCCGACGAACACGACGAACTCACCGCGCTCGACGTCGAGATCGACGCCATGAATGACTTGGACCGCGCCATAGCGCTTGACCACCTTGCGAAGCGTGAGCTCAGCCACGCGCTAGCTCTTTGGGAAAGCCGCCGCTCAAAGGCTTCCAGCTTGCGTATTTCGGATGACTCTTGGGAATCGGCAGCGCGACTGCGACGCCGGTCTCTGCGGAGTGATAGATCGCGGTGATCAGTTCCAACGCGGCGCGCGCGTCGGCGACCGTCACAGCGGACGGTGCTCCCTGCATCAACGTCGCATGCATGTGCGCGAACTGTCCCTCGAACGATTCGAGGCTCGGCTGAAAGTCGTTCAGCGCAGCTTCGATCGCCGCGTCGATCTCACTCGTCTTGCCTTTGAAGATCCATGGCGCTTTGGCGGGACGATACTGATCCGGGCTCGCGCTTTCGACCGTCATGTCATCGAACATGAACTTGAGCCGCGAGGTTTCTTCGGCGGCGCCCAGCGTCGCCGACAACACTGCGAGCGATCCGTTCGCCATTTCGAGCGTGATCGCAGCGCAGTCCTCGCCTTCGATGTCGTTGACGCGGGTGGCGAGCCGCGCATACACGCTCTTCACCGGCCCGACGACGTAGGTGAGGATGTCGTGCGCATGAATGGCTTGCGTCAAGCACACGCCACCCATTTCGGTCGCCCACTTGCCGCGCCAGGGAATCGCGTAGTAGCTGGCATCGCGCCGCCAGTGCGTCTCGATCGTCGCGAGCATCGCGTGCTTTGCAAAGCCCTTGGAGCGCAGATGAATCAGCTGCTCGAGGCCGTTGCCGAAGCGGTACTGAAAGACCGGAAACAAGCGCGCTTTGCTTTGCGCAACGGCAGCTTCGACTGCATCGGCTTCGGCGAGTGAACCCACCAGAGGCTTCTCGCAAACCACGTGCTTGCCGGCCGCCAACGCCTGTCGAATCATCGCAAGATGCGTGTTTGGCGGCGTGCACACGTTGATGATGTCGATCTCGTCGCTGTTGAGGAGGTCTTGCAGCCGCGTCGTGGTCCAGGCAATGCCGCTCTCCGCAAGGCGCGCTTCATCGAGGTCGCACACCGCCTTGACCTCGAAGCGATCGGGCAGATTGCGGTACGCCAGCATGTGGCTCCGACCGATGCCGAGCCCCACGACCCCGACTCCCAGTTTGCGGGTCGTCATCGTTTCATTCCGGAATGCGCCACGCCTTCGATGATCAGGCGCTGAAAGAAAAGGAAGAACAGGAAGATCGGCAACAACGCCAGCACCGACATCGCGAACAATTGACCCCAGGCCGATTTCCCAGTGGCGTCGACGAACGAGCGCAGCGCGAGCGGCACCGTGTACATCGACGAGTCGTTGAGATACACGAGCGGGCCCAGAAAGTCGTTCCACGTCCACAAAAACGAGAAGATCGCCGTGGTCGCGAGCACGGGCAGCGACAGCGGCAGCATGATCTTCCAGTAAATGCGCCAGGGGCTGCAGCCGTCGAGCACTGCGGCTTCGTCGAGCTCGCGCGGAATCGCGCGGAAAAACTGCACCATCAGAAAGATGAAGAAAGCATCGGCGGCGAGGAACTTCGGCGCCACCAGCGGCAGGAAGGTGTCGACCCAGCCCAATCTCTGGAACAGCACGTACTGCGGGATCAGCGTAACGTGGTATGGGAGCATCAGCGTGCCCAGCATCACGACGAACCAGAAGCGCCTCCCGCGAAACTTGAGGCGGGCGAAAGCGAACGCAGTGATCGAGCACGACAGCGTATTGCCGATCACCACCAGAACCGCGACCAGTGTCGAGTTGCGAAAGAAAACCGTGAAGCTTTCCTGCAGCGCGGTCCAGCCTTGCACGTAGTTCGAAAAGTTGAATTGATGCGGCAGGATCGAAAGATCGGTGAAGATGATCGACTCGGGCTTGAACGATGACGCAGCCATCCACAGGAGCGGATACAACATCACGAATGTCGCGCCGATAAGTGCCGCGTGAATCAAAACCGTTTTAACGCGGATCATCTTCGTAGTACACCCAGTATCTGGACGTCAGAAAGCTGAAGCCGGTGAAAATGCCGATGACGATCAGCAGCACCCACGCGAGCGCCGAGGCATAGCCCATCCGAAAATACGCGAAGGCTTCCTGATAAAGGTACAGCGTGTAGAAGAGTGTCGAGTCCACCGGACCGCCGGTGCCGCCGGAGATCACGAATGCCGGCGTGAACGCCTTGAACCCCTCGATCATCTGCAGCACCATGTTGAAGAACACGACCGGTGCGAGCATCGGCAGCGTGATCTTGCGGAATTTGCGCCAGGCGCCCGCACCGTCCATCGACGCAGCCTCGTAGAGGTCTTGCGGAACCTGGCGCAAGCCGGCAAGGAAGATGATCATCGGCGAGCCGAATTGCCACACCGCGAGCAGCACCAGCGTGTAGACGGACGTGTCGGGATTGGAGATCCAGGCCGGGCCTTTGATGCCGAAGGCCCACATCAGCACCTGATTGACGAGGCCATTGCCCTCGAAAAGCTGGCGCCACAGCACGGCAATGGCCACCGATCCGCCGAGTAGCGACGGAACATAAATCAACGCGCGGTACAAATTGCCGCCGCGAATATGCTTGTCCAGCGCGATGGCCACCAGCAACGCGAAGGTGAGCTTCAACGGCACCTCGAACATCATGTAGATGAACGTCACCTTCAACGCTTGCCAGAAACGCGCGTCGGCGCTGAACATGCGCACGTAATTGTCGATGCCGGTCCATTGCGGTGACGTCAGCAAGTCGAACTTCGTGAACGACAGGTATAGCGACGCCAGCACCGGCCCGAGCGAGAACACGAAAAATCCGATCAGCCACGGCGCGAGAAAGGCGTAGCCGATCGCATCGCTGCGCAAGATGGCGCGCTTCGCGTGCGCGTTCATGAGCGATGGGTCACCCGCGCTGCGTCCCCTTGCGGAGTTCGCGACGCGGGCGCTTCCACGGCGCTATGCGCGGGCGAGTGTGTTGACTGCTTCGGTATGAAACTGGCTCGCGCCATCCTTGATCGATGTCTTGCCGAACGCGACCGAGTCGGCCACGCGCTTCAGCAGATTTTCGATCTCGCCGGCGCCCTTGGGCGGCGGTGGCGGCAGCGGCACCGCGATCTTGGTGACTTGTGCGACATAGTCGATTTGCAGCTTGCCAAGATCATCGGCCTCGGGCAACAACAGCGCGCGCGCTGCAGCCGAGCACGGCACGCCGCGCTCGATGCCGAGGATCTTCACGCCCTCGGGATCGGTGACCATGTAGTTGATCACCCTGGCCGCTTCCTCGGGCGTTTTGGTCTTCGACGACACACTCATCATCATCGCCGGCTTGATGTAGTGCCCCGACGTGCCGCCCTTCACGCGCGGAAACACGTGGATCGCGAGCTTGTTCTTGTTCAAGCCCTGAAAGGCGACGAGTTGATTCGAGTTGGCGAAGCTCATCGCCGTCAAGCCGCGCGTGAGCTCGTACTCTTCGATCTTGCTGTTGTTCGATGCAGCGACGTCGGGCGTGGGAACCACGCCTGCCTTGCGCAGCTTGTCCCAATGGTCGAACCACGCGGCCACATCATCCGGCGTAAATCCCGCCTTGCCCTCCGCGGTGTACAGCGGCTTGCCGCGCGAGTGAAGCCACTGCTCGAAACTCTGCTCCCATCGCATGTTGTCGCTCGACCCCCAGTACTTCCCGGGATTGATCTTGCTGATCTCGCCGGCGATGCGTGCGTGATCATCCCACGTCCAGTCGATCGGGATCGACGCGACGCCGACCTTTTTCAGCATCTCGACGTCGTACTGCATTGCCTTCGAGTTGCTGCCGAGGTTGACGCCATAAAGCTTGCCGTCGACCTTGCCGCCTTCGAGGTCGTTCTTGCTGAAGTCCGGCAGCGGCAGCAACTTGTCGAGCGGCAGCAGCGTATTGCGGCGCGCGTACTCGAAGAGATAACGGTAATCCATCTGAATCAGATCGGGCGGGTTCCCGCCGGCAACCTGCGTGCCGAGCTTGGTCCAGTAGTCACCCCAGCCCATCGACTCGGCGGCGATCTGCAGATTGTGCTTCTTCGCGTACGTTTCGAGCGCTGCGCGGGTTCGCTTGTCGCGGTCCGGGTTGCCCCACCAGAAGCAGCGCAACCGGGTGCCGGACTGGGCTTGCGCATGCACCCACGGCATTGCGAGCGCGGCGGACGCGATGAATTGACGACGAGTGAAAGCGGTCATGCGACGTCTCCTCTTTGAATCGAATCGTTGACGGTTTGGAACTCTAAGCGAGGCTTAGCGCTCGTCGTTCTTCATTTCCACATACGCCCGATCGCGCGTCTGCCGAACGAACTCGCCGAACATCTCGTCGGCCTTGCGCTGGCGGATCGCCTGACGCGCCTGCTCGCGCCGGCGATCTTTCGAAATGTCCTGCGTGCGCCGCTCGTCGACGCGAATCAGATGCCAGCCGAACGGGGTGCGCACCGGCCCTACGACTTCGCCGATCGCAAGCTTCGTGTAGGCGCGCTCGAAATCGGGAACGGTGTCGCCGGGGTTGATCCAGCCAAGCTCGCCGCCCTTCGCCGACGATGCATCGTCGGAGTTGATGCGCGCCATGTCCTCGAACTTGGCGCCGGTGTCGAGCCGATCCTTGATGCGATCGATGCGAGCGCGCGCTTCGGCTTCTGAAGTCGACTCGTTGACGCGCACGAGAATGTGTCGCAAACGCGTTTGATCGACGACCGACGCCGCACCGAGATCACGTTGATCGACGAGCTTCACGATGTGAAATCCGGCGGGACTGCGAATGACGTCAGCGATATCGCCGACTTTCAATCCCTTGACGATCTCGACGAACGCCGTCGGAAGCCGCGCCGCGCTGCGCCAGCCAAGGCTTGCACCCTGCAGCGCGTCAGCGGCATCGGACATCGCTGCCGCAACCTGCGCGAAATCCGTACCACCGCGAATCTGCGTCAACGCTTGGATCGCCCGAGCTTGCCGCTGCGCAATCTGATCGGGCGACGACTGCTCCGGCACCGACACCAGAATGTGCGAGATCAGATACTCGCGATCGCCACCTTGCTGCACGGCCTGCGTAGCAAGATAGTTGTCGACTTCCTGGTCCGACACATTGACGCGGTTCTCGACTTCGCGCTCGCGCAAGCGCTGCACCGTCATCTCGCGCCGCACATCCTCGCGATATTTGGCATACGCGATGCCCTCGCGATCGAGCGCCTTGCGAAAATCCTCCGGTGAAAGCTTGTTCTCCTGCGCGATGCGACCGATCGCGCGCTCGACGGCGGTATCGTCGATGCGAACCCCGTTTTCCTTCGCGAACTGCATCAGCGAGCGCTCGGTGATCAGCCGCTCGAGAAGCTGGCGCTCGAGCACGTCGGGAGCCGGCGGCGAAATCTTTGCCTCGCGCATCTGCACCAGTGCGGCGACGCGCTGCTCGTTCAACTCGTGCAGCGTGATCGCTTCGTCGTTGACCACCGCGATGACGCGATCGAGAAGGACTTCGCGCTCGCGCTGAGCCGATTGCGCATGCGCCGGCATGGCAACCGCGAGTGTCAGAGCGATCAGAACATGCCGCATGGAGATACGAAAGATCGGTTCCGTCATCGATCGGCTTTCAGAATTCGGGATAAGGATCGACCGTCGTCCCGCGCTGCAACCGGATCGGGTCGTTCGCGCGCACGAAGCCGGGAACGCTGCGCCGCAAAAGATCGAGCGGATTGGTGCCCACGCGAGCAAGCCCGGTAAGCTCGAGTTGCACGTAGACCGACGTCGACGCCTGCTGAGTCGTCGTTTGCAGCCGATGCAGCACGGCGCGCAACACCCAGCAATCCGCATTGTACTCAAAGCCCACCAGCGCCTCGAGCGTGCGGCTTTGCACGAGCGAGTAGTTCCAGCGTGACAAGAGCGTCCATTGCGGCGTGATCGGCCATTGCGCCGCGATGTCGAACTGCTTGATGTTCGACACCGGATTCTCGGGATCGAAGAGCTTGCGCGTATAGCGCCAGCTCGCAGCGATCACCTTGCCGGGCTCGGGATTCCAGCGCGCGCCGAAATTGAGCCGCTCGGCGTTCCCTGAATCGAGATTCACCTGCACGAGCCCGTTGAGAAGCCATGCATCGGTCAGGCGGCTCTCGGCTTCGAGCAATAGATCCGAGGTCGATGCCGAGCGCGGCGTCTCGTTGGGAAGCGTAACGCGCTGATCCTTGAAGTAGAAGCGCTGCCCGACGACAAGACGCAAGCGCTCGCTGCCATTGTTCGGGTCGAGCAGCCGCGAAGTCACCGCAAGCGTCAACTGATTCGCATCCCCGATGCGATCGTTGCCGATATAGCGATTCTCGGTGAAAAGCTGCTGGAAATTGAAGTCGTCCAGCGCGGTGTCGAACACCGGCAGCTCGCTCTGACTGCGAAACGGAATGTTGACGTAGAACGCGCGCGGCTCGAGCGTTTGAATGAAGCGAGTGCCGAACGCCTGCCAATCGCGCTCGAACACGAGGCCGCCATCGAGGCTTGCGATCGGCACGACGACGTTGGGTCGTCGCTTTACACCGGGCGCCACGTCCTCGAGTACATATTGCCGCGCGTGCACGCTGCCGCGCGCGGCGAAAAACCCCGCCGGCGCCTGCACGCTGTATTCGAACTGCGGATATACGACGCTGCGATCGCCCTCGGCGCGACCGCTGCGCTCGAAGCGCGCGTATTCGGCCAACCCCGACACCGATGCGTCACCCCATTCGACCGGCGCGAGCGTTGCCGCAACTTGCGGAACACGATCGAACGGCGGCACGATCGGAGCGTTGGGATCCTGCAGCGTTTGCCATTTCTGCGCACGCGCCAAAAGCGAAAGCGGCCCCCACGCCGCAGCCAGTCCCCCTTCGCGCGGCAGCGTCGATTGTGAAGTGACCGCGACGCGCTCGGAAAGATCGGCGAAGTACTTGTCGTCGGAAACCTTGTTCAGGTTGAGATAGCCGGCAAGCCATGGCAGGAACTGCTGGTTATGACGCCACGTGTAAAACCAGCGCGTCATGTCGGTTTGCCGATCGTTCGGCAACACTTCGAGGCCCGCCTCACCCTTGCTCGGCATCGCGCCTTCGAACAGATAACGAACCTCGCCGTCGAGCTGCAAGCCGCGCTTGGTCATGTAGCGCGGCGCCAGCGTCGCGTCGTAATTCGGTGCGAGATTGAAATAGTAGGGAAGCGTGACGTCGAACCCGCGTGTTCCCGACGAGCCGAACGTCGGCGTCAGAAAGCCCGACTTGCGGTCGTTGCTCAAAGGGAACTCGAGCCACGGCGAATAAAGAATCGGCACGCCGAGGAAATCCAGCCGCGCATCGCGCGCGACGCCGACTTTCTTGTCATTGTCGATCGCGAGCGACTCCGCACGCAAAAACCAATCCTCGCGCGGTGCGACGCAGGTCGTGATACGGGCGCGCAGAATGTCGTAGCGCTCGGGTCCGGCGAAGGTGACACGTGCTGCGTCGCCGCGCACGCCGTTCTCACCGATCGCAAAGCGCGGCGACTCGAAATACCCGGTCTCGCTGTCGCGGCGAAACGTCAGCTCCGGCCCGGTTACGAAATCATTGCCCTGCCGCAGCGTGACGTTGCCGCGTCCGACGATTTCCTCGGTCGCGAAGTCGTAGCTCAGCTCGTCGGCAAGCACTGTCTCGCGACGCGTGCGAAGCTCGACGCGCCCGCTCGCGTCGACCCGCGCCTGCGTTCCTTCGAGCCGGTCGGCGCGCAGAAACAGCGTTCCGCGATCAGGGCCCTCCAGCGTCAACGGCGCGCGCCGAGCGCCGATGCGATTCGTGCTCGTTGACGCTGTCGGCGGCGCCTGCGGAGCGAGCTCGCGCGCCATTCGAAGCGACGGCTCGGCGTTCTGCGCGTCGGCGTTACCTGTGAGGACACCTGCGCATGCAAGCACGACATGAAATCGGGAGCAAAAGCGCAAACAGCAGGACACCAGGAGGGAACCGATCGATGCGTTTGTTAGAATGCCGCGCATTCTAGCTCGCGGCTCGACGAATCGATGCGGGCGCGAGTCATCGAATCCTTCCCCGCTCACGTGAATATCGCATCGTCGGCCGCCGGCGCAGGTTTGGCGGACCCACGCGAAGCGACGCTACGCGTGTGGCTCGCCGAAATACTGCACGACGAGCACTTCGCGATGGCGCCTGCCTCCGCCGACGCAAGCTTTCGCCGCTACTTCCGCATCACCTTGCAAAACGCGCAGTTCGGAGCAACGACGCTGATTGCAATGGACGCGCCGCCGCCACAGGAGGATTGTCGACCATTCGTCGCCGTCGCGCAGCTTCTCGTCAACGCGGGCCTCCACGCGCCGCGCGTTTTCGCTCAGGATCTTGCACGCGGGTTTTTGCTGTTGAGCGACCTTGGCACGACAAGTTATCTCGCCGTCATCGACGAACACAACGCGACCGCATTGTTCGCGGACGCAACCGATGCGTTGATCAAATGGCAGCTCGCCACCGTACGCGGCATCTTGCCGAGCTACGACGACGAGTTGTTGCGCCGCGAGCTCGAGCTGTTCCCCGACTGGTACATCGGGCGTCATCTCGGCGTCGAGCTGTCGACCGACGAGCGCAATTCGCTCAACCGCGTGTTCGACACGTTGATCGCCGATCACCTAGCGCAGCCGCAAGTATTCGTGCACCGCGACTACATGCCGCGCAACTTGATGCTCGTCGCCCGTGAAGTCGGCAACAACCCCGGCATTCTCGACTTTCAGGACGCGGTGATCGGCCCGATCCAGTACGACGTGATCTCGCTCTTCAAGGATGCATTCATAAGCTGGCCCGAGGAGCGTGTGCTCGACTGGACGATCCGTTACTGGGAAAAAGCGCGGCGCGCGGGGCTTCCCGTCGACAGCGATTTCCACGCTTTCTTTCGCGCGCTCGAATGGATGGGACTGCAGCGCCACCTCAAGGTGCTGGGAATATTCGTACGCATTCTTCATCGCGACGGCAAAGCAGGCTACGTCGAGGACACGCCGCGCTTTCTCGCCTACGCGCGGCCGGTTGCGCAACGCTATCGCGAGCTCGCACCAATCGCGAACCTGCTCGATCGGCTCGAAGCGGCGTCCAAGTTGCGATGAATATCGGCGCAATGATTCTCGCCGCCGGCCGCGGAGAACGCATGCGGCCGTTGTCGGATACGACACCAAAACCGCTGCTGGTCGCGGGCGGCGCGCCGCTTATCGTTCATCAAATCCGCGCACTCTCGCGCGCGGGATTCACGACAATTGCGATCAATGTCTCGCATTGCGCCGATGCGATGATCGAAGCGCTCGGGGACGGCAGCAAGCTCGGCGTGACGATTCGCTGGTCGCGCGAGCGTGAGCCTTTCGAAACCGCCGGCGGAATTGCAACCGCAATGCCGCTGCTTCCGCCAGGGCCCGCGCTCATCGTGTCCGGTGACATCTGGACGCGCTACGACTATCGGCGCCTCGTACCTATTGCGGAGCGTATGCACGACGACGTCGACTTGCCGCGCGTGCATCTGGTCATGGTGCCGAACCCCTCCTACCACCCTTTAGGTGATTTCTCGCTTGATCAATCGGCGTCGCTTGTTCATCGTAGCCAAACGACCGATCGTCGAGGCATGTTCACTTACGGCAATATCGGGATCTACGATACGGCGCTGTTTCGCGAACTCCCGCGGGAGACAAAGCTCCAACTGCTCCCATTGCTGAACGCTTGGATCGACGCCGGTCAAGTCAGCGGCGAGCTCTACGAAGGGCCGTGGGAGAACGTGGGCACGCCCGCCGATCTCGTCCGGCTCGATGCGGCGCTTGGCGCCACGCCACTTCTGTAAAAAGAAGGATTGCAATGAACTCGCAGAATCCACTCCTCGCGCCCGCAGGCGCACTGATGCGCTACGACCGCATCGAGCCTTCGCATGTCTCCCCCGCGGTCGATGCGCTGCTTGCCGATGCGCGCGCAACCGTCGAGAGCGTGGCAACCTCGTCGGAGACAGCGAGTTGGAACGGCGTCGCAGTACCGATCGCAGCAGCGCTCGATCGACTCGATCGCGCCTGGGGCACGGTTCGGCATTTGAACGCCGTCGTCAGCACGCCCGAGCTGCGCGACGCCTACAACGCGAATCTGCCGAAAGTCACCGCGTTTTTTGCCGATCTCGGACAGGACGAGCGTCTGTACGCGAAATACAAATCGATCGCGGCATCGAAGGAATTCGAAGCGCTGTCCGCGGCCCAGCGCAAAGTCATCGACAACGAGCTTCGCGATTTTCGCCTCGGTGGCGCCGAGCTCGCGCCAGCGGCCAAGACGCGCTTCAAGGCAATTGCCGAAGAACTTGCGAGCCTCTCGGCGAAATTCGACGACAACGTGCTCGATGCAACCAACGCTTGGGCGCATTACGTCGATGATCGCGCGGCGCTGGCGGGTGTTCCGGACGATGTCATGGCACAGGCGCGCGAGGAGGCAGAGCGCGAGGGACGCGAAGGCTACAAGCTCACGCTACGGATGCCTTCGTATTTGCCGGTCATGCAGTATGCCGACAATCGCGATGTGCGTGCGCTCGTGCATCGCGCCTTTGCAACGCTCGCATCGGACCTCGGCGCCGATCCGGCGTACGACAACAGCGCGCTCATTGAAAAAATCCTTGCGTTGCGACTGGAAGAAGCAAAGCTACTGGGCTACGCGAATTTCGCCGAAGTCTCGCTCGTTCCGAAAATGGCCAATACGCCTGCGCAGGTGCTCGCGTTCATCCGCGACCTTGCGCAGCGCGCGCGACCTTTTGCCGAGCGCGATTACGCGGAGCTCATCGCGTTTGCCAGGGAGACGCTCGGCATCGACGATCCGCAAGCGTGGGATCTGCCGTATGCATCCGAGAAATTGCGTCAGCAGCGCTACTCTTTTTCCGAGCAGGAGGTAAAGCAATACTTTTCCGAGAATCGCGTGCTCACGGGACTGTTTCATCTCGTCGACACGATTTACGGCGTCACGATTCGCGAAGCGCCCGCAGTTACCTGGCATTCCGACGTCCGCTTTTTCGAGATTCACGATCGCGACGGCGCGCCGGTCGGGCAGTTCTATCTCGACCTGTACGCGCGCGAAGGGAAGCAAAGCGGCGCGTGGATGGATGACGCGGTGAACCGGCGCCGCGAAGGCGAGCGCGTGCAGGAGCCGATTGCGTTTCTCACCTGCAACTTTGCACCGCCGACGCAGATCGACGGCAAGCGCCGACCCGTGTTGCTCACCCACCGTGAAGTGGTGACGATGTTTCACGAGTTCGGTCATGGCCTGCATCTGTTGTTGACGCGCGTCGATGTTCCCGGCGTTTCGGGAATCGAAGGGGTGGAGTGGGACGCGGTCGAGCTGCCTTCGCAGATCATGGAGAACTGGACCTGGGAATGGGAAGTGTTATGCGAGATGTCATCGCACGTCGACACCGGGGAGAAGCTTCCGCGCGCGCTGTTCGATCGCATGCGCGCCGCGAAAAATTTCCAAAGCGGCCTTGGCACGCTGCGCCAGGTCGAATTCGCGCTGTTCGACATGTTGTTGCATACCGAGTACATCCCCGGTGGGCACGCTCCCGAGCGTGACCCCCACTCGATTTTGGCCGCCGCTCGTCGGGAAGTTGCCGTAGTGCCACGCCCCCATTTCGACCGGTTCATGCACACGTTCGGCCACGTCTTCGCCGGCGGTTACGCGGCCGGCTACTACAGCTACAAGTGGGCGGAAGTGCTTTCCGCCGACGCTTTCAGCCTGTTCGAGGAGGTGGGCGTCATGTCCCCGGCAGCGGGGTCGCGCTTTCGGGACGAGGTGCTCGCCAAGGGTGGCAGCCGCCCCGCGCTTGAATCGTTCATCGCCTTCCGGGGTCGGCCGCCACAAATCGACGCCCTATTACGACATAATGGCATGACATTGTCATTGTAACTGCGATCGCCCTATGAAGCGCGCCCTGCTTATTGCTGTTGGCACCTGCACAGTGGCCACGACGCTTTGGTGGGGCCAACCGGCGGCGCAGCCGCAGGCACAGGAAGACAAGCTGGTCTACCGTTATCTCGACCGCCTTGGGCGCGTTGTCTACTCCGATCTCGCGCCCGCGCCTGACGCCGATGCCCGTGACGTGCAGCGCATCCGCGTTTCGAAGAACATGATCACAACGTCGGAGCAGCCGTTGGTCGTGCAGCAGGCGGCCGAGCGCTTTCCGGTCACGCTTTTCACGTTCGAATGCGGTGATAGTTGCGACAGCGCGATCGCGTTTTTGAATCGTCGCGGCGTGCCCTATGAATCCGTAAATCTGCACACCGCGGACGGGCAGAAAAAGCTGCAACAAGTGACTGGCGATAATCTTTTCGCGCCGGTTCTGCAAGTCGGCGACAAGATGATTGTCAAAGGCTGGAACGAAACGCGCTGGAACGCGATCCTCGATCAGGCCGGCTATCCCAAGGCGCCGGCGAGCCGTGCCGCGCCGGGCAAGCGTTCGCTCACCGAACCGGGTGATTCGAAGTCGGGAAGCAAGGTCGAGAACGGCGTTCCGACATCGAGGGCGAAGTAAGTGTTTGAATGCACGGTGGCTCACGCCAGGTGTTCATCGGGCGCGCGCGGGCGCACGATCAATGACGCGAGGTATCGCCGGAGCGAAATGCGACCTTTCCGAGCGAGCGCAAGCGATCGAACTGTCGTACGCGCAACTGGAAATCGAATTCTGACCTCGGGTCCGGTTCGTCGCCGAACGCTTATAGGCTCGCCGCCTGTTCGATTCGCCCGGCGTGTTGCAACGTTGGCGCCCGCCGCTGCCTTCCATCGGTGCATCACACAGGTCAACCTGCCTTTGCGCCACAATGGGATGACGTCGTCATCTTGACGGAGATTGGCATGAAGCGCGCGCTGTTGCTCACGGTCGGCACCTGCACCGTCGCTACGACCCTTTTCTGCGGCCAGCCGGTGGCGCAAGACAAGCCGGTTTATCGTTACGTCGACGCCGAAGGGCGCGTCGTCTATTCGGACCGCGCGCCGGGATCGGATGCCAGGGACGTGCAGCGCAAGCGCGTCACCGCGAATACGATCTCCACTTCCGAGCCGTCGCTCGTCGTGCAGCAAGCGAGCGAGCGCTTTCCGGTGACGCTGTTCACGTTCGAATGCGGTCTCGCCTGCGACAACGCGCTGGCGCTGTTGAATCGCCGCGGCGTTCCGTTCGAGACCGTCAACGTCAACACGGCCGAGGGTCAGCAGAAGCTGCAGCAGGTTTCGGGAGACCTTTCCGCGCCCGTGCTGCAAGTCGGCGACAAGCTCGTCGTCAAAGGCTGGAACGAAACGCGCTGGAACCAAACGCTCGATCAGGCGGGCTATCCGAAATCGCCGGCGCGCCGTTCGAGCCAGGGCCAGCGCCCGTTGAACGAGCCGATCGAAGCGCAGCCCGCACCGCAAGTGGCGCGCACGGCCGGGACTCCACCGACCCTCAAGTAATAATCAGTCGAGAACACTGTCGGCCGACTTCAGCGGGACGCGCGTTAGCCGCGCTCGGAACCCTTGCGCAATTCAGCCTCGAGTCCGAGCTCCTGAATTTTTCGCGTCAAAGTATTGCGTCCCCAGCCGAGCAAAAGCGCTGCTTCCATGCGGTGGCCGGCCGTATGCGCGAGCGCGCGCCTGATCAGCGCCTTCTCGAATTCGGTTTCGAGGCGATCACCGACCGCGCGCTCACCTCGCGCGAGCGCCTGGGCAAGCTCGCGATCGAGTGCGGCGAGCCAGCCGCTTTCGACGACCGCCGTAGCGCTTTGCACTTCACGAACCTCGGGCGGTAGATCAGCAACGCCGATACGCTGGCCGGGGGCCATCACCGTCAGCCAGTGGCAGATGTTTTCGAGCTGACGCACGTTGCCGGGAAACGCAAAAACGGCAAGCGCTTGCAACGCATCGTCAGCTAGAGTCTTCGGATCGACGGCAAGCTCGTGCGCGCTCTTTTGCAGGAAGAAGCGTGCGAGCGGTGCCACGTCCTCGCTCCGCTCGCGCAGCGGCGGAAGGCGCAGGCGCACGACGTTCAAGCGGTGCAATAGATCTTCGCGAAAGAGTCCGAGTCGCACGCGCTCTTCGAGATTCTGGTGCGTCGCGGCAATGATGCGAACGCTGGCTCGCAACGGCGCATGTCCGCCGACGCGGTAGTACTCACCGTCGGAGAGCACGCGCAAGAGGCGCACCTGAAGATCGGGCGGCATGTCACCGATCTCATCCAGGAACAGCGTGCCGCCTTCGGCCTGCTCGAAGCGCCCGCGTCGCATCGCCTGCGCCCCCGTGAAAGCGCCGCGCTCGTGACCGAACAGTTCCGACTCGAGCAACTCTTTCGGTATCGCTGCCGTGTTGATCGCAACAAAGGGCCCCGCCGCTCGCGGACTGTGTCGATGCAAGGCACGAGCGACCAACTCCTTGCCGGTGCCCGACTCGCCGGTGATCAAGACCGTCGCGCTCGATTGCGACAAGCGTCCGATCGCGCGAAACACCTCCTGCATCGCCGGCGCCTGTCCCAGCATCTCCGGGGCATCGGTTTGCACGGCGGCCGCGGGTGCGCTCGTCGGCGTCTCGGTCGTTGCGCGGCGAATGAGTGCGATTGCGTGATCGACATCGAATGGCTTTGGCAGATATTCGAACGCTCCGCCCTGGAACGCCGCCACCGCGCTATCGAGATCCGAATATGCGGTCATCACGATCACCGGCAGATGCGGGCAGCGCTCCTTGATCTTCTGCAGCAGCGACAGACCCGACTCGCCGGGCATGCGGATGTCGGAGACGAGCACCTGCGGCTGCGACACGGCGAGCGCCTGCAAGACTTCGTACGCCGATGCGAACGTCTTGTGCGCGATCCCTTCGCGCGCCAGCGCTTTTTCGAGCACCCAGCGTATCGAGCGGTCGTCGTCGACGATCCACACCGGCCTTGGCAAAGTCGCCTGCGGCTTATGAACGAGCGCTTGCATGGAGGTCGTCTCGTTCATGTCGTCCCCGTCGATCCCGGTCCCACCGGCAACAGAATTCGAAACACAGTACATCCCGGAGCGCTGTCGCAGTCGATCGTGCCGTTGTGCTGCGCGATGAACGTTTGCGCGATCGTGAGCCCGAGACCGCTGCCGCCGACGCGTCCCGACACCAGCGGATAGAAGATGCGCTCGCGTATCGACGGCGCGATGCCGGGTCCGTTGTCCTCGACGGCGATATCGATTGCGAGGCGATGCCGGCGGCGCGCCAGCGTCACGTAGCGCGCGACACGAGTCGTCAATAGAACGCGTGGGCTCGCAGTCGTGTCGTGCAATGCTTGCGCGGCATTGCGCACGATGTTCAGCACCGCCTGCGTGAGCTGCTCGGGATCCGCCTCGAGCTCCGGCAGCGACGTGTCGAAATCGGCCTCGATCGGAATCTCGGGAAACTCGGCTTGCACGACGCCCTTCACCCGGACGAGCACTTCGTGGATGTTCGTGCGCTTGTAGGTCGGCAAGCGATGCGGTGTGAGCAGGCGATTCACCAGCGACTGCAAGCGGTCGGCCTCGCCGATGATCACCTGCGTGTATTCGTTCAGCTGCGGCCGATCGAGCTCGCGCTCGAGCAATTGTGCCGCGCCGCGAATTCCGCCGAGTGGATTCTTGATCTCGTGCGCGAGGTTTCGGATCAGCTCGCGATTGGCTTCCGCCTGCTCGAGCTGCCGCTCCTCGCGCGCGATGCGAAGCTGCCGATCGATATGGCGAAATTCGAGAAGCAGCGCAACATCGTCGACATCGATCGGCGTTACGGTCACGTTCAGATGTAGCCGCGACTTGCCCATCACGGCGAGCTCGACGTCCTGCTCGGTGTACGTGGAGCCGCTTGCGAGCGCATGACCGATCGCCGCATCGAGCGAGCGCGCATCGGTGAAAAGAGATGCAGTCGGCATCCCTTGCAGGCGCGCACGCGAAAGCTCGAACAGGTTTTCGGCGGCCGGATTCGCATAGCGCACCAAGCGCTCGTCGTCGAGCATCAATACCGCTGCCGACAATAGCTCGAGCCCGGGCCATGGGCTTTGCGACTGCGGAATCGACAACTGCGCGAGCGAGCTTAGGACCATGCGCTTAGCCGGTTAGCAACATCCGCGCCGCGCAAGAGCGCGTGCGTCGTACGACACGTTGGTATTGGCGAAGCCCTGACGGGCCGGTAAGAACGCCGTCAGCGCAACGCAGCGAGCTCTCGTCGAAGCATTTCGATATTGCGCTCGTGCCGCAGCACCGCTTCGCGCAAGCGCGCGATTCGCTCCGCGTAGCGCTGCGGCTGCGCATTCTCCTCGGGGAGCGCAGCAGGCGCGCCGTTCGCGTAGGCGCTGCGAGATTCACCGAGCAGCTTCTCCTCGGTCGCGAGCTCGTCTTGCAATACGCGACGGCGCAAGTCGTCGCGACCCTTTTGCGTCGCCGCATCGACGCGTGGCAACCCGGGTGTGGGTTGTGTGACGACCGGCGAGGGCAGCGGCGCGGCCGCGGCAATGCCCACGCTGGACGAATTGCCATTGCTTCGTCTGACCGGCGGTCGCTCGGTCCCTTCCGGCACGTTGAACATCGCTGGAACACCGGACGCCGTGTTGCACTTGTAGACGTTGGTTCCGGTGAGCATCTGCGGCGCGTCGATGCAACGCGCCTCCTTCGCACGCGCGGCAAGCGTTTGCGCATGCGATGTAGTCGCCCCCAAAGCGAGCGTGACGAGCAAGGCGAGGCACCAGCTGAGGACGCGCGGCTGTAGGTCATTGGTTGGCATGACGGGCCGAGTGTAGCGAACTTGGCGGCGCTTAGAAGCAAAAGGGCGGACCAATCGTCTGGTCCGCCCCCCGCCGGCTCGCAAGACCGGCCCCTCGAGGAACGATTTCTATCGTCTACAAGCTGAAGTACATGTCGTACTCGACCGGATGCGTCGTCATGCGAAAACGGGTGACTTCATCCATCTTGAGCGCCATATAGGCATCGATCATGTCGTTTGAGAACACGCCACCGCGCGTCAGGAACTCGCGGTCTTTATCGAGCTCGTCGAGCGCTTCATCGAGTGAGGCGCAAGGATGCGGCACCTTCGCGGCTTCCTCCGGCTCGAGGTCGTAGAGGTTCTTGTCCATCGGGTCGCCGGGATGAATCTTGTTCTGTACGCCGTCGAGACCTGCCATCAGCATTGCCGAGAACGCAAGATAAGGATTGGTCGTCGGATCGGGGAAGCGCACTTCGATGCGACGTCCCTTGGGATTGCTGACATAAGGAACACGAATCGCCGCCGAACGGTTGCGCGCCGAGTACGCAAGATTGATCGGCGCCTCGAAGCCGGGTACGAGGCGCTTGTACGAGTTCGTTCCCGGATTGGTGATCGCGTTCAGCGCTTTGGCGTGCTTGATGATGCCGCCGATGTAATACAGCGCGAACTCGGAAAGGCCCGCGTAGCCGTCGCCTGCGAAAAGATTCTTCGTGCCCTTCCACACCGACTGGTGGCAATGCATTCCCGAGCCGTTGTCGCCGACGATCGGCTTGGGCATGAACGTCGCGGTCTTGCCGTATGCGTGCGCGGTGTTGTGGACTGCGTACTTGAGCCGCATGAGCCAATCGGCGCGCTGCACGAGCGGCGCGAAGCGCGTTCCGATTTCGCATTGACCCGCGGTCGCGACTTCGTGATGATGCACTTCGACTTCCACACCCATCTGCTCGAGCGCAAGGCAGATCGCCGAGCGAATGTCCTGCAACGAATCGACCGGCGGCACCGGGAAATAGCCGCCCTTGACCGTTGGGCGATGGCCCATGTTGCCGCCTTCGAATTTTTCGCCCGTCGACCAGGCGGCCTCCGACGAAAAGACTTTGCAATAGCTTCCCGACATGTCGACCGACCATTCGACCGCGTCGAAAATGAAGAACTCGGGCTCCGGGCCGAAATACGCGACATCACCGACGCCGGTCGACTTGAGATACGCCTCGGCGCGCTTGGCAAGCGAGCGTGGATCGCGCTCGTAGCCTTTGCCGTCGGAGGGCTCGACGACATCGCAGGTGATGTTGAGCGTCGTCTCGTCCATGAACGGATCGATGTACGCCGTCTCCTCGTCGGGCATCAACAACATGTCGGAGGCTTCGATACCCTTCCAGCCGGCGATCGACGAGCCGTCGAACGCGTGGCCCTGCTCGAACTTGTCGGCGCCGAAATACTTGGCCGGGACCGACACGTGCTGCTCCTTGCCGCGCGTATCGGTGAAGCGGAGATCGACGAACTTGACCTCCTTGTCCTTGATCGTTTTCAGTACATCGGCACCGCTGGTTGCCATGGAATCTCCTGGGTTCGGCTCGAATCGGGGGTGTTGGGTGGAAAGGAAGGCGAAGCGGATTTAGCGACAAGCATGCCATCGCAAAGCGCCGTGCAAGCCCTTGGCGGCGAAACGCTTTGCGCGCGCGGCCTGTGTGCATTTTGCCATATCGCACCAAATACGTGCGTTCGATGACCGGATTGCCCCGAATCCAAGCAAGCGCCCCGCCGCTCACCAGGCAACGCCCGAACAAATAGGGATTTGGGATTGGGGAGCATTCGTGATGGCGCGACCAGTTTTTTCCTCGATCCTCGATCCCAGTTCCTAAACCCTTGGGTTCGTCAGGGATAAAACAGATAGACGCGATAGCCCGACTGCGTTGTCGCGCTTGCATCGATGAACAACTTCACCGCCGCCTCGCCGTTACGCGGAATCCCCGCGGGCACGTCGACGGTGCCACCCGCGTACTCGAGCGGCGCCAGCGCCCGGCGCACGACCACCCGATCCTGCGCGTCGGTGAGCGTGACCTCGAGATGCGGAAACGCCACCGCGTACGCCGCGCGATTGCGAATCGTCGCGGTCAGAACGAGCAAGCCCTTGTGCGCTGGGTCCGCCTGCAGGTCCGATGCATCGATCGACAGGCCGGCGATCTCGCGCAGCGGATTGATGCTGCACCGAGCGAGACTGCACGCGCGCGTCAGCAACGTTCGCGTCGCCGGCCACTCGGCGGCGAGCGCGTCGCGATAATGCAGAGCAAGCTGCGCGATGAATACGATGGCGAGAAGCGCGATCAGCCCAACGTAGGCGAGCGTTCGCCGGCGCGAGCGCTTGCGCGGCCGATCCCAGGCGAAGCGACTGTCATAATCGATGGGCTCTTCGACCGTTGTCACCTTGTACGGCGCCGCCGGGGCCGGCGCGACTTTCGGTGTTGCCTGCGGCGGATCGACCGCAGGCTGCAGCGCGGTTGCATTGCGCAGCGTGACAGTCAGCGGTCCGGTCGCCGCTGCTTCATCGTCGACGGCGAACGCAGGGCTCGGGGCGAGCTGAATCAAGTTCGCATTGCCGTCGAACACGTTTCGGCAGTGCCCGCAGCGCACTTGCCCCGCGCGCAACGCAAGCTGCGCGGGCGTGACGCGAAACACCGTCTTGCAACTCGGACAGCGCGTGTATTTCTCGTCGGCCATCGATTCAAGTGAGATCGCGTTCGCAGTCCAGGAGCAACCAGCCCTCGCCTTCGCGCGACGCGCGGAGTGTAAACCACGGTTCATAAGCGGCGACGACATCGGCGGCCTGCTCGCGAAGAATTCCCGACAGTGCGATGCGTCCGCTGGGCCGCACGCGTGCAGCAAGCGCAGGCGCGAGCAGCATCAACGGATTGGCGAGGATGTTCGCGACGACGATGTCGAAGGTCGCGGACGAGAGATCAGCCGGCGAGACGAACGTGGCGAGCACATCGTTGCGTTCGGCATTGGCGATGCTTGCGCCAAGCGCTTGCCTGTCGACGTCGGTGCCAACGACCCGCCCCGCGCCAAACTTCGTAGCGGCGATGGCCAGAATCCCCGAGCCGCATCCGTAATCGAGCACCGAGTCGCCGAGCCTTACCGATGCGCGCAGCCATTCGAGGCATAGACGCGTCGTCGCGTGCGATCCGGTGCCGAATGCAACGCCCGGATCGAGGCGAATCGAAATTCCGTCGGCGGGGAGCGTGCACCAGGTCGGCACGATGAAAAGATCGTGCGCGATTGCGATGGTGCGAAACTGTGACTGCGTTGCGAGCACCCAATCCTGATCGGCGAGCGTGGCGCAGGAAAACGGTGGAATCGGCGCGCCGAGCGCTTTCGCAACGCCACTCACCAGCGTGGTTGCGTCGGCATCGTGTTGTAGAAGCGCAACCACCTGCGCGCGCGGCCAACGCGCTTGTTCCATTGCCGGCTCCGCATAAATCGGCGTTTCGCGGCTGGTTCCCGCATCAGGATCGGTCGCCTCGACCGACAAGGCGCCGGCGACTAGCAGCGCATCCGACCAAGCGTCGAGCTCGGAACCGGGGACTTCGAGGTGAAGCGCAACGTAGGGCATCGAACTTTCAGCGCGCGTCGAGGCTAGCTAGCCCGACTTGCGCTTCGCCAGCCGCTCCTCGAGGAAGTGGATCGACGTCCCGCCGCGCACGAACTTCTCGTCGATCAAAAGCTCCTGGTGCAGCGGGATGTTCGTCTTGATTCCCTCAACGACCATCTCGGACAGCGCCACGCGCATGCGTGCAAGCGCTTGCTCTCGCGTATCGCCAAACGCGATCACCTTGCCGATCATCGAATCGTAATAGGGTGGAACGAAATAGTTCGCATAGACATGGCTGTCGACTCGGATCCCCGGTCCTCCGGGCACGTGCCACGACGAGATGCGGCCCGGTGATGGAACGAACGTGTACGGATCCTCGGCGTTGATCCTGCATTCGATCGCGTGCCCGCGCTTGGCGATGTCGCGCTGCCGAAACCCGAGCTTGTGCCCGGCAGCGATGCGGATCTGCTGCTGGACGATGTCGATGCCGGTAATGGCTTCGGTGACCGGGTGCTCGACCTGCACGCGCGTGTTCATCTCGATGAAGAAGAATTCCTCCTCCTGATAGAGGAACTCGAACGTGCCCGCACCGCGATAGCCGATCCGTCGACACGCATCCGCGCAACGGTCGCCGATGCGCGTCAATGCGCGCGCGTTGACCCCCGGCGCGGGAGCCTCCTCGATGATCTTTTGATGGCGCCGCTGCATCGAGCAATCGCGCTCGCCGAGCCACACCGCGTTCTTGTGCTCGTCGGCGAGCACCTGGATCTCGATGTGACGCGGATTGGGGAGGAACTTCTCCATGTAGACGACCGGGTTGCCGAATGCCGCTTGCGCTTCCGCCTTGGTCAGCGAAACCGCACTTCCGAGTGCAGCTTCCGTATGCACGACGCGCATGCCACGTCCGCCGCCCCCGCCGGCCGCCTTGATGATCACGGGATAGCCGGTCTGGCGCGCGAGGCGCACGATTTCCTTCTCGTCGTCGGGCAGCTCGCCTTCCGAACCCGGTACACACTGCACGCCGGCCTTCATCATTGCGGCCTTCGCGCTCACCTTGTCGCCCATCAGGCGGATGGTGTCGGGGCGCGGGCCAATGAACACGAAGCCCGAGCGCTCGACCTTCTCGGCGAAATCGGCGTTCTCCGAGAGAAAGCCGTAGCCTGGATGGATCGCCTGCGCATCGGTGACTTCGGCAGCCGCGATGATGGCAGGGATGTTGAGATAGCTCTGCGCCGACGCCGCGGGACCGATGCAAACGGACTCGTCGGCGAGGCGCACGTATTTTGCGTCGCGATCCGCTTCCGAATGCACGACCACCGTCTTGATCGAAAGCTCGCGGCACGCGCGCTGTACGCGCAGCGCAATCTCACCGCGGTTGGCGATCAGGATCTTGTCGAAGAGCTTTTCTGCGGGAGGCAAGGCGGCTGGCCGGGGAGGGCCCGGGCGAACGACTCGTCAGGTCAAGCCAGTAAAAACAGCGGCTGGCCAAACTCCACCGGCTCGCCATTCTCGACCAGGATCGCCTTGATCACGCCCGATGCGTCCGCCTCGATTTCGTTCATCAGCTTCATCGCCTCGACGATGCAAAGCGGATCGCCATCCTTGACCGCGTCACCGACCTCGACGAACGCTTTTGCACCCGGGGAGGCGGCTCGGTAGAACGTCCCTACCATCGGGCTCTTGACGACATGACCCTCTGTCTCCGCAGGCGTACTCGCGGGCGCAAGCGCGGCGGGAGCAGCCGGCTCGGGTGTTCCGGCAGGCGCCGCAGTAGGCGCCTGAAACATGAGCGTCTGCCCGGCAGGTGCGAGCGCTCGTGTGATCCGCACCCGCTCCTCGCCTTCCTGTATCTCGAGCTCCTGGATGCCCGAAGTCTCCACGAGCTCGATCAGGGTCTTGAGTTTGCGTAAATCCACGTTGGTATTGGTCGCCGATGAGCGGCTCTATGGAGCGGCAGCGACGAATAGGGCGCGAGTTTGCCGCAGATCGCCGCGAGATGTCCATAGATACAAGCAAATTAAGCCGCCCACGGCGACCAGGACGCGATTTCCGACCCCGGTCCCTGCTGCGCCGCTTTTGGCTTAAAGCTCCTGGGGCGGCAAAAAGACGTTTTAACCTGTTTTAAACGACGTTTCCGCTCATTTAAAGGGAGTTGCCGACAATTCTAGCCAGTGTTTCGTCGTTGAGCGGACCCAATTGAGTAAAAATTAGGCGCCCGCCCGCATCCAGGACCACTGTGAAGGGTAGCGCGGCAACACGGTTGCCTAACACCTTCGAAAGCTCCATGGCGCCGTAACCGCCCACCAGCAACGGGTAGTTGACGCCAAGCTCCTCGCCAAAGCGCTTTACCTTGGCTGCGTCATCGACCGCGATCCCGACAAATTGCACGCGATCGGCATGCTCTCGCTGCACTCTCACAAACAGCGGCATCTCTTCGCGGCACGGTGCGCACCAGGTTGCCCAGAAATTGACGATCATCAGCTTGCCTTTCCACTGGGCAAGCGGCTGCGAC
Organism: Casimicrobiaceae bacterium; assembly: GCA_035536295.1. GTDB lineage: Bacteria > Pseudomonadota > Gammaproteobacteria > Burkholderiales > Casimicrobiaceae > VBCG01. The sequence goes on from DATLOI010000174.1 coordinate 62,541, forward strand.
ACCCCGTTGACATCAGGCAGCGCGATTGCGAGAAGCGTCGAGGCGGCTCGCGGGGTTTCGCTGCTCGAGCGTGACCACCACGACCAGGCCACTCCCGCCACGAGTGCAAGCGCGGCGAGTCCCAGCCAAGTGCCGCGCCGCGCGGCGAACACTGCCATCAGTTGAACCAGCGCTTCTTGGGCGGCGTCGCCTCGATGAGCGCACCCGGGCGGCCGTCGACCGCGGGAATCGCGATGGTCACGCGCTGACTGACCGGCGGATAGCAGACGCCCACATCAGCGCAACCCTGCGAGTCGGACACCAGCGTGATCGAGCGCGAGGGCGCAGCCTCACGCAGTGGAAGCTTCACCACGACGCGATCGCGGTACGTCTCGACACGGCCGAAGAACTCATCGTCCTTGACCTTGCCGGGAGGCAACGTGGGGCTCTCGGCCAGCGTCATACCACCTTCGCTCGAGAACCGCAGCTTGTCGCGATAGAGGTAATAGCCGTCGGCAATCGTGAACGTCGCCTCCAGCGTACGTGTGTCGAGCGCCCGCGCCGCGAACCTGAACGCTTCCTCGGGAGGCAAAAGCTTGAGATCGGCGGCAGACGCTCCGCCCTGTGAGAACGCGGTCCAGCCGACGAGCGCGGACGCAAAGGCGATCGACGCGCGCAACTTTCGGCGGTCAACCCTTGCGCTATCAACGCCGTTGGGTTTCGGCGTCGAGCCAGGCGAGATAGTCGGACGTTCCATGAGTGATCGGGACAGCGATTATCTCGGGAAGTTCGTAAGGGTGGCGGGCGCGAATCTCCTCTGCGACGTCGTCGAAAAGATCCGCGCGCGTTTTGATCGTCAGCGGTACCTCGTCGGCGGTTTCGATCGCTTCGTGCCAGTGATACATTGAGATCACCGCGTGCGAGCCGATGTTGACGCAGGCAGCGAGCTTCGCCTCGATCAACGCCGCAGCGACATCGCGTGCGGATTTTTGGTCTGGCAACGTGGTCAGTACGAGTATGTGCGACAAGGAGTCGTCATGCGGTTTGCATTGCTGCTGGTGATTCTACTGGGCTTTCCGATCGCGGACCTGTACGCCACCGTTCGTTTCGCGCAATGGAGCGGGGTCCCGGTCTGGGTATGGCTCACGATCTCTGTTTTCACCGGGCTTGCACTGCTTCGGAACGAGCGCATGACGTTCCGCACGCATGTCGTCGCCGCGCTGCATGGCGATCAATCGTTGCTGCGTGGCGTCGTCGATAGCGGGCGGCGAGTGCTTGCGGGCATCCTCCTGTTGCTTCCGGGTGTCGTTTCCGATGGTTTCGCGCTGATGCTGCTCTTGCTGCCGCTCAATATCGGCCACCGCGATCCGCTTCCAGCTCATGCGGGCCGCACGAACGCACGCGGGGGCGCTGCCATCGACGGCGAATTCCGTCGCGTCGAATAGACTTCGCGCCGAGTTAGCCACTCGATAGGAGCGAAAGAGAGCTAAGCACGGGCATGACGCTCGTTGTTTCCGCAGTTCTGCCGAAAATCGTGTGGCTTCGCGCCTCTGACATGACTCATTGAATCGACGCTCCATACAGTCGGCGCACTCGGTCGCGCGGCGACGCGGCCTGCGGCCCTCCCCAGGGGGGCCGCGCTTCCCTCGCCACCGATTTTCGGGTAGCCCGGCCGGCCGAAAGTAGGGGTGCACTTTCGGCCGTCTTGTTCAGCGCTTCATTCGATCGATGAGCGTCGGCTCGGTCTTGCCGGCGTGCCGGTACGCCCAACGCAACAACAATAATCCTGCGAGCATCATCGGCAACGACAGCCACTGGCCCATCGTCAGCCCCAATGGCAACTGCTGCAGGAATGCGTCGGGCTCGCGAAAGTACTCCGCAATGAAACGCAACGCGCCGTAACCCGCGAGAAACATTCCCGAGGGTGCTCCCATCGGCCGGCGACGCGACGTGTAGATCCAAAGAATTACGAACAGCAGCATGCCTTCGAGCCCGAACTGATAAAGCTGCGAGGGATGGCGCGGTTGCGCGTCGTAGTTCGGGAAGACCATCGCCCAGGGGACGTTGGTCACCCGGCCCACGAGCTCTGCGTTGATGAAGTTCCCGAGTCGTCCTGCCGCAAACCCGAGCGGCACCAGCGGTGCGACGAAATCGAGCACGTCGAGCCAGCGCTTGTTGCGCCGGCGTGCAAACAACCACAGCGCGATCAGCACGCCTAGAAATCCGCCGTGGAAACTCATTCCGCCCTCCCACACGGCGATGACTTCCAGCGGGTGCGCGAGATAGTAGAGCGGCTTGTAGAACAGCACGTAGCCGAGGCGCCCGCCGAGGATCACGCCGAACACGCCGTAGAACAGCATGTCGTCGATGTCGCGCGGGTGCCAGCCCGTCAGAAGCTGGAGCTTCGCACGACGCTTCCCCAGCACCACGAAAAGCACGAACCCGACCAGATACATGATGCCGTACCAGCGCACGGCAATTGGTCCCAACTGAAACGCGATCGGATCGAACTGCGGATGGACGAGCATGACCTACGTAATGACTGAAACGATGCGCATTGTAGGGGACCGCAACGATCGCGAAGGAGCACTGCCACCGGCGCGCTAACATTGCGATTCGAAAGATCGGAGCGAATCGTGAACAACCGCCGTTCGAGACTCATCACCCATGGCGTCGCGCGCTCGCCAAACCGCGCGATGTTGCGCGCAGTCGGCTTTGGCGATGAGGATTTCGAAAAGCCGATCGTCGGCGTCGCCAACGGTCATTCGACGATGAATCCGTGCAACGCAGGCATCCAGCCGCTGGTCGATCGCGCGATGGATGCGCTAAAGCGCGCCGGCGCCATGCCGCAGGTCTTTGGCGTGCCGACGGTCACCGACGGCATCGGCATGGGCACCGAAGGAATGAAATACTCACTCGTGTCGCGCGAAGTGATCGCCGACGCGATCGAGACGAGCGTCAACGGGCAATGCATGGACGGTGCGCTGGTCGTCGGCGGCTGCGACAAGAACATGCCGGGCGGAATGATGGCGCTCGCACGGATGAACGTGCCCGGCATCTATGTTTACGCAGGAACGATACTGCCTGGCGAGTGGAAAGGACAGAAGCTCACGATCGTGTCGCCGTTCGAGGCGGTCGGCGCGATCGCGGCCGGCAAGATGAGCCGCGAGGATTACGACGGCATCGAGCGCAACGCGTGCCCCAGTGTAGGTGCGTGCGGCGGCATGTATACGGCGAACACGATGTCGTCGTCGTTCGAGGCGCTCGGGATGAGCCTTCTTGGCAGCTCGCAAATGGCTTCTCCCACCGCCGAGAAGGCCGACTCCGCCGCGAAGTCCGCCGAAGTGCTCGTACGTGCGATCGAAAGCGATTTGAAGCCGCGCGACATCATCACGCGAAAATCGCTGGAGAACGCGATCGCGCTGGTGATGGCAACCGGCGGGTCGACGAATGCTGTGCTGCACTACCTCGCGATCGCAAACGCAGCACAGGTGCCGTGGACGATCGACGACTTCGAAACGATACGCAAGCGAGTGCCGGTGCTGTGCGATCTGAAACCTTCAGGACGTTACGTCGCAACCGACTTTCATCGCGCCGGCGGAGTTCCGCAGGTGCTTCGCATGCTCCTCGATCACGGCATCCTGCACGGCGAGTGCATGACGATCACCCGACGCTCGCTGGGTGACGAGCTTGCATCGATCGCGCGCGAGCCTTCCGCCGATCAGGACGTGATCCGCCCGTTCAAGCGACCGATGTACGACGAGGGCCATCTTGCGATTCTTCGCGGCAATCTCGCGCCCGAAGGCTGTGTTGCGAAGATCACGGGGCTCAAGAATCCTGCGATCACCGGTCGTGCGCGCGTGTTCGATTCCGAGCCGCAATGCATGGAAGCGATCATGGCAAAGCGCATCGAGGCGGGGGATGTGATCGTCATTCGTTACGAAGGACCGAAAGGCGGTCCTGGCATGCGGGAGATGCTCGCGCCGACTTCAGCGTTGATCGGCCAGGGCCTCGGCGAATCGGTGGGATTGATCACCGATGGTCGTTTCTCTGGCGGCACATGGGGCATGGTCGTCGGGCACGTGGCGCCCGAAGCTCAGGCCGGCGGAAACATCGCGCTCGTGCATGAAGGCGACTCGATCACGATCGATGCACATCGCCTTTTGATCCAGCTCAACGTCGACGATGCAGAGCTCGCACGTCGCCGCGCGGCCTGGCGCCCGCCGCCGCCGCGCTACACGCGTGGCTTGCTCGCGAAATACACCCGGCTCGTTTCGACGGCCAGCCGTGGCGCGGTCACCGACACGCTCGAATGAAAACGAATTCACTTTGGCTCGCGCTGGCGAGCATGTTGATGGCGAGCGGCGCGTGGTCGGCCAATGAGACATCGCGATCGCCGGCGGTTCCGCCCGAAGCGACGGCGAAATCGATTGCGTCGATTGCGCTTGTCAACGCGGGATTCGAATCGACGCGTCCGGGGAAGCTCGGCGCACCCGATGGTTGGTGGGCAATTCAGCATGCGGGGCCGCCGTCGTATCGGTTCACGCTCGACGAGTCGATCCACAAGACGGGTGCGCGCAGCATGCGAGTCGAGAACATCGGTCCCGAGCCCTATGGAACGATCTTTCAATACGTCGACGCACACCCGTATCGCGGCAAGACCGTTCGCGCCGCAGGCTGGATTCGCACCGAGAAAACGAGCGGCAATCAGTACGGCGCCGGCGCGGGGCTTCACTTGCAGACGCAGCGTCGCGGCCATGCGCTCGACACGGCGCCAATGCTAAAGAACGCGATAGCAGGCACCACCGACTGGACGCGCTACGAGCTCGTGCTCTCCGTCGCCGATGAAGCGGATCGCATCGAAGTGGGACTAAACCTGTACGGCCCCGGCGTCGCGTGGCTCGACGACATGACGCTCGACGTCGTGGAGGCGCCCAAATCGAAGCGCTCCCCATGATCAGCGGAATGAAGCTCTATCGCGCCGCACTCCTCGCAGCGTTGCCGATGCTACTGGCGTCGTGCGCAACCGACGACAGGGTGGCGTCGGGTGCGGCGCAAATCAGCGAAGCAAGCGCTCCGCAATACCGCGTCGGCGATCGCTGGGTCTATCGCGTGCGTGAGGGATTTCGTACGCCGATCGTGTTCGAGGAAACGCACACGGTGACGTCGATCGCGAGCGACGGCATAACGGTCCACGTCACGATGCGAGGCCCGACGATCAACGAGGAGCGCATCGAGAAACTGGTGTCACCCGGACTGGTGAGACAAGGCGCGCTGTTCGATATCGAGACGCGGCGCTTTGCCGGCGTGCTCGAGCGTTACCGATTTCCGTTGCGCGCAGGCTCGGCCTGGCAACAGCGAATTGCGAATCACAACGAATTGACGGGGCGAGACGGTGTTATCGATCGGCACGTGCGTGTCGCGGGCTTCGACCGCGTCACGACACCGGCAGGCACTTTCGACGCGGTTCGCCTCACCATCATCATGCGACTCGATGACGAGGAATTCTGGCGCTGGCCCACCGACGGCACGTACACCCTCTGGTACGTCCCCGAGGTCAAGGCGAGTGTGCGCGAAGTCAAGCGCGCGAGCTATGTGGAAAGGAGTAACGACGACGTCGGGCGGCTGCCCGCGCAAAACACGCTGATTGAATTGCTTTCGTTCACGCCGGGCCGCTGATCATCAAAGTCCGAGCCGCTGCCAGATCGTCGTCGTCAGCGAGGCCTGGTTCAGCGTGTAAAAATGCAGACCAGGCGCGCCGCGCGCAAGCAGGCTTTCGCAAAGATCGGTGACGATGTCGAGCCCGAAAGCGCGAATCGACGCGACGTCATCGCCGTAGCTTTCGAGGCGCCGCCGCATCCAGCGCGGGATCTCGGCGCCGCAGGCGTCCGAAAAGCGCGCGAGCTTCACGAAGCTGCCGATCGGCATGATGCCCGGCACGATCGGAATCGTCGCACCGAGCGCGGTCGCGGCATCGACGAAATGCCAGTACGCATCGGCGTTGTAGAAATACTGCGTGATCGCGGAGTCCGCACCGGCGTCCACTTTGCGCTTGTATGCAGCGAGATCCTCTTGCGCAGTGCGCGATTGCGGATGCACTTCCGGATACGCGGCGACTTCGACGTGAAACCAGTCACCGGTCTCCTTGCGAATGAACGCGACGAGCTCGCTTGCGTAGCGAAACTCGCCCGCATCGACGGTTCCCGACGGAAGGTCGCCGCGCAGTGCAACCAAATGCCGCACGCCGTGCTCGCGATACTGGGCAAGCACCGATCGAATGCTCTCTGCCGTGCTGCCGATACACGAAATGTGCGGAACCGCGTCGATTCCCTCGCCGCGAATCTCGAGCACCGTCGATAACGTCCCTTCGCGCGTGCTCCCGCCTGCACCGAAAGTCACCGAGCAGAACGCGGGACGAAGCTGCGCGAGCTGACGGCGCGCTGCGCGCAGCTTCTCGATTCCTTCCGGCGTGCGCGGCGGAAAGAATTCGAGACTCAGTGTTTTCGACTCGGCCATCAATGCTTGGCGCCGTCGACGTAAGGCTTGAGCGCCGCGTAGATCGTGTCGTTGACCGGCGTGGGCACGCGAAGCTCCTTCCCGAGTCGCGTAACAGCACCACACAGCCACGGCGCTTCGAGTCGATGTCCGGCAATGAGATCGTTCGCCATGGACGCACGCATCTCGAATGGCAGGCCGTCGGTGAATGCCATCTGCTTTTCGATGTAATCGTCGGCAAGCGTCACGCCTTTCGCGCGGCCGACAACGACCGCCTCGCGCAAGGCACTTTCGTGCATCGCGCGCATGTTGGGATCGCTGCGGATGACACCGATCGGCTGGCGCGTCACCGCCGTCGTGCCGGAGAGCGCACAAAACATCGCGAACTTCTCCCACAGCGCGCGCCTGATGTCCGGCACGACTTCGACGTCGACCCTGGCGGAGCGCACTACGTCGGCGAACGCTCGGACTTTGCTTTCTGCAACGCCGTCGAATGCGCCAACGCGATTGCGCGCCATAGAGCCGACGACCTTGATCACACCGGGCGATGCGATGGATGCGGCGACATAAGCGATGCCGCCGGCGACGTGCTCGTTCCCGAGCGCACGGATCAGCATGTCGGGCGCGTCGATACCATTCTGAAACGGAATCGCAATGCCACCGTCGGCAAGCAACGGTTGCAATTGCCGAGCGGCCGCTTCGGCGTCCCATAGCTTGACGCAGAACATCGCGACGTCGACGGTGCCGATCGAAGCGATATCGTCGGTTGCTTTGACTTCGCGCAGGTGCATCGGGGTGATTGTGCTGTCGACGACGAGTCCGTTGCTTCGCATCGCCGCAAGGTGAGCCCCGCGTGCAACGAACGTCACATCGTTACCCGCGAGCGCGAGCCTCGCGCCGAAATAGCCGCCCACACCACCGGTGCCGATGACTGCTATGCGCATTCGCGTTCCTGTCGAGCACTCCCTCGCGCAGGAGGGAGTGCGGACCGTCGATCAATAACGGTAAGAATCCGGCTTGAACGGACCGTCTTTCGCGACACCAAGGTAGCGCGCCTGACGATCGGTGAGCTCGGTAAGGTCGGCGCGAAGCTTCGAAAGTTGCAGGCGCGCGACCTTCTCGTCGAGATGCTTCGGCAGCACATAGACGCCGACCGGATATTTGCCGCGTCGCTCTTGCGCATCGCTCCAAAGCTCGATTTGCGCCATCACCTGATTGGCGAACGAGCTCGACATCACATACGAAGGGTGACCGGTCGCGCAGCCCAGATTCACGAGCCTTCCTTCGGCGAGCAGGATGATGCGCTTGCCATCGGGGAAGATCACGTGATCGACCTGCGGCTTGATGTTGTCCCAGCGATATTCCTTGAGCGCCGCGACGTCGATCTCGTTGTCGAAGTGACCGATGTTGCACACGATCGCCTGGTCCTTCATGCGCTTCATGTGCTCGTGCGTGATCACGTCGATGTTGCCGGTCGCGGTCACGAATATGTCGCCCTTGTCGCACGCATAGTCCATCGTCACGACTCTGTAGCCTTCCATCGCGGCCTGCAATGCGCAGATCGGATCGATCTCGCAGATCCACACTTGTGCGGACAGCGCACGCAATGCCTGCGCAGAGCCTTTGCCCACGTCGCCGTATCCTGCGACCACGGCGACCTTCCCGGCGATCATCACGTCGGTGGCGCGCTTGATGCCGTCGACCAGCGACTCGCGGCAGCCGTAAAGGTTGTCGAATTTCGACTTGGTGACCGAATCATTGACGTTGATCGCAGGAAAGCCCAGGCGACCTTCCTTGTGCATTTGATACAGGCGCTTCACGCCGGTCGTCGTTTCTTCGGTAACGCCCTTGATGCCAGCTTTGATGCGCGCGTAAAAGGCAGGGTCCTTCGCGAGTTTCGCCTTGATCGCGGCGAACAGCGCGTCTTCTTCCTCGTTGGTCGCGCGCGCGATGCACGACGGATCGCTTTGCGCTTTCTCGCCGAGATGGACGAGCAGCGTCGCGTCACCGCCGTCATCGAGGATCATGTTCGGGCCTTTACCGTCGGGCCATTCGAAGATCTTGTGCGTGTACTCCCAATACTCGGTGAGCGACTCCCCCTTGTAAGCGAACACTGGCGTGCCTACCTTCGCAATCGCCGCAGCGGCATGGTCCTGCGTCGAATAGATGTTGCACGACGCCCAGCGCACGTCCGCGCCGAGCGCCTGCAGCGTTTCGATCAACACCGCGGTTTGAATCGTCATGTGCAAGCTGCCGGCAACGCGTGCACCACGCAAAGGCAGTTGCGGCGCGAACTCGTCGCGAATCGCCATCAGGCCCGGCATCTCGGTCTGCGCGATCGCAATCTCCTTGCGACCCCAGTCGGCGAGTGCCATATCCGCTACGCGAAAATCCGCGAGCTGATTTTTCTCGGTTGCTGCGTTCATGTCTCGCTCCTCGTTACAAGCGTCCGCTTGACGGAACGAGCGAGAGCTCGTTTTCCGTGGCGGACACGGTCAACGAGCGCAGTTTCAAAAGGATGAGCTCCGAGCCTGGTCCGGCGCGTGTAAGCCAAGCCGGATTGCAGCGCTCCTCGGAGCGAGGGACGTGATTCTACCCGACCCGACCCTCGCCGGTCACGCGCCCAATCGCGGCTTCCTCTTGCGCGAACAGGGCATTCGCAAGGCTCGATTCGCGCTTGTAGAAACCGTCAGTGTGAAAAGTCTCCTCGAGCGCAAAAAGCTCGTAATCGAGATGGTGCAACAGCTCGTGCACGACGGTTCGCAGGAACGACCTGAACGCCACCACCTGTTGCTTCGCGGCCGTGCGCATCCACACGGTTATACGCGCACGCCGGCGGCCTTCCTCGGGCTCGTAGAGCCCGTGCAGCTCGCCGTAATCGTCAGATGGCCGACGCTCGAGCACGATGACGCGCACCGGCGGCACTTTGTACCCTTCGGTCAGCGTGTCGCAAAGCCGCTGGCACGCACGCTGAATCAGCGGACGTCGGTCGGTGGCAAGACCGACGCGAATCTCCGCGACGATTCCACCGAGCTCGCACTCGCGCGGCAAGCCGAGCGCGATGATCGCGTCGCTTTGGCGATAGATGCGCTTGTGCGCCGGCGAGAGGCGCGCGTAGTAATCAAAGGGCATTGATAAACAACTGGTAGCGACAAAAAGGCCGCACGACGGCGGCCCATTCTGCACTCGATGCAAAAAAGCGTTACTTCGCGCGCTTCACTTTCTCCAGCATCTTGAAAATGCCTTTCGATGAGCCCGCGAACATGCGTTTGAACGTCTTCGGCAGACAACGACGCTCGAGCGTGTTGCGGCGGGTTCGGCTGCGTTCGGCCATCGGGTCAGATCCTCGTTGTGTGTGCGTTCGATCAACTGGACATTCTAACGCACGACCACATCGAAGCGTACGACCTTGTCGGCGTTCGCTTCGAACGCTCGACGCCGCTCGAGTACGACCGCCTGTGTCCCCGTCGCAACGCCGCGAATGCGAAACACTGCTTCACCCGAAGCGTTGGCCAATACGGGAGCAGCCCCCGGGGCTGCCACGTAGTCGTGCTGCACGGGCGCGATCAACGCACCCGCGGCGAGCGGCTGCATCTGCCAGCGTAGCCCGCTCGACGCGTCCTCGGGCAAGCGAACGACCAGCGCCTGGCCGCGTCGCAGCGTGATCGACTGCCCATCGATGCGCGCGTCGGACCAAACTGTCGGGGCAACGAGATTGAAGTACTCGCGCGGATTGGCGCGCATCTCGTTCCAGGCGGTGCTGGAGCAGCCCGCGACCATTGCAGCAAGTGCGCCGATCATCGTGTAACGGATCACGTTACAGCCCCGCAGCGCCGCGCAGTGCATCCGCCTTGTCGGTGGCTTCCCAGGTGAACTCGGGCTCGTCGCGACCGAAGTGTCCATACGCAGCCGTCTTGCGATAGATCGGTCGCAAGAGGTTCAGCATCGCGATGATGCCTTTCGGCCGCAGATCGAATTGCTCTTGCACGATCTGGGCGATCTTCGCGTCGGGAACGCGGCCCGTACCGGCCGTATAGACGGTGACATTGATCGGCTTCGCAACACCGATTGCATACGACACTTGCACTTCGCATTGGCGGGCGAGTCCGGCGGCAACGACGTTCTTCGCGACATAGCGCGCCGCATAAGCCGCCGAACGGTCGACTTTCGACGGATCTTTGCCCGAGAACGCTCCGCCGCCGTGCGGCGCCGCGCCTCCGTACGAGTCGACGATGATCTTGCGTCCAGTCAGGCCGGCGTCGCCATGCGGCCCACCGATTTCGAAGCGCCCGGTGGGATTGACGAGGTAACGCGTGTTGGCGAGAAACTCTTTAGGGAAAACCGGCTTGATGATCTCTTCGATCACCGCCTCATGAAGATCGGACTGGCGATCGTTCATGTCGGGTGAGTGCTGCGTCGACAGGACCACGGTATCGACGGCGATCGGTTTCGCGTCGCGATAGCGCACGGTGACCTGTGATTTCGCATCGGGTCGCAGAAATTTCAGGCGCCCGTCGCGCCGCACTTCGCTTTGGCGCTGCACCAGCCGATGCGCGTAATAAATCGGAAACGGCATCAAGGTCGGCGTTTCGTCACAGGCATAGCCGAACATAAGACCCTGGTCACCGGCGCCTTGATTCAGATAATCGTCGGATGCGCGATCCACACCCTGCGCGATGTCCGGCGATTGCTTCCCATAGGCAACCAACACGGCGCAACCGTCGCAGTCGAAGCGCAGCGCGGGATCGTTGTAGCCGATCGATCGAATCGTTTCGCGCGCGATACGCCCGTAGTCGATGTGCGCGCTGGTCGTGATTTCGCCAGCCAGCACGACGAGACCGGTCGAGACGAGCGTCTCTGCGGCTACGCGACCGTACGGATCGTGCTCTAGAATCGCGTCGAGCACAGCATCGGAAATCTGATCGGCGACCTTGTCGGGATGACCTTCCGACACCGACTCCGAGGTGAAGAGAAACTCGCTCATGTCCACTCCGTGCGCGGGTGTTTGCACACCGCAAAAAGTCGTGAATTCTAGCAAACCACCTTCGCGCGACACGCTCGCTCGTCGGATTGTCGACACGAGCGGAGCTTCGATTGCACGTGCGGTCGACTTGCTGCGCGCGGGCGAACTGGTCGCTTTTCCGACCGAGACCGTTTACGGATTGGGGGCGGACGCCGGCAGCGACGCCGCCGTGCGCGCAATTTTCGCAGCGAAAGGACGTCCCGCCGATCATCCGTTGATCGTGCACGTGTCGACCGCGAACGCCCTCTCGTCATGGGGTCGCGACGTGCCGCAGACGGCGCGTGATCTTGCAAAGGGGTTTTGGCCAGGGCCGTTGACACTGATCGTTCCGCGAGCGCCGCACGTTCGTGACGTCGTGACCGGCGGACAGGACACGATCGGCCTTCGCGTGCCTTCGCATCCGGTAGCGCAACGATTGCTCGCCGCGTTCGAACAGCGTGGCGGGTCGGGCATCGCAGCACCATCGGCGAATCGCTTCGGGCACGTGTCGCCGACATTGGCTACGCATGTCGCCGACGATCTCGGTGCGTACGTGGCACTGATACTCGATGGCGGCGCGAGCGAGGTCGGCATCGAGAGCACGATCGTGGCATGTGTCGACGACGAGCCGATGCTGCTGCGGCCAGGTGCGGTGTCGACGCAAGCGATCGAGCTTTTCATCGGCCGACCACTGCGTGGTGCAAGCATCGACGCGCCTCGGGCGTCGGGCACGCTCGACTCGCATTACGCGACGCGAACGCAAGCCTTTCTTGCCGAACCAGCGACGATGCTTGCGCGAATCGCTCAACTCGTCGAGCGTGACGAGCGCGTCGCGGTTCTCGCAAGGAGCGTCGAGCGACCTCCCGGGTTCGAAGGAACATGGGTGCAGGCAGCACACGATCGATCGCATTACACGCATGACCTCTATGCGAATTTGCGTCGGCTCGACGACAGCAACGCCGACTCGATTGTCATCGAGGCGGTTCCGGACACCTCCGACTGGCTTGCGGTGCGCGATCGTCTCGCGCGCGCATCGCACGACGACGATCGCGCATGACTGCGCAGCAACCGATCGTTGTCGTCGCGCCCGATTCGTTCAAGGGTTCTATGTCGGCGCGCGAGATATGCGTTGCGCTGAGCGAAGGCGTGGGGCGCGTATGGCAGAACGTCGAAGTACGCGCGCGACCGATGGCCGATGGTGGTGAAGGAACGCTCGATGCAGTGCTTGCCGCCGTCGGCGATGCGGGCGAGCGTCGTACGATGCGAGTCACCGGCGCGAGTGGGTTGCAACGCGATGCGCATTACGGCTTGATCACGCGTGACGGCGAGCGGACCGCGATCATCGAAGCGGCCGAAATCGTCGGCATTACCGATGGTGTCGCGATGCGCGCACCGGTGATCGAGCGTACGACGACTGGTGTCGGTGAGATGATTCGCGAGTTGCTCGACCAGGGTATCGATCGCTTCATGATCGGGCTCGGCGGGAGCAGCACGAACGACGCGGGAGCGGGGCTTTTGTCGGCGCTCGGATTCGATTTGCTCGATGCCGATCGCAAAGCGGTTGCGGCAACGCCCAAGGGACTCGACCGTCTCGCGCGTGTCGATGCGACCAACTTGGATCATCGACTTTCGCGCGCGAGTATCACGATCATGTCCGACGTTTCGAATCCTTTGACGGGAACGGAAGGCGCAACCGCGGTGTTCGGGCCGCAAAAAGGCGTTGCGAGCGACGAGGTTGCTTCACTCGATTTAGCGCTCGGGCGTTTTGCAACGGCGGTCGAAAATGCAATTGGTAAGGAAGCGGCGCAACGGCCGGGCGCGGGCGCTGCGGGCGGCCTCGGCTTCGCGTTGCAGCTCATCGGTGCGCGCTTCGAGTCGGGCGCCGAAGTCGTCGCCAATCTGATTGGGCTCGATGGCGCGTTCGACGGTGCTGATTGGGCGATTGCCGGCGAAGGCCGCAGCGATAGGCAAACGTTGCTCGGCAAGGCCCCGTGGATCGTTGCGCAACGCGCGGCGCGATCGAAAGTTCCGGTGTCACTGCTGTCGGGTAGCATTGATGCATCCGCTCTTGGCGCGCTGGGCGAGCATTTCGCAGGATGTTTCGCATTGCCCTCGGGCCCGATGACACTCGAGGCATGCATGGCCGACGCACCGCGCCTCCTAGCGGATCGCGCCGAGCAAATGGCGCGGCTATTCGCTGCGTCGCTGCGCGAATGAAATAATCGGCGCGGCAGCTGCGAAGACACGACGTGAACGCCAATCTCTACGCGTTGTTCGAGAGCCACTTTCCAAAGGGCGACGCGCAGGCTTGCCTGATCGTTCACGGCCGCGCGCCGGTCGACTACGATGAACTGGCAACGCTGTCCGCGCGCATTGCGAACGCGCTCGTCGCAGCAGGATGCAAGCCCGGCGATCGCGTCGCCGTGCAGGTGGACAAGCATTGGCAGGCGCTCGCTCTTTATCTCGCCACGTTGCGTGCAGGACTCGTTTATCTTCCGCTGAACACGGCATATCGGCGCGCCGAGCTCGACTACTTTTTCGATGACGCGAGGCCCCGTGTCATCGTGTGCGAGCCCGAGCGTCTTGGCGTGATCGAAACGCTTGCACGCGGCGCGACCGTGCTCACGCTCGATGCCGAAGGCGGCAACGTCATGCAACGCGCCAGGGAGTCGGCGGATGCGTTCACGACCGTCGCACGTGGCCCCGATGATCTTGCGGCAATTCTGTATACGTCGGGCACGACGGGTCGCTCGAAAGGCGCGATGCTGACGCACCGCAATCTCGCGTCGAACGCCCTCGCGCTGGTCGATGCGTGGAGTTTCACGCGCGGCGACGTGCTGTTGCACGCGCTTCCGATCTATCACGTGCATGGGTTGTTCGTCGCCGTGCATTGCGCGCTCCTGTCGGCGAGCCGCATGATCTGGCTGCCGAAGTTCGATGCGCGCGAAGTCGCGAGCCTGTTGCCTCGCGCAACCGTGATGATGGGCGTGCCTACGTTCTACACGCGCCTGCTGCGCGAGCCGTTGCTCGATCGTGGACGCGTCGCGAACATCCGTCTGTTCGTTTCCGGCTCGGCGCCGCTTTTGATCGATACGTTCACGGAATTCGAAGCGCGAACGGGTCATCGCATTCTCGAGCGCTATGGAATGACCGAGACGGGAATGAACACGTCGAACCCGCTTCACGGCGAGCGCAAGGCCGGCACGGTCGGCCCGTCGTTGCCCGGCGTTTCGATTCGTGTCGTCGACACCGCGGGCGATGCGTGCAATAACGGTGCGATCGGTGCGGTCGAAGTGCGCGGGCCCAACGTTTGCGCCGGCTATTGGAATCAACCCGACAAGACCGCCGAAGCGACGACCGCCGACGGCTGGTTTCGCACCGGCGACCTGGGCTCGCTGGACGCCGGCGGTTATCTCACGATCTGTGGTCGCGCCAAGGACATGATCATCAGCGGCGGGCTCAACGTCTATCCAAAAGAGATCGAAGAACGAATCGACGCACTGCCTGGTGTGGTCGAGTCCGCGGTCGTCGGAATTCCCGATGCGGATTTCGGTGAAGCGGTGGTTGCGGTGGTGATCGCACGCGGTGACCACGCGTTCGATGAAGCAGGCGTGATCGCAGCACTCAAGCAGAACATTGCGCGCTTCAAGGTTCCCAAACGCGTGATCTTCGTCGACGAGCTGCCGCGCAACGCGATGGGTAAAGTGCAGAAGAACCTGCTGCGCGAGCGCTACTCGACGTCGGGACATGCTCCAGAAACGGGGCCAACACTGTAATTGCGCAAGCCCAACGCAGCCAGCTGAGTACTCGTCGTTACCCTCCGATGGCATCCGATCCGTCTATCGCGACGGAAGGGTGGCGACCAATGAGCCGGTGAACTTTGCCGGCGTGTCATCGCTCGTGCCGATCGTGCCGACGCTGGCGATGGAGTTCTACAAACGCCAAGCTCGACCACTATTTCGCGAGTAGCCTCGCGCCCGATATCGAGGCGCTGGACAGTGGCCGCACGACAGGCTGAGCGCGAACTGAAGAGTGCTTTCGTGTTTGGCCGCTATCCGTCACGATCTCCGGCATTCAGTTCGGGCCGATCTGCCGGTTTTTCATTCCACCCGAAAAGGGGGACTCGCACTTCTTTTCGGGGTCACCGGCAGAGTGCGCTGACATCCTGCGGCGCTCGATGTCCGAGCCAAACTACAGCGGGTATGTCTACGAGACGCCGAGCGCGTTTTATGCGGCGCTTCCAAACCTTGCGACAGGAATCTGCCCGACCGGCACCATGGCGGTGTATCGGCTATGGAACCAACGCGTCGACTCGAATCACCGCTACACGATCAGCGCTACGATCGAGTGCGCAAATGATGGCGCGCGGTTATCTCAGCGAGGGATATGGACCCGATGGCGTCGCGCTTTGCGCTGTTGGGTGATGGCCGATCGGCGCGCCATGCCGGTGACGTCTGCTATTCCAGGAAGTCGCAATGCTTCTCCACGTGCGCCGCCAAGTCGAGCGAATGCTGGCGCACCAGCCGTTCGGCAAGCTCGGTATCCCGCCGTTCCAGTGCCTCGATGATTTTCATGTGATCGACGATCGAGCGCGCCGCGCGATCGTCCTGCGCAATCGTCATGCGGCGGATCGCGCGAACATGAATGAACAGGTTCTCGAGGGTCTGGCCCATCAGATGCGAGCCGGAGAGCCGGATGATCGCCTGGTGGAAAGCGATGTTCGCGTCCGAGTATTCGTCGATGTGCTCGGCGGGTGTAGCGGTGCGAAACTCGTCGAACATCTTGCGAAGCCCCGCGATGTCCTCGTCGGAAGCATTGAGCGTCGCGAGCCGCGCGGCCATGCTCTCGATCGCGGCCCACATTTCGATCATCTCGACGATCTGCCGCTTGGTCTTGCGCACGATGAAGATGCCGCGGCGCGGGACCGTGCGCAGCAGTCCTTCCTGCTCGAGCAGCGTCATCGCCTCGCGAATCGGCGTACGTGATACGCCCAATGACAATGCGAGCTGGCGCTCGTCCAGGCGGACTTCACCCGAATGCGAATAGATGTCCGCCTCGATGATCGCCTGCTTCAACGCCGCGTAAGCGCGGTCGCGAAAGCTCTGCCCTGGTTCGAGCGGCTGGAGATCGAGCGAGGTGCGGCGAGCGGACGCAGTGGCCATGGGACTTGCTGTTCAGCGCTGCCCGTGCAGCGGCGGCATCCCGCGACGGATGCGGTCGCGCGAGACGATCTCAGTATCTCATATACCAGATACAACCACATGCTAGGGCCGGTAAATCGGATGTTGGCGGGGCGAGGATTAGGGATTAGGGCCGCGCTTATATGCACCTCTCCCCGTAACCCCACGCCCCTGTCCCTACTCCCTTCAAGAGGAGATGCGGGGCCAGGGCTATGGCGGTTACTCATAACCTCGAGCTTGATTCTCTGTGTTGACCATAATTGATTGCTTATGCATGCTGGCGCATGCGAAACGTCACGCTGCGACAATTGAAGGTCTTCGAGACCGCCGCGAGGCACCTGTCCTTCTCTCGCGCCGCAAAGGAGTTGCAGCTGTCTCAACCAGCCGTATCCGCGCAGATCCGGGAGCTCGAAGGCCATGCGGGATTGGCGTTGTTCGACCGCCTCGGCCGGCGCACCCATCTCACCGGTGCCGGTCGCGAAATGCTCGCGCAAAGCCGCGCGATCCTCGGCCAGTTTCGTGATGCCGAGGAAGCGATGGCGCGCCTCAGAGGCGTTTCCGCAGGAACGCTGTCGGTCGCAGTCAGCAACGCCGCCGACTATTTCATTCCGCGCCTTCTTGCGGAGTTTGCGCAGCGCCATCCTGGTGTGCGACTCGATCTCGCCGTCCATGATCGCGACGGCTTGTTGCGCTCTCTCGACGAGAACGCGGCTGACCTCGCGATCATGGTTCGTCCACCGACCGGCGAGAACCTGACCTTCGCACCTTTCGCGTCGCATCGCTACGTCGTGGTCGCGCCGCCTTCGCACCCGCTGGCAAGCACACGCAAGATTCCGCTCACCCGCGTGCTCGGCGAACGCTTCGTCCTGCGGGAGCCCGGCTCCGACAGTGCGACGGCGATGAGCGAAGTGCTTGGCCCGCGTCACGAAAACCTGCGCGTCGCGCTACGAATCGCCAGCAACGAAGCGGTCAAGGAGGCAGTGGGCGCCGGCTTCGGCCTGGGCTTTCTGTCGATTCACGCCGTGGCGCTCGAGTGTGAGGTCGGGAGGCTGGTTTTGCTCGATGTGCGCGATCTTGAAGTGAGTGGTCACTGGTTTGTTGTACAGCGTGCGGACAAGCGTCTGCCTCCGGCAGCGACCGCATTTAAAATGTTTTTGACCAACGAGGGGGAGGCGCTTATCGGCGCGCTAAGTGGTTCACTCTCGGCCCCACGGGGACATGCGGCGCCGTCGCCAAGCCGGAAGCGCCGCCGCTAACGGACCGGAACCGCGCGCCTCCTCACGCCTGTCACTCGTCCGCTGCACCCCGTATTCCAGGCGTTGACGCGCCGTGGTATATCACATACCTTATGAAGATGCCGCATCGCCCGCGCGATGCATGGCCAGCCCCGATCCAATCTCGCGCGCCCGTGCGACATCGCTTCACGCCGGAGTCCTCCCATGCCAGACGAACAGCGCAAGTCGCCCGCGTCCGCGACGCCACCCGCGGATACCGCGCGGAAGAGCGCCAGCGACCCCGCCACGATCGATGATCACGCCAATGAAACCGACGGCTTTACGCTCGTCATCGATGCGCTGAAGCTGAACGGCATCGACACGGTTTTTGGCCTTCCCGGCATTCCGATCACCGATCTCACGCGACGCTTGCAGCGTGAAGGGCTGCGCGTGATCTCGTTTCGCCACGAGCAGAACGCCGGCTACGCGGCGTCGATCGCGGGCTTCTTGACCCAAAAGCCGGGCATCTGCCTCACCGTTTCCGCGCCCGGATTCCTGAATGGATTGACGGCACTCGCCAACGCCACCACCAACTGTTTTCCGATGATCCTGATCAGCGGCTCCTCCGAGCGCGAGATCGTCGATCTGCAGCAAGGCGACTACGAGGAGATGGACCAACTCGCCATCGCCAAGCCTCACGCCAAGGCCGCGTTCCGCGTGCTCCATGCCGAGGACATCGGCGTGGGTATAGCGCGCGCGATCCGTGCCGCAGTCTCCGGTCGTCCCGGCGGCGTGTATCTCGATCTCCCGGCCAAGCTCTTTCCTCAGACGATCGACGCGGAAGTCGGGAAGCAGTCGTTGATCAAGGTCGTCGATCCGGCGCCGCGGCAGATTCCCGCGTCCGACGCCGTCGATCGCGCGCTCGATCTACTCAAGAGTGCGAAGCGTCCGCTCATCATTCTTGGGAAGGGCGCAGCGTACGCGCAGGCCGATGCGGACATTCGCGCGCTCGTCGAGAAAACCGGCATTCCCTATTTGCCGATGGCGATGGCGAAGGGTTTGCTGCCCGACACGCACGATCAGTCCGCCGCCGCGGCGCGCTCGTACGTGTTGCCGGAAGCCGACGTCGTGATGGTGATCGGTGCACGCTTGAACTGGCTGCTTTCGCACGGCAAGGGCAAGACCTGGGGTGGCAAGAGCGCCAAGGAATGGGGCGGTCAGAAATTCGTCCAGATCGACATTTCCCCGCAGGAAGCGGACAGCAATGTGCGTATCGATGCGCCTGTCGTCGGCGACATCGGTTCGTGTGTTTCAGCGCTGCTCGCCAAGATGGGTTCGAACTGGCCGCAGCCGCCCGCCGAATGGTTGGACGCGATCAACGAGCGGAAGACGAGGAACGTCGCGAAGATGGCGGAGTCGCTGGCGAAGGATCCGTCGCCGATGAACTTTCACAGCGCGCTCAACGTCGTGCGCGACATCGTGAAGGCGAACCCGGATGCGATCCTCGTCAACGAGGGCGCGAACGCGCTCGACTTCACGCGCAGCATCGTCGACATGCACAAGCCCCGCAAGCGCCTGGACGTCGGCACATGGGGCGTCATGGGCATCGGCATGGGCTTCTCGGTCGCCGCAGCGGTGGTCAGCGGCGAGCAAGTGATTGCGATCGAGGGTGACAGCGCGTTCGGCTTCTCCGGCATGGAAGTCGAGACGATCTGTCGTTACAACCTGCCGATCTGTGTGGTGATCCTCAACAACAACGGCGTCTACCGCGGCGATGAAGTGAATCCAACCGGCGGGTCCGATCCCTCGCCGTTGGTGTTCGTCAAGGGCGCGCGCTATGAAAAGCTGATGGAAGCGTTCGGCGGCGTCGGGGTCATGGTCAAAACACCCACCGAGCTTCGCAACGCGATGGAAGAGGCGATCCGCTCGCGCAAGCCCACGTTGATCAACGCGGTCATCGACGAGAAGGCGGGCACGGAAAGCGGTCGCATCACGAGTCTCAATCCCGCCGCGAAGAAGAAGACATGAGCGCGACACGGCGTCGGCGCTGATCAACTTTGCACAGAGGAACGCATGAGTAAGGCATTAGACGGCGTCCGCATTCTCGACTTCACCCACGTCCAATCCGGTCCGACCTGCACGCAGCTTCTCGGATGGCTCGGCGCGGATGTGATCAAGGTCGAGCGCGCAGGACATGGCGATGTGACGCGCGGACAATTGCGCGACATTCCGAATGTCGACAGCCTGTATTTCACGATGCTGAACAGCAACAAGCGCTCGATCACGCTGGACACCAAGCATCCGAAAGGCAAGGCGGTTCTCGAAACGCTGGTCAAGTATTGCGACGTGCTGGTCGAGAATTTCGCGCCCGGCGCGCTCGATCGGATGGGCTTCACGTGGAATCGCATTCAAGAGCTCAATCCGAAAATGATCGTCGCGTCGGTGAAAGGCTTCGGGCCGGGGCCGTACGAGGATTGCAAGGTGTACGAGAACGTTGCGCAATGCGCGGGGGGTGCGGCGTCGACGACGGGGTTTGATGATGGTCCTCCGCTCGTGACCGGTGCGCAGATCGGTGACAGCGGCACGGGATTGCACCTGGCGCTCGGCATCGTCGCAGCGCTGTATCAGCGCAAGACCACCGGGCGTGGCCAGAAAGTGCTCGCGGCGATGCAGGATGGTGTGCTGAATCTGTGTCGCGTCAAGCTTCGCGATCAGCAACGCATCGCCCGCACGAACGTGCTCGAGGAATATCCGCAATATCCGAACGGCACGTTTGGCGATAGCGTCCCGCGCTCGGGCAACGCGTCGGGTGGCGGCCAACCCGGATGGATTCTCAAGTGCAAGGGCTGGGAGAAGGATCCCAACGCGTACATCTACTTCATCACCCAGGCGCCGGTGTGGGATGCGATCTGCAAAGTCATCGGTCGCGAGGAGTGGCTGACCGATCCGCGCTACGCGACGCCGAAGGGACGTCTTCCGCATCTGATGGAGATCTTCGGCGAGATCGAGAAGTGGACGATGACCAAGGACAAGTTCGAGGCGATGGACATTCTCAACAAGTACGACATCCCTTGCGGGCCGATCCTGTCGATGAAGGAAATCGCCGAAGAGCCGTCGTTGCGTGCAACGGGGACCGTCGTCGAAGTCGACCATCCCGAGCGCGGCAAATATCTGACGGTCGGCAATCCGATCAAGATGTCGGACAGCCCGACCGAAGTGAAGCGCTCGCCCCTTCTCGGTGAGCACACCGACGAAGTCTTGAAAGAGCTCGGCATCGGTGCGCGCGAGATCGAAGAGCTGCGCGCAGCGAATGTGATTTAAGCCAAGGAACCCGCAATGCAAGACAAGACTGCCGTACGCAAGATTCTCGACAAGGCGCGCGCCGAGCGCCGCACGTCGCTCACTGCACCCGAAGGCAAGCTCGTTTGCGACGCGTACGGAATCGTCGTGCCAAAAGAGGGCGTGGCGACGTCGGCCGATGAAGCAGCGAAGCTCGCCGCTGGGATGGGCGGACCCGTCGTGTTGAAGATCGTGTCGCCGCAAATTCTGCACAAAACCGAAGCGGGCGGTGTCTTGGTCGGCATCGATGACGAAGCGGCGGTGCGCAAAGGCTTCGACACGATCATGGCGAGCGCGAAAAAGTACGACGCGAAAGCCGATTTGCAAGGCGTGCAGGTGCAACAGATGTTGAAAGGCGGTCAGGAAGTGATCGTCGGTGCGGTCACCGATCCTTCATTCGGCAAGCTCGTCGCGTTCGGATTGGGCGGCGTGCTCGTCGAA
>DATLOI010000175.1:0-2004 GCA_035536295.1 Casimicrobiaceae bacterium
CTGGAAGGTGTCAATGTCGGCGACCGCTTCGAGCGCGTGGCCGATCTGTGGAAGGGCAAGCTCGAAGACGAAGCGGGCTACTACGCATTCAACGACGTGCACGCGATGATGAGCTTTGCTGCCACCAACCGAAGCGGCGAGATTGCGCGCCTGCGGCGTGCGATGCGCAATGCCGTAAAGGGTGACGGGAGCAACGCCGCAATGACGCGCGAGGTGGGTCTGCCGTTAGCTGATGGGTTGCTCGCATTCAGCAAGGGGCACCATGTCGACGCGATCCAGGCGATCGAGCCAGTGCGCGACATCGCCGGACGATTTGGCGGCAGCCACGCGCAACGCGATTTGCTGACGCTGACCATGATCGATGCGTCGATGCAAGCGGGCGATCACCGGCGCGCTCGCCATTACATCGCCGAGCGCACCGTGCACAAGCCGACCGCGTGGAGCGTAAGACTGTCTGAGCGTTCCGAACGAGCAAGGCGCGTCGAACGCACGTCTGCCGTTGATTCGTTAGCCGCGATGCAGTAGCGGCTGTGAAACTACGATCGGTGCGAGTCCCAAAAAGACTCGCATTCGATCGAGCTCTGCGTCGAGATCGCGATTGAAGCGCGCTTCGCGCGGCGCAGACTTCACGTAGCCAATGTCCGCATGAAGTTCGCCTTGCTTCACTGCGAAGTTGCCCCAGCCGATCACGCGGTCGCCCCATAACAGCGGCAGCGCGTAGTAGCCGCGCTCACGCTTGGCCGGCGGTGTGTACGCCTCAAAGCGATAAGCCCATCCCCAGAATAGCTCGAAGCGGCGCCGGTCCCATACGACGGGATCGAACGGTGCGACGAAACGAACGGCATCCTGCGGTGCTTCAGATGACGGCGCTTCTTCGTATGGCCAATACCAATCGACCCCGCCGATGCGCGCGTGCGCGAGCCGCTTTCTGGCGCGAGTCAATGCGGCATTCAACCCGCGCCGCCATTGCGGCACCGCGTAGCGCAGCCGCCTGACGAGACTCGACAAAGTCAGCGCCGGCAGCGGCGCGTACTTGCGCACGATTACGTCAACCAGCAGGTCCAAACGCTTGCGCCGCACGGCTGCGTCGAGCGGTGCGCTCGCGTGCGTTTGCACTTCATAGAGGCGAACGCCGGCAGTGCGATGGGCCACACGCAGCGAGCCGCGGTAATGCAGCGCGTCGAGCAGGTGCGTGGTGGCGTTCGAAGAGCCGCCCCAATAGTTTTCTACCGAGCCGTGGGAAAAGTGCGCATCGACCGCACGCGGATGCACAGGGCCGCGGTCGCGAACGAAATCCAGCATCGCTTGTGCGCGCGCTTTTTGCGACGATGAAAGCGAGACGCCCGCGCGCGGATGCATCAGTGAATACACCTCGTCCGTCACAAAGCCATAGTTGACGAAGAAGTCTTCATGGATGCCAAGCGCCGAGTAACGGCGCTCTAGGTCTCCCGCGCGATAGTTTTTGACTCGGTGGCGCAGCGTCAGATCCTGCGCGCGCGCCGGTGCGCGAATCGGATCCGCCTGAACGAAGCCGAACTTTTGCAGCGCCCGCTTCAGCGTGGTCGGTGGGAAAAAGCTGTGGGCGACCGCATAGCGTCGCAGATCCTCAAGCGTGACGGGCACGACGCTGACCGATCAGTCGACGCGTGCGCCCGAAAACTTTACGACCTGCTGGTACTTTGAGAGCTCACGGCGTAGCAGCTCTGAAAACTGTTCCGGACTACCGGGCGCAGGCTCGGCTCCCATGCGCGCGAGCCGCTCGCGCATCTCGGGCGAGCGCAGGGCTGCCGTCAGCGCGCTGTTTAAACGCGCAATGATCGGTGCCGGCGTTCCTGCCGGTGCGAACACGCCGAACCAGGTTGAAACGTCGAAACCAGGGAGCCCGGCGTCGGCCATCGTCGGTACGTCGGGCATCGCATTCGCACGCTGGGCAGTGGTGACTGCGAGGGCGCGCAGCTTGCCCGCCTTGATCTGCGTTGTTGCCGACGCCAGGTTATCGAACAT
>DATLOI010000176.1:0-2938 GCA_035536295.1 Casimicrobiaceae bacterium
GCGCAAGTAATCCCGCGATCGCTTCACCCATCCGCACCGTTGGTTCGATACCGCGTTGCGCAAGGCGCCGATGGGTTTCTGCAACGGCGGCAGGAAGCGATGTCGCAGTGGGAAGCACTTCGCCGAACAGCGTGTCGCCGAGCTCCGTGGGGGCGCCGCTACGCGCACATGATGGCGAACCTTGCGCGGCGATGATCAATGTGTTGGCGTCGGCGAGCGCATCGACGAACGATTTCGAGTTGCATGAATCGACGACCACGATACGCCATTTGACGCCGGCGTTCTTGAACAAGTAGGCGAGCCCCGTTCCGGACAATTGCACGAGTGCCAACGGCGGCAGTGACACCTTGAGCGAGCCGTCGGCGTTGTTCCGTCCTGCGACGTAGAGCATGACGATGTCGTTGTCGGCGTTGCCCGCGGTGGCAATCTCTTCCAGCGCCTCGCGAAGAAACGTAATCGTCGCCATCGGCGCTTGCGTGAGCGCGCTCTTGTCGTTCACGTAGACGAGCGAGCGTGAGTCGGTGTCCCAATGCGTGTCCATCACGCTTCTGGCCTTGTCGAGTCGGGCGCGCCAAGTGCCTCCATCACCGTCGGGCGCAAAGCCGATGAAATAGAGTCGAGCGGCGCTTTGTGGATGATCGGCGAGGTTGCCGAGCGCCTCATCCTGCAACTCGCGTTGCAACGCGAGCACCGCTTCGGAGGCAGGATTGCTCACGTCGCTCTCGAGGCTGTTGCCATCGCTCGCGGAGAACCACGGATGCTCGGGCAGCACCCCGGTCGGCAGAACGAGAGGTGCGGCAAGCAAAGCACCCACGACGATCGCAGAACCAACACGCCTCCGTTCAGGCTGTAGCGCTACATAGCTGCTTCGAACGAGCACTGCGATGAACCAGGCAAGTAAGAGCCAATAGGCAACATCGCCGAACGCTCGCGCACTCGCATCATGGCGAGCAAGCCACCACGGCACAAGATTGGCGATCTGCACGAGGGGCAATGATGCGAGCACGGTAACGGGCAGCGCAACGAGAAGCGGCGGATCGCGCAACAGCCAGCTTGCGAGTGCTGCGATTGCAACGAGCACCGCAAGTGCGGCGAACTCGCCACCGAGCGCGGACCAGTCGAGGCTGGCGGAAGCGGGTTGTCGCACCCAATCGGCAAGCGCATCGACGAGCGCCGATACGATGGCAACCAATAGCAATTGCGCGGCATCGAAACGAAACGACGTACGCTCGACTCGAACGAACAATGCGACACGCGTACCGGCGACGAGGTTGGCTGCGAGGCCGCGCAGCGCGAGAGCGTTGCTCATTTCACCCGTCCATGCTGCGCAGCGCGTGCGATGCGATGTGGGCCTTGACGCGCTCGACGTCGGCGGGAAGCAACTCGAAGCGCTGCGGTCGGTGCTCGAGCCCCTCGTAGGCGGCGGGACGATCGGGATCACGGCCGAGCGCCTCGCGAATCGTCGCAGCGAACTTGACCGGCAATGCGGTCTCGACGCAGACAAGCGGCAACGAACGATCGCGACGCTCGCGACCGACTTTGATACCGTCGGCCGTATGCGGATCGATAATTCGACCATAGCGCTCGAAAACAGCGCGAATCGTCGTGACGCGATCGTCATGCGTACTGCGCCCCGACACAAAGCCCGACGCCTCGACGTTGCGCCACCAGGGTGTCGCCTTCAGATCGAAGCCACCATCGCTCGCAAGCAGCTGCCACAGCAATTGCAGCGCATGCGGGTCGCGACCCGTCATATCGTAGATGTAGCGCTCGAAATTCGACGCTTTGCTGATATCCATCGATGGCGACGATGTCGCGTGCGTTTCCGCCGTGACCCGCGGACGATAGCAGCCGGTGCGAAAGAACTCGTCGAGCACATCGTTCTCGTTGGTCGCGACGATCAGGCGCGCGATCGGAAGCCCCATCTTGCGCGCAACGTGTCCGGCGAGAACATTGCCGAAGTTACCGGAGGGCACGGCGAATTGGATCAGTTCGCTGTCGTGCGAAGTCGCGGCGAAATAGCCTTTGAAGTAGTAGACGACCTGCGCCGCGATGCGCGCCCAGTTGATCGAGTTGACCGCGCCGATGCGTTGCTCGCGCTTGAACGCTGCATCTTCGGCAATTGCCTTGACGATGTCCTGGCAGTCATCGAACGTGCCTTCGATCGCGAGATTGTGAATCGCCGGATCGAGTAGCGAGTACATCTGCGCCTGCTGGAACGGGCTCATGCGCCGATGCGGCGAGAGCATGAACACGGCGATGCCGTGCTTGCCGAGCATCGCGTGCTCGGCAGACGAGCCGGTGTCGCCCGACGTGGCCCCGAGAATGTTCGTCGTCCGATGATCACGCGCGAGAACGTATTCGAAAAGCCGCCCGAGAAGCTGCAGCGCAATGTCCTTGAATGCGAGTGTGGGGCCGTTCGACAGGTGCAATAGATGAAGGCCCGGCTCGAGTGTGGTTAGCGGCGTGATCTCGTCGCTGCCAAACGTGTCGCGCGTATAGGTTGCGTCGATCAAGCGCGCCAGGTCGGACGCCGGAATGTCGTCGCAAAAACGTGAAAGCACTTCGAACGCAAGCGTGCGATAGTCGAGTGCACGCAGGCGCGTCAGATCGGCGACCGTAAAGCGCGGGTAGCGCTCAGGCACTGCGAGGCCACCGTCGACAGCGAGCCCTTCGAGCAAGATCGCGCTGAATGGCGAAGCAGCGTGCGCTGCGGTCATGCGCCCGCGCGTCGAGACGTAGTTCATCACTGCAGCCCTTCGAGGCGGATGCGAACGACCTTGCCTTCGACGGTCGGTAACGCTTCGATGGCGGCGATCGCGGCGACGACTTCCCGTTCGACCGAAAGATGCGTGAGAAGAATGATGTCGGTCTGCGCTTCGCCTTCGGGTGGCTCCTTTTGAATCATCGCGTCGATCGAGATGTCGCGATCGGCGAG
>DATLOI010000177.1:0-4370 GCA_035536295.1 Casimicrobiaceae bacterium
ACAACTTTCGCGCACTGTTCGCGGATGATCACTATCTCGCGTCGTTTCGCGCCACCGCGATCTTCTCCGTGCTGGTGGCGACGTCCGGTCTCCTGATCTCGCTCACCCTCGCCGTGTTCGCCGACCGCGCGCTGCGCGGCGCCGGTGTCTACACGACGCTCCTGATCTGGCCCTATGCGGTCGCGCACGCCGTCGCAGCCGTGCTCTGGTTGTTCCTGTTCAACCCGACGCTCGGCATCGTCGCACACTGGATCAAGGGATTCGGCATCGGTTGGGACCCGCTGCTCAATGGCCGCGACGCGATGATTCTCGTCGTCGTCGCCGCCGTATGGAATCAGATCTCGTACAACTTCCTGTTTTTCCTTGCCGGGCTGCAATCGATCCCCAAGTCGCTGATCGAAGCGGCGGCGATCGACGGCGCGGGACCGGGCCGGCGCTTTTGGACGATCGTGTTTCCGTTGCTATCGCCCACCACGTTCTTCCTCCTGGTCATCAACATCATCTACGCGTTCTTCAACACGTTCGCGATCATCGACACGGCGACCGGGGGTGGACCAGGCCAGGCGACGGAAATCCTCGTCTACAAGGTCTACAAGGACGGCTTCAAGGCGCTCGATCTCGGCAGCTCGGCGGCACAGTCGGTGATTCTCATGTTGATCGTCATCGGGCTCACCGTCCTGCAGTTCAAGTGGATCGAGCGCAAGGTGCAGTACTGATGGCCGAGTTGCCCGCACCTCCGACGATGCAGCCGCGCCTGCCGGCGATGCTGCGGACGTGGTACCGGCCGTGGCTCCGGCGCGCGCCCCGCGAGGGCATGGTCGAGAACCGTCCATTCCTCGACATCCTCACCCACGTCGTCTTGATCCTCGGCGTCGTCGTCATCGCGTTTCCGGTGTACGTGACGTTCGTCGCGTCGACAATCACCGCCGAGGAGGTCCTGGCGGCGCCGATGCCGCTCGTGCCCGGTCCACACCTCGTCGAAAACTACCGTGAAGCGTTACTGCACGGCGCGGGCAACTCGGCCGCACCGGTCTGGAAGATGATGGGGAACAGCCTGGTGACCGCGCTCGTGATCGCGATCGGCAAGATCGCCATCTCGCTTATCTCCGCATTCGCGATCGTCTACTTCAAGTTCCCGCTGCGGATGTTCTTCTTCTGGATGATCTTCGTGACGCTGATGCTGCCGGTGGAGGTCCGCATCCTGCCCACGTACAAGGTCGTCTCGGACCTCGGCATGCTCGACTCTTATACGGGGCTAACGCTGCCGCTGATCGCCTCGGCCACGGCGACGTTTCTCTTTCGCCAGTTCTTCCTGACGATCCCCGACGAGCTCGCCGAGGCGGCACGGATCGACGGCGCCGGACCGATGCGCTTTTTCTGGGACGTCGTCGTGCCGATGAGCAAGACGAGCATGGCGGCGCTGTTCGTCATCCAGTTCATCTACGGCTGGAATCAGTACCTGTGGCCGCTGATCGTGACCACGCAGGAGGACTACTACACGGTCGTCATCGGCATCAAGCGCATGATCGCCGGCGGCGGTGAGGCGTCAGTCGAATGGCATCTCGTGATGGCGACCGCAATGATGGCGATGTTGCCGCCGGCCGTTGTCGTGATCCTGATGCAAAAGTGGTTCGTGAAGGGTCTGGTGGATACGGAGAAGTAGATGCTCTTTTCTGATTTCTGTTCGCTGTTCCCTCACTCCTGACTATGGCCCAAGTCGATCTTCGCAACGTTCGCAAGAGCTACGGCACGCTCCAGGTGATCCACGGCGTGAGCGTCACCGTGGGCGACGGAGAGTTCGTCGTCATCGTCGGGCCGTCGGGATGCGGCAAGTCGACGCTGTTGCGCATGGTTGCAGGGCTCGAGCCGATCACCGGCGGCGAGATCGTGATCGGCGAGCGCGTGGTCAACGAGCTCGAGCCCAAGGATCGCGACATCGCGATGGTGTTCCAGAACTATGCGCTCTATCCGCACATGAGCGTGTTCGACAACATGGCGTATGGCCTCAAGATCAGGAAGTTCGCGACCGCCGACATTGCCGAGCGAGTCAAGCGTGCTGCCGACATCCTGGAGCTCGGGCCGCTCCTCGAGCGCCGGCCGAGGCAACTTTCCGGTGGCCAGCGCCAGCGCGTCGCGATGGGTCGGGCGATCGTGCGCGAGCCAGCGGTGTTCCTGTTCGACGAGCCGCTTTCCAACCTCGACGCTAAGCTTCGCGTGCAGATGCGCTTCGAGATCCAGAAGCTGCACCGGCGCTTGTCGACCACGTCGCTTTACGTCACGCACGACCAGGTCGAAGCGATGACGCTCGCGCACCGCATGATCGTGATGAACGCGGGACGCGCCGAGCAGATCGGCACGCCGATGCAGGTTTACGAGAATCCGCAAACGCAATTCGTCGCCGGCTTCATCGGCTCGCCCGCGATGAACTTCGTGGCAGGCCATATCGAATCGAACGGACGCGCTGTATTCGATCATGGCGGCGGTGCACGCATTGCGACCAACGGTTCAATCCAAGCGAAGCGCCCGCTCGTCGTTGGCATTCGTCCCGAGCATCTCGAGCCTTCGCATCCGGACGAAGCGGTGCTCTCGGGCCAAGTCGAGATGGTCGAAATGCTGGGCGCCGACATGCTCGTGCATTTCGCGCACGGACCGGCGACGGTGCTCGCGCGCCTGCCGCACGGTGATCAGCCGGAGCTCGGCGCGACCGTGTACTTCTCCGCCGCACCGAATCGGATCTTTCTGTTCGATCCCACGACCGGCGACCGCTTGCACTGATGCGTTGGCGCTGGCCGTACCCGCGCTTTGCCGCGCATCGCGGTGCCGGCAAGGTCGCTCCGGAGAACACGCTTGCAGCATTGAAGCTCGGGACATCGTTCGGCTATCGCATGGTCGAGATCGACGTCAAGCTTTCCGCGGATGGCGTCGCGTTTCTGCTGCACGACAGCACGCTGCAGCGCACGACCAACGGCTATGGCCGGGCGGATGCGCGCACGTGGCGAGAATTGGCATTGCTCGATGCGGGTGCGTGGCATTCCGATCCCTATGCTGGCGAGCCGCTTCCGACATTGGCAGCAGTTGCGAGCTTTTGTCGCGCGAATCACGTCCTCATCAATATCGAGATCAAATCGCCGATGGGTCGCGAGCGTGAGACGGGTGCCGCGGTCGCAATCGATGCAGCAACGCTCTGGCAGGGGGCCGACGTCCCGCCACTCTTGTCGTCGTTCTCCGAAGTCTCGCTCGCCGCGGCACGTGAAGCCGTGCCCGAGTTGCCTCGCGCATTGCTCGCCGATCGCCTGCCCGTGCGCTGGCGCAAGCGCTGCGAAGCGCTCGAATGCGTCGCACTCGATTTGAAGCACACGGCGATCAAGCAAAAGCTGGTCGACACCGTGCATGCTGCCGGCTATTCACTCTTAAGCTGGACCGTCAACGACCCCAAGCGTGCGGCGCGGCTCGTGGGGTGGGGCGTCGACACGGTCATCACCGATGCGGTCGACCTGATAGCGCCGGAGTTCGAGGCAAGCACGTAAGGCGCGCGCCGATCGTGCGCCGGTGTTTTGCAGGTCACATTCCGTACGTGGAACGATTGATGATCGGAGCCCACCGGCATAGCTCCGGCATGGCTCCCAACAAACACCGCCCGATTCGAGCAGAAAGCAGCCGATGCCGCACACTCGCGATGTAACCGTCATCGGCGCTTCGGCCGGCGGCATCATAGCGCTGCGAACGCTTCTCGCGGCACTCCCCGAAGACTATCCGGCCGCGATCTTCGTCGTCGTGCACGTCGCGCCGGAATCGCCTTCGGTCCTGCCCGAGCTTCTCGGGCGCGCGGCGAAACTGTCGGTGCGCGCTGCCCGTCATGGCGATCGAATCCGCAGCGGGCATGTCCTGATCGCGCCGCCCGATCAGCACCTGATCATTGACCAAACCACGATTAGGCTGTCGCATGGCCCGCGCGAGAACCGCCATCGCCCATCGATCGACGTGATGTTTCGCTCGGCCGCACTGCACCATGGACCGCGTGCCACCGGCATCGTTCTAAGCGGAATGCTCGACGATGGATCGGCGGGCTTGTGGGCCATCAAGCGCCGAGGGGGCCTTGCACTCGTGCAGGACCCGCGCGATGCCGAGTATCCCGACATGCCGCGTAACGCGATGGAAACCGTCGATGTCGATTATTGTCTTCCGATCGATGCAATGGCCGAGCAGCTTGTCGCGATGGTGAATATGGAAGTTCCCGAGTCGATCGACGCGGTCCCGCGCGCAATCGCGCAGGAGGTTCGCATGGCCGAAGGCAAATCCGATATCGACGAGTTGGACCAGCTCGGCAAGCGCTCACCGGTCACCTGTCCCGAGTGTGGTGGCGCGTTATG
>DATLOI010000178.1:0-23346 GCA_035536295.1 Casimicrobiaceae bacterium
CGTAAGACGTTCCTTGCTGACGTCGACGCGCCATTCACCCCAATCGAAAGTCAACGCAGAAGCGCGCGCTGGATCGTTTGCAAACAACTCGCCAACGGACGCGCTGGACAGCGTTCGGGCCTGGGCGAGGAGGGCTTCGGACATAACGACGAAATGAACCTTCGCGAATAATCATCACTCGCCGGGCTTACGTCTCCGGTGGGCAAACGATCGGGATCGCCTCACGCTTGTTGCGCCGGAAAGTGCGGAAATCTGCTCGATCAACTGTGATGACGGGAAGCTTGGGATTGAGTTCGCTCATCCGAACGAGACACAGGTCGGCGAAATCGGGGTTCTGGTCTGAGTAGCGCCGGGCGAGCGTGGTGAGTTGATCCAGGTGTTCGCGGCAGTCGAACGAAACCGATATCAATCCTTCGCGAATCATCTCCAGCACCATCGCAACGCTCTGCAAGTGGAATGCAGTCTCGGCCAGCACCGCTTCGCAGGTCAGTAACGGCTCAGTCAAGCCGTCGACGATTTGCATCGCCCAATCGTGATAGCGATCGTTTCTATTCGCGAACGCGACTAAAAGACCGGTATCGGCGATGCCCTTCATCGCCGCGAAAATCCCTTTCGCTGTGACAGATCGCGCGGGCCGCTGACTGCGCCGGCGAGTCGCATAAACGACCGGTCGGACCGCTCGGCACGGGCGCGCTCCAAGTGCTCGCGGATGATCCGGCCGCGCGGCACCCCGGAACGCCTCGAGGCCTCGTTGAGCCAGTCGGCCATCTCGTCGGGAATGCGGATCGTGATTGTCTGACTCATACGACAAAAGTGTACACGTTTTCAAAGCAGGACTGAAATCTAAATGAGAAAGATTCGCATTCGTATTGACGAGGCGCGCTCGACGCGATAAAGTGCGGACCTTTGCTGACCAGCCTCGCAAACAACGCGATGACTCCAATCCTTCGAGCCGCATTGTGCCTGTGCCTCGCAGCAGTTCCTTTTGCAGCGACGCGCGCAGCCGACGAGCCCGTCCTCAACTTGTATTCGGCGCGTCACTATCAGACCGACGAGGCGCTCTACGACAATTTCACCAAGTCGACCGGCATCAAGATCAAACGCATCGAAGCGGGTGACGACCAACTACTCGAGCGGCTCAGGAACGAAGGTGCGAACAGTCCTGCCGACGTGCTGCTGATCGTCGACGCAGCGCGACTGTCGCAAGCGGAGCAACTGGCCTTGTTCCAGCCGATTCGCTCCAAGCTTCTCGACGAGCGCATCCCGGCCTCGATGCGTGATCCCGAAGGTGACTGGTTCGGCTTTTCGAGCCGCGGGCGCGTCCTGATCCACAACAAGTCGATGGTCAATGCCGCCGATGTTGCAAGCTACGCGTCACTTGCCGATCCGAAGCTCAAAGGAAAGGTGTGCACGCGCTCCGGATCGCATCCGTACAACCTGTCGCTGATCGCGTCGCGAATCGCACACGTGGGCGAAGCGAAGGCCGAAGAGTGGGCGAAGGGAGTGGTGGCGAACCTCGCTCGCAAACCCCAGGGCGGTGACACCGATCAGATCAAAGCGGTTGCCGCGGGAGAGTGCGCGGTCGCAATCAGCAACACGTACTACTACGCGCGATTGCTGCGCTCGACAAAGCCCGAAGACAAGGACATCGTGCAAAAGACCGGCGTCGTGTGGCCCGATCAGTCCGCGAGCGGAACGCACATCAACATTTCCGGTGGCGGCGTGCTGAAAAACGCACCGCATCGCGACAATGCGATTCGCTTTCTCGAATATCTCGCCAGCGACCAGGCGCAGATCTATTTCGCCGACGGCAACAACGAATGGCCGGCAGTGAAAAGCGTCAAGCTCAAGAACCCTGCACTCGATGCGATGGGAAGCTTCAAGGCGGATCCGCTGTCAATCGCCGATCTGGGGAAGAACACCGCTGCTGCGCAAAAAATAGCCGACCGCGTCGGCTGGCGATAAAACTCGCCAAGGAATTCCGGATCGGGCGCGTCCATCGCGCCCGCTTTTTTCTACACGGCCGGAGCCATCGCCCGCGTGGTCGCCGCGCTGCGACGCGCCGAGCGTGCCAACAACACGATCGGCAGAAGTCCCACCAGCACGATCGCAAGCGACGGCAGTGCGGCTTCGGGGAGCCGCTCGTCGCGGGCGAATTGATAAGTCTGGGTGGCAAGCGTGTCGAAGTTGAACGGTCGCAGCACGAGTGTCGCAGGCAACTCCTTCATCACGTCCACGAACACGAGCAGGAACGCCGCTGCGAGACTTCGCGCCAGCAGCGGTCCATGCACACGTAGAAGCATCTCGAACGTGCCGGTGCCGAGGCTTCGCGCCGCTGCGTCCATTGCCGGCGTTATGCGCGCGAAGCCGGGCTCGATTCCATTGCTCGCGACGGCGAAGTAACGCACCAGGTACGCGTAGAGCAGCGCGACCACGCTTCCTGTCAGCAACAGTCCCGGATTCACGCCGAACGCGCTGCGCAGCGCCTCGGCGATCGCATTGTCGAGCGTCCCAAGCGGCAATAGCACGCCAACCGCGAGCACTGTTCCTGGCACCGCGTAACCGAGGTTCAACAACTGTGCCGTCGAACGCGTCAGCACGCCTGGTGCGAGGCGTGACGCGTACGCGATCAACACGGCGGCGGCGACGGCAATAGCGCTGCCCAATGCCGCCACGCGCACGCTGTTCCAGGCCCACCAGGCAAAGCGCGACATATCAATTGCTTCGTTCGCCAAGAGCAAGCGCAGCAGGAGCACGACCGGAATCACAAAGCCGACGCCGAGAGCGATCGCGCAGAGCGCCGCTGCGAGCCACGCGCGCACGCCTTCGAGCCTGGGCCGCACGGGCGGGTCGCTGCGACTTCTGGTGCCACCCGCAACACGCGTGAAGCGTCGCGAATGGCGCTCGATCGCCACCGCTGCGACGACAAACCCGAGCAACGACGTTGCGAGTTGAGCCGCCGCTGCGCGATCGCCTAGCGAGAACCACGCGCGATAGATGCCGGTCGTGAATGTGTCGATCGCGAAGTAAGCGACCGTTCCGTAATCGGCGAGCGTCTCCATCAATGCGAGCGCGATGCCACCCGCGATCGCCGGACGCGCCAGCGGCAACTCGACGCGCCAGAACGCACTTGCGCGTGAAAGTCCAAGCGTATGCGCAGCTTCGACGAGCGTCGGCGGCCGCTCGAGGAATGCGGTTCGCGCGAGCAAGTAGACGTACGGGTACAGCGAGAAGACGAACATCGTCGCCGCGCCGCCCAGCGTTCGCACATCGGGAAACCAGTAATCGCCACGCGACCAGCCGAGCGTCGCGCGAAGCCAGCCTTGCAACGGTCCCGCGAATTGCAAAAAGTCGGTGTACGCGTACGCCATCACGTACGTGGGCATCGCGAGCGGAAGCAGCAATGCCCAATCGAACAGCCTCGATCCGGGGAAGCGGCGGTGTGCGATGAGCCACGCCGTGACCGTTCCGCCAACCCCCGCGCCAACGCCCACGAGCATGAATAGCGCGAGCGTGTTCGCGACATAGGTCGGCAGCAACGTCGAGGCGAGATGCGACCACGTGTCGCCCGCACCGGGTGCGATGCCACGCGCGACGACCGCGACGACGGGCAAAGCGGCGATCGCCGCGAGGAGCACCGCGCCACCCGCCAGCGCTCGGCGCGAACCCCTCATGCGCAGTGCGTCGAAGAGGCGCGCCAGCTCGAAGTGTCCATGCATCGATTATAGGTTCGCTATAATCGATACGCGCAGCGCTTGAGCGCGTTCCAATGCGCATTCTCATCTCCAACGACGACGGCTATTTCTCACCGGGAATCGAGCACCTGGCAGCGGTGCTTGGCCAGCGTCACGAAGTCACTGTCGTCGCACCCGAGCGTGATCGCAGCGGCGCGTCGAATTCGCTTACGCTCGACCGTCCGTTGATGGTGCGGCGTGCCCCGAACGGCTTCCTGTTCGTCAACGGCACGCCCACTGACTGCGTTCATTTGGCGGTCACCGGCCTTTTGGACTGGCTGCCCGACATGGTGGTATCGGGCATCAATCTCGGCGCGAACATGGGCGACGATACGATCTATTCGGGCACGGTCGCTGCCGCCACCGAGGGTTATCTGCTGGGCATTCCTGCCATCGCCATCTCGCTTGCAAGCAAGGCAGGCGAGCATTTCGATACCGCCGGGGGCGTGGCGCTGGAGCTCGTCGAGCGTCACGCGCGAGCGCCGGCCGGCCGCTGGCTGTTGAATGTCAACGTCCCCGATGCACCCGCAGCCAATCTAAGGGGCGTGAAAGTGACGCGGCTGGGTCGGCGGCACAAGGCAGAGGACGTCATTCCCATGAAGAATCCGCGCGGCGAGACCGTCTACTGGATCGGTCCCGCCGGTGCCGCGGCCGAAGCCGGTGAGGGGACGGACTTCCACGCAGCGGAGCACGGATTCGTCTCGGTGACGCCACTGCAGATCGATCTCACCAATCGCGATCAGATGCGCGATGTCGTCGGCTGGCTCGAGCGCTGATGCATGAGCGCGACGGGTCGCTTCGATGGTATCGGCATGACGTCGTCGCGCACGCGCGCTCGCATGATCGAGCGGCTGCGCAGCGATGGCATTCGCGACGAAGTCGTGCTCTCCGCGATGAATGCGGTGCCGCGTCACATTTTCGTCGACGAGGCGCTGGCGATTCGTGCGTACGAAAACACTCCGTTGCCGATCGGAAGCGGACAGACGATCTCGCAACCGTGGGTGGTCGCACGCATGACCGAGCTTGCCCGCAACGGCCGCGATCTTGACAGCGTGCTCGAGATCGGCACCGGATGCGGCTATCAGACCGCCGTGCTTGCGCACATCGCCAAGACCGTTTACACGGTGGAGCGCATCAGCGCGCTTGTCGCCAAAGCGCGGCGCAATCTCACCTCGCTGCGTGTCAACAACGTGCGCTTGAAGCACGGCGACGGTAGCGCGGATTTGGGAGAGGATCTAAAAGTCGATGCGATCGTGGTTACTGCGGGTGCGACACACGTGCCGCAGTCATTGCTCACATATCTGAACATCGGCGGACGCATGGTGCTGCCGCTGTCTGGCAGTGACGACATGGAGCGCGGTGTGCAAAGGTTGACTGTGCTCGACAAGACCGCGGACGGAATCAAGGAGCAGAAGCTCGACCCTGTCCGTTTCGTGCCATTGCTGCCGGGGCGTGCGTGAACTACTTCGTCCTGTCAGTGGTCCATAGCGCGATGCCGAATCGTTCGCGCCTTGCTCGTTGTGTCATGCGCGGCACCGCGATCGCGCTGGCGATCACCTTGGTCGCATGCGCAACGCGCGGCCGTGCGCCCGTCGAGGAGCGTAGCGCGGCGCCAACGCGGGTGCCGGCTCCCGTGGCTGTGCCGTCCGCACCGGTGCCGATTCCCACGCCGCGCGCGCCCGAGCCTGACTGGCGCCCGCCGACGTATACGGTTAAAAGAGGGGATACGCTGCACGCGATTGCGCTCGAATACGGACTCGATTATCGCGAGCTCGCTGCCTGGAACGGGATCGAGAATCCCAACCTGATTCGCATTGGCGACGTGTTGCGCCTGTCCAATCCCGCTGAAGGTCCCCTCGCGTTACGCCCCAATGGCAACGCAGGCGTCCAGGTGACACCGCTTCGCAGCGCACCGCCGGTGAGTGAAGCGCGTGCGTCTGCATCGGCAGCGCCGCCTGCGGTAGCGCCCGCGCCGCAAGTGAGCGCGCCAAGTGCACGCCACACCGATACGCACAAGTCGCAACCGCGTGCCATCAAGGAGCCCTATTCCGAGCGGCTCGCCCAGGAGATGGCAAAGTCGGGCGGTGAGGTCCAGATCGCTCGGGCCGAGCCGACTCGGCCGGCGACTCCGCCTCCTGCTGCACCGCCGCCTGTCGAGAGGTCGCAACCTGCGCCTACGCCACCGCCGGTGGTCGAGAAGTCTGCGCCTCAACCGACAACACCGCCGCTTGGAAGCGCGGCCGACGACGGTGATGGTGACGTCGATTGGATCTGGCCGGCGAAAGGCAAGCTCGTCACCGGCTTTTCCGACACGGCGAATCTCAAGGGGATCGACATTGCCGGCACGGCAGGGCAGGCGATCGTTGCCAGCGCGCCCGGCCGCGTCGTGTATGCGGGATCGGGGCTGCGCGGTTACGGCAAGCTCGTCATCATCAAGCACAACAAGACCTACCTTTCCGCGTACGCGCACAACCGCGAAATCCTGGTCAAGGAAGGTCAGCAAGTCGCGCGCGGACAGAAGATCGCGGAAATGGGCTCGACCGACGCCGAGCAGGTGAAACTGCACTTCGAAATTCGGCGGCTGGGGCGACCGATGGATCCGCTGAAGTTTCTGCCGCCAGCCTGATGCGCTAAACGGCGCTGGCGCTGCGAAGCGTCGCCGCCGCAGGCAACACCTCCGCCGCCCGCTCGAGCGTCGCCAACAGCGCGTCGCGCTCGCGCTGAGCGATCGCGCCGTACTTGAGCTTCGCATACGATTCGCCGATCGCCGAAAAGGCAATTGCATAGTCGGGCCAGCGGCGGCTCGCGCGTGACGAGAACGCGAGCGGGCCTTCGTGCGATTCGCGTGGAAGTCCCGCACGCGCAAGTCGCGTGCACACGGCACTCCACAGCAACGCAGCGCGCTCGCTCTTCGTGCGACGCCACGTGAGCCAGGCGAGCGTTGACAGCATCCATAGCGCAATTCCCCCGATGACGAAGCCCGCCGCCTGCCACGGCCGCGCAGGGTCGAGATGGAGCGCTTCTAAGAGTGCATGCTGGCGATCGCGATTAAAGCCGATCAGATGGCGACGCCACGCATGATTCATCGAGTCGACCAGCCACTGCGCATCCTTGAGCCAGCCTCCCTGCAACCGCGAAAAAAGCGGCAACTCGTAGGCATCGGGAAGCGCGCGCGAGATTCCCGACTCGATGCGAAGCGGCGACACGGCGCCGGTCGGATCGAACCGCTGCCACGCGCCATCGACGATCGCCTCGACCCACGCGTGCGCGTCGGATTGGCGCACGATCAGATAATTGCCGCGCGGATTGACCTCGCCACCCTGATAGCCGGTGACGATCCGTGCGGGAATTCCTGCGGCACGCAGAAGCACGGCAAATGCACTTGCGTAATGCTCGCAAAAGCCGCGACGCGAATCGAAGAGGAAGCCATCGACGGGATCGGTGCGGTGCACGACGCCAGGCGCCAGCGTATAGGTGTAGTCCTCGTTGCGAAACTTTTCGAGGATGGCGGCGACATAGCGACGATCGTCGCGATGAGTCGCGCGTAACTCGCGCGCGAGCTCGCGCGTGCGTGGATTCGCGTCCGCAGGAAGCCGCAGGTTCTCGGCGAAATCACGTGCGTTGGCGGGATGATCGTCCCGAAGCGATGATGTCGCGCTGTAGCGCATCACCTGGCCTACCGGTCGGCGCAGCATCAATTGTTGATCGCGCGTGAGCGTGACTTCTACGGTGGTGCTGCCATCGGCAACTCGCGGCAGCGCACTCGGCAGCTCGAGCGCAAAAAGCCAGGGTCGCTCGTTCGGCTCGAGCGTCACCGTGTAGGCGATCGCCGGTCCCTTCGACGGCACGAGCACACCGTCGAGACGAAGGTAGTTCGTGCTCCACGTTGCGCCATCGAAGCGCGTGAGCACCGGGCCACGCCAGTAGCGTTGCGCCTGCGGAGGAGGGCTGCCGTTGAAGTCGGCGCGCAGCGCAACGTCGTCTTCCTGCGTCAATTCCGCAATCATCCCCGGCGCCATCGTGTCGGAAAGCCCGGTCGTTGCGCGCGATGCATGCGGCAGTCCCCACAAGGGAGCAGCAAGCCGGGGAAACAGAAGAAACAGCATCGCGGCCAGCGGCAGTCCCTGCACGATCAGCTTGCCGCCAAGCGCGACCGCAGTGCGCGGCGAGGCGATCAATCGCGAAGTGCTGGTGCGCGCCGACAATGCGGCGAGCGCACCGGTCAGCGTCAACAATGCGGGAAGCATCGCGAGCGCCGACACCGGGGTTTGCCGAAACAGAAACGGAGTGATCGTGAGAAATGCCGCGAGACACACGAGCAGCGTGCCGTCGCGCAGTGTCCGCGATTCGAGGAACTTGATTCCGACCAGCACATACAGGAACGCAACGGACGGATCGCGTCCAACCAGTTGTCCATACGAGCTTCGGATCAGCCATGCGGTCGCGATCGCGAAGATCACGAGCGTCCACGAAGGAATGCGCGCGGGGCTTCGCGTTGTCGAATCGCGTGACACGAGCCACACGCGCACGAGCACCAGCGCACACCCGAATACGGCGACCCAGATCGGAACGTCGAGCGCTTGCGGAAGTTGCGCGCACACGAGCAACGCGGCCAACCAGCGGAGCTGCAACGGCGTCAGCAGTGGGGCGGCGGGACGCTCGCGCCGTCGAAACATGCGAGCGAGCGTCATTGCGTGAACTCGGCGAGCGCGGTGAGCACGTTGCGTCGATGCTCGCGTCCTTGTCCCGTTGCGATGCGCGTGCCGGGTAGCGCGAGCGAAAATGCGCGATTGATGCGCTCGCACGTGAGAACCCAGGCGGCCAGTCGCGACAGCCGCTGCTCAACGTCGAGCGCGCCCATCTGGGAAAAATCGAGCGAGACCGGGCCACCACCGCTCGAGCCGTCGAAGGCTTTGGTGTACCAGCCCGCGCCGCGCGCAACGGCTTTCCAGGCAACGCGCTGCAATGGATCACCGTGCTGATATTCGCGCACGCCGGCAAGATCGGTGTCATCCGCGTTAACGTGAGCGCGCGCCTCGGAACCGGGTGCACTTGCAGGCAGAGGCGGCGCGCCGCGTTCGGGTGCCGGATACGCGATGCCTGCCGTCGCAAAATGCGCGTACGCCCAGCCGCGCCAAAGGCCGAGCGGATAGTCGGACGCAATCGTGATGCGACCGAGCGGTACGCGACCGCGCACGCTCGCATCGAGATCGAATGTGACGGACGTCAACGTTTCCGCGTCGACGTCGACGCAATGCGTGCTGCCATCGCGCGGCGTGATCGTAACTGCAGCGCGCGTGCGCCGCCCACCCAGCATCGCGATCGTGAACTGCACGCGACCGCCCGCGAACGTCTCACCCGCGCTGCCCGGTCGCACGGTGAGTCCGGACAGATTGCGGAATGTGTGCAGCAAAGCTGCGCCGACGACACCGGTCAGGAGAAACGTGGCGAGAAAGCCGAGTGACAAGCCGTAGTTGAGCGAGGTGACGAGCATCGTCGCGATCGTTGCGATCAACGCAACGCCGCGGCGCGTTGGGAGGATGTAGATGCGCGAGTGCGAAAGCGTGACGCCGGCGCCATCAGCGGGCGCATGGCGGAAGATGCGCTGTCGCCACCGCACGAGCGGCACGGCGCGGCGCAGTGACGCGATCATCGTTAAACGTTACGGCAACGCGACTGCGCGGATGACCGACTGCGCCTGCACGGCACCTGCGCGCGCGCCGCCGGCGAGACGATGTCCTGCGACCGGAGCAAACACGCGTTGCACGTCTTCGGGAAGCACCATCGGTCGACCCGCGAACAGCGCATGCGCGCGCGCTGCCGCTACGAGCATCAATCCGGCCCGCGGCGAAAGACCGCGTCGCGCACCGGCATCTGCTCCGCCGCCTGAACGCGTGGCCGCGATCAGGGCTTGAACGTAATCGAGCAAAGCTGGAGCGACATGCACTGCACTCGCTTCGCGCTGCCAGTCGACGAGCGTCGCGGCATCGCACAGCGCCGGCAATTCGGCGATCTGTGCGCGCCGATCGCCTCCGGCCAGAAGTTCGCGCTCGGCGGCAGGATCGGGATAACCGAGCTCGATCGACATCAGGAAGCGATCGAGTTGTGATTCGGGAAGCGGATAAGCACCGATCTGCTCGACAGGATTTTGCGTTGCGATGACGAAGAACGGCTCGGGAAGCTTGCGCGTCTGGCCGTCGAGCGAAACCTGGCGTTCCTCCATCGCTTCGAGCAATGCACTCTGCGTTTTCGGCGGTGCACGATTGATCTCGTCGGCGAGGACGACCGATTGGAAGATGGGGCCGGGATGGAAACGGAACGCCGCAGCACGCTCGTCGTACACCGAGACGCCGAGCACGTCCGCGGGTAACAGGTCGCTCGTGAATTGCACGCGCGCATAGCGCAAGCCGAGCGTTGCGGCAAGCGCTTGCGCGAGTGTCGATTTGCCCACCCCCGGAATGTCCTCGATCAACAGGTGTCCACGCGCCAGCAGGCAGGCGAGGGCGAGCTCGATGACGTCGGATTTACCGACGACGATGCGCGAAAGCTGCTGCACGACGTTGGCAAGTCGCGCGGCAAGCGGGACGTTTAAGGAGGCCGGACGAACGGTCATGGGTCCTGCGAATGTAACCAAGGGGCGAAGCCGTGTCAGTGCCGATCGGCACGGGTTAAACTCCGTTCGGCGGCTACCACGCGCTTTACCACATGTCGACAGCCTACATCACCCATCCCTCGTTCCTGCTGCACGAGATGGGTTCGTATCACCCTGAATGCCCCGAGCGACTGACGGCGATCGGCGAGCGCCTGGCCGCGGTCGGTCTCGACGCCAAGCTCGAGCATCATCGTGCGCCGGCGGCCACGCGTGAGCAACTAGAGCGCGTGCATGGCCGCGCATACATCGATCAGATCGAAGCGGCCTCGCCGTCGACGGGGCTTGCGTATCTCGATCCCGATACGGCGTTATGTCCACAATCGCTGACAGCGGCGCGACATGCCGCAGGTGCCGTGGTGCTTGCGGTGG
The DNA here is from genome assembly GCA_035536295.1 of Casimicrobiaceae bacterium. Classification (GTDB taxonomy): domain Bacteria; phylum Pseudomonadota; class Gammaproteobacteria; order Burkholderiales; family Casimicrobiaceae; genus VBCG01. The sequence continues at coordinate 10,756 of DATLOI010000178.1, forward strand.
ATCTCGTCGTCGGAGGTCAACATGCGAATGCATTTTGTGCTGTGAGGCCACCGGGGCACCATGCCGAGCGTCGTCGCGCGATGGGCTTTTGCTTGTTCAACAATGTCGCTGTCGGCATCGCGCACGCGCTGGAGGCGCACGCTCTGGACCGCATCGCCGTCATCGATTTCGACGTGCATCACGGCAATGGCACCGAAGAGATATTCGCGAACGACCCGCGCGTGTTGATGGTCTCGACGTTCCAGCATCCGCTGTATCCGTATTCGGGAACGAAGCCGCTCGGTCCCAACATGGTCAACATTCCGCTCGCGCCGGGAAGCGGGAGCATGGCGTTTCAAAAAGCGGTGCGCGAGCGCTGGTTGCCTGCACTTGACAAGTTTCGCCCCGAGTTGATCGTGATATCTGCTGGATTCGATGCGCACCGCGAGGATCCCCTTGCGAATCTCGATTTTCTCGACGCCGATTTCGCGTGGGTGACGCGCGAGTTGATCGGCGTCGCGAAAAATCACGGCAAAGGACGCATTGTGTCGTCGCTCGAAGGCGGCTACGCGTTGGGTGCACTGGGACGTAGCGCAGCCGAGCATGTGCGCGAGTTGATCGCAGCTTAGGGGTCGATGCCATGAAACGACGCTCGTTTTTGGGATCGTGTGCAGTATTGTCTGGCGTTGCCTCGCTGGGAGCGCTCGCGCAGAGCGATGCACCACCGAAGCTCTACACGCGAACGCGCCTCATCGACATCCACGGCCGACCGTTGCGATCGAAGGCGATCGCGGCGGAGACCAACTATGTTTTCCAATATCCCTATGCCGCAACGCCTTGCTTCTTGCTGAAGCTGCCACGAGCAACTTCGCAGGCATCGTTGACGCGTGAAGACGGCAGGAGCTACGCGTGGAACGGCGGTGTCGGTCCTGAAAGATCACTCGTCGCGTTCTCGGCAATCTGCGCGCACAAGCTCGCCTATCCAACGCGCGAGGTTTCGTTCATACGCTATCAAAAAGATCGTTCGACGACCTCCGATGGCAAGGTGATCCATTGCTGCGCCGATCACAGCGTTTACGATCCATCGCGCGGTGCTCGCGTGGTGTCGGGGCCCGCCCCGCAACCGCTCGCCGGCATTTTGCTCGAACACGACGCTGCGACTGACGAGCTTTACGCGCTAGGAACGATTGGGGCGGAGCAATTCGACGCGTTCTTCGCGAAATACGAAGTGAAGCTCGGCTTCGAATACGGTCCGCAGAAGGCGAAGGCGCGCGTCGGCGATGCGACCGTGGTGCACGAGCTTACGAGCTATTGCAAGACGACGATCGCTTGCTGATGTTTGACAAGCTATCGCTTCAACTCCGTAATCACGTACTTTCCCTTCGACTTCTCGCGAAATCGGACTTGCACGGATGATCCTGCTTTCAAGTCATCCAGCATCTTCTTGTCCGCGACTTCGAACTCCATCGTCATCGCCGGCCATTTCATGCTGGCAACTGGTGCATGATCCAGCGTGACCATTCCCCTGGTCGAATCCACCTTCTTCACCGTGCCGGTCGTCGTGTGCGAAGCATCCTTCGTCGTGGATGCGGCAGGCACTTCCTTCATCCTCATGTCTTGAGCCAAAAGAGCGACTGGGGACGCAAGACCTGCGATAACTAGCGTTACTGCGGCTATCACCATCATGACAACGCTCCTCGTTGCTGTATTGAGTTGATCGGCATCACGTCGACGTCTACTGGGGCCGCAGCCGCTCGTCGTCCAAGCGTCCGCCGCATCATCAAAAGCCACGCTGCGGGAATCACGAACAACGACAAAACAGGCGCTGTGACCATTCCGCCCACCATCGGCGCTGCGATCCGCTGCATTACCTCCGAGCCCGTCCCCTCACCCCACATGATCGGTAGCAGGCCGGCGATGATCACGGCAACCGTCATCGCCTTGGGACGCAAGCGAAGCGCAGCGCCTTCTTCGATCGCTTGGCGCAATGACGCTTCCGAGGCGTGCACGCCTGTCCGCATGCGTCGATCCCAGGCATTCTTGAGATAGACCAGCATCACGACGCCGAATTCCGCGGCGACCCCGGCAAGCGCGATGAAACCCACGGCACTTGCCACCGACATGTTGTGCCCAAGCAGCCAGATAAACCAGAATCCGCCTGCGAGTGCAAAGGGCACTGCGCACATGATCAGCAGAGCTTCGCCGGCGCGGCGAAATGCCAGGAACAACAACAGGAAGATCGCTGCCAACGTCGCCGGCACGATTATTTTCAGCCGTTGCGTCGCGCGTTCCAGGTACTCGAATTGCCCCGACCACGAGATCGAGTAGCCGGGCGGCAATTCAACCTGTTGCGATACGCGCTGCTGCATCTCGTTGACGGCCGAGCGAAGGTCGCGTCCTCTGAGATCGACGTAAACCCAACCCGACAATCGACCGTTCTCGCTCTTCAGCATCGGCGGACCGTCGCGAATTTCGAGTTTCGCCACGTCGCCCAGGCGTATCTGAGCACCGCGTTCGGTGACGATTGGTAACGCACGCAAACGCTCGAGCGAGTCGCGGTACTCGCGCGGGTAGCGAACGTTGATCGGAAACCTCTGTCGGTTCTCGATCGTCTCGCCGACATTCTCGCCGCCGATCGCCGATGCGACGACCGATTGAATATCCGCGACCTGAAGACCATAGCGGCCGGCGGTCATGCGATCGGGGATGACTTCGATGTAGCGACCACCCTCCAAGCGTTCTGCAAGCGCCGACGTAACGCCGGGCACGTCCTTTACGATCGCCTCGACTTGCGCTGCCACGCGATCGATCTCCGCAAGGCTCGCGCCCGCAACCTTCACGCCGACCGGACTCTTGATCCCGGTCGCAAGCATGTCGATCCGATTGCGAATGGGGGGAATCCACAGGTTCGACAGCCCGGGCACACGTACGACGTTGTCGAGCTCTTCGGTCAGCCGCTCCATCGTCATTCCTGCGCGCCATTGATCGCGGGGCTTGAACTGGATTGTCGTTTCCAGCATCTCGAGCGGTGCGGGATCGGTTGCAGTTTCTGCGCGCCCTGCTTTGCCGAACACGCTAGCGACTTCGGGCACGGTACGGATCAGCCGATCGGTGATTTGCAGCAACTCGGCTGCTTTGGCAGTCGAAATGCCGGGAAGCGCCGAAGGCATATAGAGAAGATCGCCTTCATCGAGTGGTGGAATGAATTCGCCTCCAAGACGCGTCAGGGGAATAGCTGCGCTTCCCATGACGACGAGCGCAACGACGATTGTCATGACCGGAAAACGCAACACGAGTCGTAGCATCGGCCCGTACGCGGCGATCAGCGCGCGGTTCAAGGGGTTGCGCGACTCATCGGGAATCCGGCCGCGAATCAGGTAACCCATCAGCACGGGCACGAGAGTGACCGACACGCCCGCGGCCGCGGCCATCGCATATGTCTTGGTGAAGGCAAGCGGAGCAAACAGTCGCCCCTCTTGTGCCTCGAGCGCGAACACCGGAACGAACGACAGCGTGATGACGAGCAGTGAAAAGAACAGTGCCGGTCCCACTTCCACCGCGGCATCGGCAATGATCGACCAGCGCCGTTCGATGGAAGGCGTTTCATTCGGATGATCGCGGTGAAATGCTTCGAGATGCTTGTGCGCGTTCTCGATCATTACGACCGCGGCATCCACCATCGCGCCCACGGCAATCGCGAGGCCACCGAGCGACATGATGTTCGCATTAACGCCCTGGTAATACATGACGATGAACGCAGCGAGAATGCCAATAGGCAACGCAACCACGGCGACAAATGCCGAGCGCAAATGCAACAGAAATAGTGCACACACGAGCGCCACGACGACGAATTCTTCGACGAGCCGATCGCGAAGATTTTCCACCGCGCGCGCGATCAATTGCGAGCGATCGTACGTCGTGATCACTTCGACACCCGGCGGCAAACCGGGCTTCAACGCTTCGAGCTTGGCTTTCACCGCGGCGATCGTCGATAAGGCGTTGCGGCCGCTTCGCATGATGACGACACCGCCCGCAACCTCGCCTTCTCCGTTCAACTCCGCGATGCCGCGACGTGTCTCGGGACCCATTTGAATCGTCGCCACGTCGCCAAGCCGCACGACGACACCCGCATCGTTGGTGATCAGCGGGATACTGCGAAAGTCGGCCAGCCCGGTGAGATAGCCGCGCGCGCGGATCATGTATTCCGCTTCGGCAAGCTCCACCACCGAACCGCCGGTCTCCTGATTGGCTTTCTGGATTGCCGCCACGACCCGCGTGTGCGGCAACGAATAGCTTCGCAGCCGCTCGGGATCGAGCACGATCTGGTATTGACGCACCATCCCGCCTACGCTGGCGACTTCGGCGACGTCGGGAATCGACTTCAATTCATATTTGAGAAACCAATCCTGCAGCGCTCGCAACTGGCCGAGGTCGTGTTGCCCGGTGCGATCGACCAACGCGTACTCGAAGATCCAGCCCACGCCGGTTGCATCCGGCCCGAGTGCTGCCGTTGCGCCGCGCGGCAAGCGTCCCTGCACCTGATTCAGATATTCGAGCACGCGCGAACGCGCCCAATACAAATCGGTTCCGTCCTGAAACAGCACATAGACGAACGAATCGCCGAAGAACGAGTAACCACGCACGTTCTTCGCACCCGGCACCGACATCATCGTCGTTGCCAGCGGATAGGTGACTTGATCTTCGACGATCTGCGGCGCTTGTCCAGGGTATTGCGTGCGAACGATGACCTGCGTGTCGGAGAGATCGGGAAGCGCGTCGAGAGGCGTGCGTTGCAACGCCCATATTCCCCATGCGACCACGATGCCCGTCACGACAAGCACGATGAAACGGTTCGCGATCGACCAACGGATCAGCTTGGCGACCATGACTTACTTCCCGCCTTGCGAGCGCTCGATGCGCGTCAGCCGATAGGCGCCGTCGCTTTCGACGAACTCGAAGCGCACCCGATCCCCTGCTTTCACGTCCTTCGGCAGGCCTGTGGCCGGGGCCTTGAAACCCATCGTCATCGACGGCCACTTGAGCGCGGGAATCGGCTCGTGGGAGAGCGTGACTTCTTCGCTGCCGACTTTCTCCACGCGGCCTTCGCCTTGATATGCGCCGGAACTCGCGCTAATCGATGCACTTGCAGGCGCAGCAGATTCGAGACGCGATAGCGTCGATTTGAGACTTGCCTCCGAGTCGATGAGAAACTGGCCCGACGTGACGACACGCTGCCCTTCGACGAGCCCCTTTTTCACTTCGACATCCGCTCCGGCAGGGCGCCCCAACGTCACGTCGACTGGCGCGAAGCGATTGTCCTCTCCCGCCACGATCACAACGTTGCGCTTGCCCGTCGCGATCACTGCTTCCTGCGGCACGAGCAACACCGGCTCGTCCGCCGAGGTTTTGAACGTCACGCTCACGAACATGCCGGGCTTCAGCGTCGTTTGCGGATTGCGAACCTCGACGCGAGCGCGAAGCGTGCGCGTGGCGACGTCGAGTTGCGGCAGGACTGCATCGACTTTGCCGACAAACGTGCGCCCGGGATAGGCATCGGACTTTGCTTCTGCCTGCGCGCCCCCACGCACTGCTGCCGCCTGCGCCTCGGGAATGTTCGCTTCGATCCACACGCTCGACAGATCGGCGATGCGAAACAGCGCCATCCCGGGTTGCACCATGACGCCTTCGCGCACACCGAGCTCGGCGATCACGCCCGATGTCGGCGCCGTCAATGTGAAGCGCGACTGCGCGATGCCGTCCCGCTCCGAGCGCGTGACGATGTCGTCGGGAATCGACATCAGGCGCAGACGCTCGCGCGCTGCAGACACGATCCCCGCATCGATATTCGCGTTGCGAAGACCCAGGTATTCGGTCAGCGCGCCGCTCCAGTCGGGCACGAAAATCGTTACCAGCGGCTGGCCGCGCGCAACCGAATCCAGCGTTGCGCGAACGAAAAGCCTTTCGACGTAGCCTGTCGCTCGCGACTGTACGACAACCGTTGCACGCTCGTTCTGCATCACCGTTCCGACCGCTTCGATGCTCGATTGCGCAACGCCTCTGCGAACCGTCGCGGTGCGAATGCCGAGGTTTTGCGTCATCTCGGGGCTCACGCTGACGCCACTCCCTTGCGCTGCATCCGCGTAGACAGGTACCAGCTGCATGTCCATGAAAGGCGACTTGCCCGGCTTGTCGAAGCGTCGACCCGGCACCATCGGATCGTGCCAATAGAGCACGTTGCGCTCGCTGCTTTGAGCGGTTGCATTCGTTCCCGAACTTGCTGGCGCCACCGCGGTCATCGTCATTCCGCGTTTCATTCCGAATTGGTAGGCGCCGTAGACGATGAGCGCCGTCACGATCGCCACAATCATTCCGCCAAAGCGTGCGCGCTTCATGGCTTTGCTCCTCGCGCGATCGGCGCCGGTAGCGCGTCACCTTCGAAATAGGTATGACGAAGCTGTGCCCACAAGCGCGCGGCATCGCGTTCGAGCTCGAGGATCGAGAGGCGCGCATCGACCTCCGCGCGACGCGCGTCGAGGACGCTGGACAGGTTCTCGCGTCCGCCACGATAGCCCGCCAGCACCGAATCGATTCGCTGTCGAGTCAACGGGAGCAACGCTGCTTCGAGCGTTTGCTGCCGCTCCCGCAATGCCTGCAATTCGACGCGCGCTGCGTTGAACTCGGCTTGATGACGCCGTCGCGCGTCTTCCAGTAGCTCACGCGCTTGATCGCGCTGTGCCAGGCGAGCCTCGACTTCCCGGTCTTGCCGCTGCGCGCGGGCGATCGGCAAAGGGATCGAAACACCCACTGAAATCATGCTGGAGTACGCGCTGCCGCGCTGGGCGTACGAGGCTTCCCAGCTCCAGTTCGGGCTTCGGTTTTGCCGCGCCATCTCGATGTCGGCTTCGGCGACTTCGAGTTGACGCAACAGCACCCGAAGATGTGGGAGGTCGTGCACGTCGTGCTCTGCGAGCGCTGCGATGTCCGCATTGCGCGGTGGCGCCGAGTCGTCCACCGGCGCCCGATTGGCGTCATCGCCCAGCCAGCGTGCAAGACGCGCGGTGGCGATCTGTTGTTGCCTGCGCGCGACGAGAACGCGGTCTTGCGCTTGAACGATCACTGCTCGCGACATCAGAACATCGGATGCGGAAGTCTTGCCGCTCGCCAACTGCGCTTCGACTGCTCGCTGTTGCATCGCGATCTCGTCGACCAGTGATTGCAGCAGTTGCTCGCTGCGGCGCGCGTAAAGCCGCTCGTACCACGCAGTGGCTACGTCGGTTCTAGCTTCCGCGCGCGACATCGCAGCTTCGGCTTCGAATCGGCGTGCCTCGCGCTCGCCTCGTTCCAGTCGTGTCGCGCGCTTGGCAGTCGACACGTATTCCTGCGTCACCCCGATGCGACGCATCGTCATGAAGTCACGCTCCAGCGAAAACGCCTCGGGTCCGTTGACCGGCAAGTTGTCGACGCCGGCGCGGAGCACGGGATCGGGTAATTGGCCCGCCGCCGCCGCCAACTCTCGCGCACCGCGAGCGGCGGCGAACGCTGCGGCGAGGGTCGGCGCTCTCGATTCGGCGAGGCGCAGAGCCTCGGCGAACGTCAGCGGTTGTGCACTTAAGCCTCCCGCAACGAATAAGACGGCGAGCGTGATCGACGCGCCGCGCAGCGAATGCAATGCAAGATAAGAGAACATGAGCAATCCCGAGGTCGAACGGCTACGAACCGCGCGGCGCATCACGCGCCGCCGGGCCACGATCTCGGAATGTCAAATCCTCAGGCGGCTGCTCGAGGCGAGGACAGGCGGTGCGGTAGCTCGGGCGAGGATCGGCTCTACGACGCTGGCACGAGCCGGGGCGTTCACGAATGTCGCAACGAAAGGAAGAATCAGCGGGACCGCGGCCGCATCCGCGACCGGCGAATGATTGTCGACGAGTTGCCCCCCGGAGTTGCAATGCTCGACGCAAAGCGCGAATGCGTCTTCATCGACGGCCATGCCCATCTCGGCGCACGGTGTCGGCACTTCGACTCGAGGCTCGCTGGGTGTGAGCGCTGCTTCCATCAGCGGACACGCATAGGCAGCTATCGCAAGCTGGGCCAGAAAAACAGCCAGCAGGGCGAACCAAGCCGCAAAACGGATTCGACGTCTGTTCACAGGGAAGAGTATATCGCTCGCGGGCGAGCCATTGCGGTCTGACAAGTCGGCGAGCCGGGCAGAGCGAGTGACGCCCGACGAATGGGCGCGTTCGATCGACACGCGGCGGCGTCGCAAAACTCCGCTAGTCGGTGCCACGGGTCCTACGGAACCCTCGGCAATACCTGCGATCGAATCGCTGCGTGATAGACTTTTGAGCCCATGAACAAGCTGCGCATCTGGCTGTTGCTGCTGATGGCTCTCATCCTGCCTGTAAAAGGCGCGATGGCGGCTGTCGGCATGCTCTGCCATACGGGGTCAACGGAACCTGCGAGCATCGTCGAAGCGTCTCACTCGCACTCTAAGGCGCAGCATGCCGAGCATGTGCAGCACCCTGCAACCGATGCCGATACGCAGAGAGGGGATCACGAAGGCGGGTCGAGCTCAACGCCGTCGTGCACGCTCTGCACTGCGGTTTGTTCCGCCCCTCCGCTGCCTTCCGCCGCAAGTGTTTTCCAAGCATCCGCACCTGCCGGTTCCGAGCGCTTCCCAGCGCTCGCATCGCCGCGGCCGAACGCCGTAGTCGGCGGCCTCGAGCGACCTCCCCGAACACTCTGACCCTGTTTTTGGTCCGCCCGTCGGACCACATCGCGCTCGCCATCTAACCGGCGAGTCGTCGCACAACCGATCGCTTCGATCGGTCATCGGGGTTGGACATGATGAATTCGATTCGATGGCTTGCCATCGTGCTGTTAACGGCGTCTGGCGACGTCGCGTTCGCTCAACAGGCGACGCCGGGTCTTGCCTACCGCTCGGCTTTCGAGGGCTATCGCGCCTTCGAAGAGCCCGAGCCGCGATCGTGGCGTGGTGCGAACGAAGAGGCGGGCGCGCTTGGTGGACATGGCGGTCATCTGAAGTCATCGATGCCATCGCGACCTTCGCCCAGTGCGAAGCAACAGCGCAAGGACGACGCATCGCCTTCGAACTCGACAAACTCGCCTGCCGCGAAGCGTCCCGGCGGCCACGAGGGCCACGCGAAATGAAAGCCGATACGACGCGCGCGTCGCGACTAAAGACCTTGCTGATCGCCGGCGCATCCGCACTTGCGGTGGCGGGATGCGCAACGACGGGCAGCGACCAGGCGGTCGTTCAAACGCTGGTAGGTGATCGTGTCGCGCACGAGATCTCGCTACCAACGACGGGCACGAGCACCGCGTTGTCGCCAACCGCTCTGGATGAACGGCTGACGCAGCCGTTGAGCGCCGCTGCCGCGGTGCAATTGGCCATCCTTAACAATCGGGGACTTCGCGCATCGCTGGCGGGGCTGGGTGTTGTCGAAGCCGACCTCGTGCAAGCCGGACGTCTTGTCAATCCCGTCTTCAGCTTCAGCAACATCCGCAACAGCGACGCGCAAAGCATCGAGCGCGTGTTGATTGTCAATTTGCTGGCGATTGCGACAATGCCGTTGCGGCAGACCGTCGCAGGCCGCCAGCTCGACGCAGCGCGGCTCGAAACGGCGTCCGATGTCGTGCGCCTCGCCGCCGATACGCGCAAGGCGTGGGTTGCCGCCGTCGCCGCGCAGGAATCGGTCAAGTACTTCGAGCAGGTGCGCACCGCGGCGGAAGCGAGCGCCGAGCTCGCGTCGCGAATGGCGCGCGTCGGCAACTTCACGAAGCTTGCGTACATGCGCGAGCAGGCGTTCTACGCCGAAGCGACGGCGCAGCTCGCGCGCGCTCGACTCGCGGCCGCCACCGAACGCGAACGCTTGACGCGATTGCTCGGGCTTTCGAGCCCGAATCTCGGCTACACGCTGCCCGATCGGCTGCCCGATCTGCCCGCGACACCGATCGAGCCTGCAAATGCCGAGCAAATGGCGCTCGATCGGCGGCTCGACGTGCAACTCGCGCGAAGGAGCACCGAAGCGCTGGCGTCCGATCTCGGCCTCTCGCGCGCGACGCGCTTCATCAATGTGCTCGAAGCGGGCTACGCGAACGAAAGCGAAACCGGCGAGCGCAGGAAGAACGGGTATGAAATCGAAATATCGATCCCGATTTTCGACTGGGGCGACGCGAAGCTCGCGCGTGCGGAAGCGGTTTACATGCAAAGCGTTCATCGCACCGCGGAGGTTGCACTCGCTGCGCAATCCGAGGTTCGTGCGAGCTACCAGGCGTATCGAACGGCATACGACCTCGCGCGCCATTACCGCGACGAGATCGTGCCGCTTCGAAAGCGCATCGCGGACGAGAACATGCTGCGCTACAACGGCATGCTGATCGGCGTGTTCGAGCTTTTGGCCGACTCCCGCGAGCAGGTTGCAAGTGTCAACGGTTATCTGGAGTCGTTGCGTGACTTTTGGCTCGCGCAAGCGGACTTCGATCTCGCGCAAAGCGGCGCCGCGCAAAACGGCGCAACGCGAACTCGCGGAGCGGCGATGCAATCCGGCAGCGCACGTGCTGGCCACTGATATTGGAAATCACGATGAATCGAAGAGGATTTATCGCCGGCGGCTCGCTCGCGCTCGGTGCAGTCGCGGTCAACAAGGCGAGCCTCGCGGCGTTGCCCGAACTCGTTTCGATGGATAAGGCGTCAACGCAAGCGCCGCTCGCTCCGCCGAACGGCCGGCCCTACAACCCCGTCGTCACGCTGAACGGCTGGACGCTGCCGTGGCGAATGAACAACGGCGTCAAGGAATTCCATCTGGTCGCAGAGCCGGTCGTTCGCGAAATGGCACCGGGAATGCAGGCGAACCTGTGGGGCTACAACGGCCAAAGTCCCGGACCGACGATCGAAGTCGTCGAAGGTGATCGGGTGCGCATCTTCGTCACCAACCGCCTGCCCGAGCACACGTCGATTCATTGGCACGGGCAACGGCTGCCCAACGGCATGGATGGCGTCGGCGGCTTGACGCAGCCGCAGATTCCCGTCGGCAAGACATTCGTCTACGAGTTCGTCGCGAAGCGGCCTGGAACTTTCATGTATCACCCGCACGCGGACGAGATGGTGCAGATGGCGATGGGGATGATGGGCTCGTGGGTCACGCATCCGAAGGATCCGAAGTTCATGCCCGTCGACCGCGACTTCGTCTTCCTGCTGAACAACTACGACATCGAGCCAGGCAGCGCGACACCGAAGATTTCGACGATGCTCGAGTTCAACCTGTTCAATTTCAACAGTCGCGTATTCCCGGGCATCGATCACCTGATCGTGCGTCAAAACGATCGGGTGCGGATACGCATCGGCAATCTGACGATGACGAATCATCCGATTCATCTGCACGGCCACGAGTTCGAAGTTACCGGTACCGACGGCGGCTGGACGCCGCGCGGCTCGCGCTGGCCCGAGGTGACGGTTGACATCGCCGTCGGACAGATGCGAGCGGTCGAGTTCGACGCGACCGACGAAGGCGATTGGGCGTTCCACTGCCACAAGGCGCACCACACGATGAACGCAATGGGACACACCGTGCCGACGATGATCGGTGTCGATCATCGCGGCGTGGTGAACCAGATCAACAAGCTGATTCCCGACTACATGGTGATGGGTGAGCGCGGCATGGCGGACATGGGTGAGATGGAAATGCCGCTGCCGGACAACTCGCTGCCGATGATGACTGGTGCCGGTCCGATGGGACCGATGGAGATGGGCGGAATGTTCACCGTTGTCAAGATTCGTCGTGATCAGAAGCGCAGGGACTACACCGATCCGGGCTGGTTCACGCATCCGCGAGGGACGGTGGCTTACGAATGGAGCGGTGAGCCTCAAGAGGCGATGCGGCCAACCGCATCCCCATCGTCGAGCGACACGATCGAGATGACCGCGCGCAAGCCGTCGGGTCACAAAGGACAACATTGATCAATCGTCCACGAAGGACCTTTCACATGCATCTACGCAATCGCTTGACTATCGTTACCTCCTTCGTATGCGTTCTGGGTACGCCGGTCTTTGCGCATGGCACCGAAGCACATGGCCCGGCGACGAAAAAGCAACCGACGCCCGCCGAGCAGAAGGCTTTCGGAACGGCCGGCAACCCGGTGCGCGTCACCCGGACCATCGACATGAAAATGACCGACGAGATGCGCTTCGAACCGTCGGTCATCAAGGTTAAAGCGGGCGAGACGGTCCGCTTTCGACTCTTCAATGTCGGACGCGTGATGCACGAGATGGTGATCGGCACGCGTGCAGAACTCCTCGAGCATGCGGCGCTGATGCGGAAGTTTCCAGGGATGGAGCACGACGAGCCGTACATGACCCACGTCGCCGCAGGCAAGCGCGGTGAAATCGTGTGGCGTTTCAATCGCGTCGGCGAATTCGAGTTCGCGTGCCTCATCTCCGGTCATTTCGAAGCGGGAATGCGTGGAACGATCAGTGTTGCCGCCAACTAACTGGAGACTTCTATGAATCCACAAAGAAGACACTTGACGTCGGCGCTCGCACTCGGCTCGCGATCCCGACCCAGCTCGCCTACTGTCATACCGACGAAGTCAACA
>DATLOI010000179.1:0-2021 GCA_035536295.1 Casimicrobiaceae bacterium
ACCGGCCTCGATCTTGGAAAAGTCGAGGATGTCGTTGATGATCGTGAGCAGCGTATCGCCGGAATCGCGGATCGTCGTTGCGTAATCGTGCTGCTCGGCGGAAAGCGGCGTGTCGAGCAGAAGTCCGCTCATGCCGATCACCGCGTTCATCGGCGTGCGGATCTCGTGGCTCATCGTCGCCAAGAACGAGCTCTTGGCTTCGTTGGCGGCTTCGGCGGCAGAGCGAGCATCCTGCGCCTCGTTGAACAGCCGAGCGTTCTGGATCGCGATCATGGCCTGGCTCCCGAAGGTCGTCAGAAGGTCGATCTCCTTCCCGGCGAACTCGCCAACCTCGGGGCGCATGACCGTGATCGCACCCACGGTCCGCCCTTCCCGAACCATCGGCACACTCATGACGCCACGATAGCCGGTAGACCGCGCGACAGCCTTCGTCTGGTACTCGGTGTCGCTCATTGCCAACACGTCGGCTGCACTGGCCATAACGCCGTCGCGAACGGCCCGCGCGGTGATCGATCCATTGCCGGGCGGCATCGGAAACAAACTGCGGACCGCATCCACGCCCTGCGCGTTGACGCCGAATGTGCTCGCAACGTGAATCAACGCGCCATCGAAGGTGAACACCATGCCGTAATCGGCGCCGGTCAGGCGTGCCGCGCGTTCGGCAATGACGTCGAACACCGGCTGCGCGTCGGCCACCGAGCTGCTGATGACCTGCAGCACTTCCGCGGTCGCGGTCTGCTGCTCCAGCGCTTCCTTGGTTTCGTTGAACAACCGCACGTTTTCGATCGCGATCACGGCCTGGTCGGCAAACGTCTGCAGCAACGCAACTTGCGATTCCGGAAACGTGCCGATTTGCGGTCGGGCAATCGTGAACGCTCCGATCGGTTGCCCGTCTTTCAAGAGCGGCACCGCAAGTTGACTGCGATAGCCGGCGAGCTCGTTCGCTGCGCGCAGCGCGTACCCCGGCTCGGCCTGTACATCGATGATTTGCACCGGTGCGCGGTCGAGAATTGCCCGGCCCATGATCGTTCCAGCATCGAGCTTGCGCGGGAAGTAAGCGCGCGTGGCAGCTTCCGCTTCCGCGGAGAAACCGACGAACGTCACCAAATGAATGCGCTCGCCGTCGAAGCGGCCAACAACGCCGATCGTCGCGCCGCACAGCTCCAGCGCTCGCGCGGCGATGATGTCGAACACGGGTTGCACGTCGGTCGGCGATTCGCTGATGACGCGCAGCACTTCGGCCGTTGCGGTTTGCCGCGCGAGCGCCTCGCGCGTTTCGTCGAACAAGCGTGCATTCTGCAGCGCAACCGTCGCCTGCCTCGCGAGGCCGACTAGAAACGCGAGCTCGGCGTCATCGAACGGTCGCCCTGCGTTTCGCCACAGCGCCATGACGCCCTTCACGTCGTCGCCGGCCATCAGTGGCGCAACCATCAGCCGCTCGCCCGCTTTCGGCCTTGTGCCTGCGATCCGAAGCCCGCGCTGGTCGGACGCCGTGTCGTTGACATAGGCGGCGCGCTTCTCCGCCACCAGACTGCCGATGATGCCGCGGCCCACTTCGATCGTCGTTGCCGCGATTTCGTTTGCGGTTTCGCCGATCGCGACGATGGCCTTGTAGGTCGTCTTGTCCTCGCTCGGAAGAAAGATCGCGCTGTTCTGAGCGTCGAGCAATTCTTTCGCGCGCTGCGCGATCCGATCGAGCACCGTGTCGAGGTCGAGCGAGCTTGAAAGCTCGCGCCCTACTTCGGCCAGCGCTGCCGTTTCGCGCGTGCGACGCTGCAATTGGTCGAACAAGCGCGCGCTTTCGAGCGCGACGCCCATGCTCGCACCCATGGTGGTGACGAGGCGCACTTGAGAATCGCTGAAGGCGTCCTCCCGCGAGTAATCCTCGACGATTATCGATCCCAGCACACGGTCGCTTCCCACGATCGGCGCTACAACACACGACTTGCTCGGTTCTGTGCCAGGCACCGGCGCGACGCCGATCGCCGTAACCTCGGCCGACGTGCGTGCGACAACGGTCT
>DATLOI010000180.1:0-23291 GCA_035536295.1 Casimicrobiaceae bacterium
TCGGCGGAAACGACACGCAACGGAATTTTCGGTTGGTAGTCGGTGAGGGTTTCCAGCGGCGGCAGTGTAGGATACAAAAGTGCAAGGACGAACGCGCCCAACAGCGCGCCCACCAGCGCGAGGCCGAGGAAGACGGACCCGAGATAAAGAATCCAGCGTTTTAGCACGAGGGAATAAAACTTGCGTTAGCAGCCCACAACGACCACCGCTTGGCACGATTGCAACACCGCGCATTCCGGCGGTCGGCGCGAACCGGAGTTGGAGACACTTGATCGACGAGTTTAATGTAGTTTGTCAGCAATGCACCGTAGGACGACACCGAACGCAGCACCGCGCTGAAAGCCGTACCCATGATCGCCGATAACCTTGCTTCCACGCTCGACCTTTTCACGACCAAGACGCCCTCGCTGGTCGGCATCGACATCGCGTCGACGTCGCTCAAGATGGTGGAGTTGTCGGAAACCGGCAAGGGCACGTTTCGCCTCGAGCGCTATGCGATCGAGCCGCTGGGCAAAGACGTGGTGCAGGACGGCAACATCTCGAACCTCGATCAAGTAACCGACGCGTTGAAGCGTGGCTTCAAGCGTCTGAACAGCCGCAATCGCCAAGTAGCGCTGGCGCTGCCTTCGGCGATGGTGATCACCAAAAAGATCATCGTCCCCGCTGGTCAGAAGGAGGAAGAGCTCGAACTCACCGTCGAGGCCGAAGCCAACCAGTACATACCCTTCGCGCTCGACGAGGTCAACCTCGACTTCCAGATACTAGGCCCCGCACCGAACAACCAGGACGAAGTCGAAGTGCTGATCGCTGCCTCGCGCAAGGAAAAAGTCGAGGACCGCGTCGCGATCGCCGAGGCCGCGGGGCTGAAGCCGCGCGTCATGGATGTCGAATCTTACGCGACGCAGGATGCGTTTCGAATGATCGCGCCTTCGCTGCCCGCCAACGGCCGCGACCAGAACATCGCGCTGGTCGACATCGGCGCGCACGTCACCCACTTCTACGTCATCCGCAACAACCAGTTTCTGTTCTCCCGCGACCAGGCGTTCGGCGGCAACCAGCTCACGATGGACATTCAGCGGGCGTTCAACCTCTCGCCCGAGGAAGCCGAGTCGGCGAAGCGCAACCAGGGCCTGCCGGAGAACTACGACAACGACGTACTGCAGCCGTTCATGGAGACACTGGCGCTCGAGATCACGCGGGCGCTACAGTTCTTCTTCACGTCGACGCAATACAACCAGGTCGACCACATCGTGCTCGCCGGCGGCGGCGCGATGTTGCCGGGTCTCGACGAGCTGGTCGCAAAGCGCGCCGGCGTCGCTACGGTGCTCGCCAATCCTTTCGTCAACATGCAGACGAGCGATCGCATCCGGCCGCGGCAGCTCGCGCAGGAAGCGCCGATGCTTTTGATCGCCTGCGGGCTTGCACTGCGCAGCTTCGAGTGATCGAAAAAGACGGGAGACCACTCGAATGAACACCACCGCCGTCCGGATCAACCTGTTACCGCACCGCGAGCAGAAGCGCGTTGCGCGGCAGCGCCAGTTCGTCTCGTTGACCGTGCTTGTGGTCGTGATGTCGCTTGGCGTCGTCGGGCTCGTGCACTTCGTGCTCGCTTCGCAGATCGACAATCAGAACAGCCGCAACGCGCTCGTCAAGGCCGAGATCGTCAAGCTCGACGATCAGATCAAGGAGATCGACAAACTCCGCGAGCAGATTGCGCAGGTGCTGTCGAGAAAGCAAGTCGTCGAAACGTTACAGGCGAACCGCAACGAAGCGGTTCATTTGCTCGATCAGCTGGTGCGACAGCTTCCCGACGGCATTTATCTACGCTCGATCAAGCAGGTCGGCACCAAGGTTACCGTCGTCGGCTACGCGCAATCGAACGCACGCGTGTCGACGCTGATGCGAAACATCGACGCTTCGCCGTGGGTTGCGCAGCCCGAGCTCGTCGAGATCAAGCTCGTTCCCATGCCTGCATCGGCTGTTCCACCCGGCGCGCGCAATCAGCCCAATCCGGGTGATCGCATCAACGAGTTCACCTTGAACGTGCAGGTGAAGCGCGCAGCGCCGCCGCCTGATCCACGAATCGCCGCGAGCGCGCCAGCCGCGAAGCCCGCGACACCTGGCGCGCCCGCCAGCGCGACCCCCGCCTCGACACCCGCGCCCACGCCGGTGAAACCCGTCGCACCCGCGAAGGCAGCGCTCGCCGCCAAGGATGCACTCGCATGAACCTCGACGACATCAGACGCCTGAATCTGCGCGAGGTTGGCAATTGGCCGACCGCGGCGAAGTACGGTCTCCTGGCGATCGTCTTCATCGTCATCGTCGCGCTGGGTGCGTTCTTCGACTGGAAGGACCAGTACGAGACGCTGCAAGCGGCCGAACAAACGGAGCAGACGTTGAAAGCCGAATACACGACGAAAAAAGCAAAAGCGGTCAACTACGACCTCTACGTCGCGCAATTGAAGGAAGTCGAGCAATCGTTCGGCGCGCTGGTGAAGCAGTTGCCGAATCGCTCGGAGATCGATGCGCTGTTGACCGACGTCAACCAGGCGGGTCTTGGTCGCGGACTGCAATTCGAGCTCTTTCGTCCCGCGGCGAGCGAGAGAATGGCGGAGTTCTACGCCGAGCTGCCGATCAACATCAGGATCGCCGGCAATTATCACGACATGGGCGCGTTCGCGAGCGATGTCGCGCAGCTTCCGCGCATCGTCACGCTGAACGATCTCGCGATCAGTTCCGACAAGGGCCAGCTCTCGCTCGAAGCAGTCGCGAAGACGTTCCGCTATCTCGACGAGGAAGAGATCGCGCGGCAGCGTGCGTTGCAGCGCGCGAAAGACAAAGACAAGGCGGGCAAGAAATGATTCGGCGCACGGCAGCGATGCTCGCTATCGCCGCGCTCGTCACGGGCTGCGGCGGCGAAAGTCATCAGGACCTGCGGGCCTGGATGGCCGAGCAGGGCAAGGGCGCACGCGGCAAGCTCGACCCGGTTCCGCAGATCAAGCCCTACGAGCCGTTCGCGTACAACGCGTTCGACCTTCCCGACCCTTTCAAGCCTCGCAAGATCGAGCCCGCGAAGGGCGGCAGCAAGTTGGCGCCCGATCTCGCGCGGCGCCGCGAGCCCTTGGAAAGTTTCCCGCTCGAGTCGCTGACGATGGTCGGCACGCTCGAGAAGAACAAGGCGATCTTCGCGCTGGTGCGCACGCCCGAAAAGGACGTCTACCAGGTGCGCGCCGGCAATTACATGGGGCAGGACTTCGGCGTGGTCGTCGGCATCAGCGATACGGATATCAAGCTCCGCGAGCTCGTGCAGGACGGCGCCGGCGACTGGACCGAGCGAACGAGCTCGCTGCAGCTACAGCAGCAACCCGACAACTCAGCGAATGCACAGGGGCGTAGACGATGAGTGCAATCCAGGACTTTTGCACGCGAGGCTACGCCTGGCGATTGTTGCTGACGGTGATCATCTTGGCGGGCTTCGCCTCGTCAGCGCGCGCACAAAACGCGATCGAGCAGGTGACGGTCAGCAAGGGAAGCTCGGGCAATACGATCGTGCGCTTCAACTTGAAGCAGGCGCCCGCGAATCCTCCGGCGGGCTTCTCGATCGCAAGCCCGCCGCGCATCGCGCTCGACTTCATGGACACGACGAACGCGCTCGGCGCGACCCAGCGTGTCATAGACGACGTTGCGCTGCGAAGCTTCAATCTGATCCAGGCGGGCAACCGCACGCGCGTCGTGTTCAACCTCAACCGCCCGCAAACCTTCCAGGCGAACGTCGAAGGCAATGCCGTGGTGGTGACGCTGTTCGACCAGGCCGATTCGCAGGATCAACGCGCGCAGGTCGTGCAGCGCTTCGCCGAGGCAAGGCCGGGCGATCAGCAGCACACGCTGCGCGATGTCGACTTTCGGCGCGGACGCAATGGCGAAGGCCGCGTCGTCGTCGAGCTGTCCGACAACTCCACCGGCATCGATATCCAGCAGCAAGGTCGGCAGTTGATCGTTGACTTCATCAAGACGTCGCTGCCAAGAAATCTGGAGCGTCGCCTCGACGTGCAGGATTTCGGTACGCCGGTGGTGACGGTCGACACGTTCACGCAAGGTCCGAACGCGCGGATGATCATCGAGCCGAAGGGCCTGTGGGAGCATTCGGCGTATCAATCGGACAACCGCTTCATTCTCGAAGTGAAGCCGATCCTCGAGGATCCAAACAAGCTGGTGCAGGGCACTCGACAGGGCTACAAGGGCGAGAAGCTTTCGCTCAACTTCCAGAACGTCGAAGTGCGCTCGGTGTTGCAGGTGATCGCCGACTTCACCGGTCTCAACATTATCACCAGCGACACGGTGCAGGGAAGCCTGACGCTTCGTCTCAAGGACATTCCGTGGGATCAGGCGCTCGACATCATCCTGCAAACCAAGGGCCTCGACATGCGCAAGAACGGCAATGTCGTGCTGGTGGCTCCGCGCGAAGAGCTTGCACTGAAAGAGAAGCAGCAACTCGAAAGCGCGGCGGCGATCAGCCAGCTCGAGCCTTTGCAGACCGAGTCGTTCCAGTTGAACTACATGAAGGCGAGCGATCTCGCCGCTCTGCTGTCGACGGGCCGCGCGGCCGCAGCGCCTGGCGGCGGTGCACCGACCAGCGGGCAGGGCTCGGTCTTGTCGCAGCGCGGCGTTGCATTCGTCGATCCGCGCAGCAACGTGCTGTTCGTGCAGGAGACGGCGGCGAAGCTCGAAGAGGTGCGTCGCATCATTCGGCAGCTCGACGTGCCCGTGCGCCAGGTGTTGATCGAAGCGCGCATCGTCGTGGCCGGTGATTCGTTCAGCCGTCAGCTCGGCGTCCGCTTCGGCGCGCAGACGGCGATCACGTTCAACCGAAGCCGCTATGCGTTGGGTCAGGGCGGCAGCCTTGCGACACAACCGGTGGTGCGCACCGAAGGCGATCGCCTGATTCGCGAGACACGTACGCAAACGCCGTTCGAAGCGGCATCGGGTCTCGCGAGCATCGGCTATTCGGACACGCCGCAGCTCAACGTGAATCTGCCGGTGACCAATCCTGCTGGACAACTTGCCTTGACGCTGATCAATCTGGGCAGCGGGAATCTGATCAATCTCGAATTGTCCGCGCTCGAAACCGACAATCGCGGCAAGGTCGTGTCGAGCCCGCGCGTGATCACCGGCGATAACCAGAAGGCGCACATCGAGCAGGGAACCGAAATCCCCTACGTGACACCCGGCAGCGCGAATTCGCCGGCGACCGTGCAATTCAAGAAGGCGGTGCTGCGTCTTGACGTGACGCCGCAGATCACGCCCGACAACCGCATCATCATGACCGTCGAAGTGCGCAAGGACCAGGTCGGACAGTTCGTGCAACTCGGTGGCGGCTTCCAGGTTCCGTCGATCGATACGCGCAACGTGGCCACGCAAATCGCCGTGAACAACGGCGACACGGCGGTCATCGGCGGCATCTACGAAGAGACGCTGCGTAACGAGGTCGACAAGGTGCCGTTCCTCGGCGACCTGCCGGTGCTCGGGCATCTTTTCAAGACGACGCTGAAATCGAGCGAGAAGACCGAGCTATTGATCTTCCTGACGCCGCGTGTCGTGAAGGATTCGGTGACGGCGGTTCGCTGATCGCCGGCGCAAAGTTAAAACCTACTTTGCGCCGAATCAATTTGCGCGAAAGGTTCGGGGCGGCCCGTCGCCTTTCGCGCGGCAACGGCAGGCAACAACGAGAATGGTGCGAGGCGCTGAGTCCATCTGGACCGCGCGCGACACCTTTCCTCCTTAACGCCCGCTGATCCTGTAGTCGAAACAGCCCCGACGCTACAATCGCCGGGTGCTTCTCCACCGCGGCAATCTCTTCCTCGTCGGCTTGATGGGCGCCGGCAAATCGACGCTCGGCCGGCAGGTCGCGCGGCGACTCAGCTTGCCGTTTCACGACGCCGACATCGAGCTCGAGCGCCGCCTTGGTGTGACGATCGCGACGATGTTCGAGATCGAAGGCGAGCAGGCGTTTCGCGATCGCGAAGAGGCGCTTATCGATGAGCTCACCGACCTTCGCCACATTGTTCTCGCGACTGGCGGCGGCGCCGTCACGCGCGCTTCGAGCCGCGTGTGTCTGAAGGAGCGCGGCACGGTGGTTTATCTGCACGCAACGGTCGACACTCTGTGGGGAAGGCTTCGTAACAGCCGCAATCGCCCGATGCTGAAAGTGGACGACCCGCGCTCGCGCATCGCGTCGCTCTATGCCGAACGCGATCCTCTCTATCGCGAGATTGCCGATCACGTCATCGAATCCGAGCGCGACAGCGTGATGCGTTTCGCGCGCTCGCTTTCTTCCAGCGTGATTCAGACCGACGCATGAGCGCAGCGAGGCAATCGGCAAGCGAAACGCTCGAAGTACGCCTCGGCGAGCGCAGCTACGCGATCGAGGTCGGGCCGGGCACGATCGATCGGGCGGGGGAGTTGCTCGCTGAGGTCGGCATCAGGCGCGTCGTCATCGTGACCAACGCCGCGGTTTCGTCATTGTGGCTTGCGCGGCTGCGCGACTCACTTGCGCGAGCGTCGCTGGCAAGCGACGCGATTCTCGTTCCCGACGGCGAGACGCACAAAAGCTTCGCGACGCTGAATGACGTCATCACGCGACTGATCGAACTCAAGGCCGAGCGTTCGACTGCGCTCGTTGCGCTGGGCGGTGGCGTGGTCGGCGATCTGACCGGATTCGCCGCATCGATCTATCAGCGCGGCGTTCCGTTCGTGCAAGTGCCGACGACATTGCTCGCGCAGGTCGACTCGTCGGTCGGCGGCAAGACCGCTATCAACCACCCGCTCGGCAAGAACATGATCGGAGCGTTTTGGCAGCCGCGATTGGTGATCATCGACAGCAATTGCCTTGCGACCTTGCCGGGACGCGAAGTGTCCGCGGGCCTCGCCGAGGTGGTCAAATACGGAGCGATCCGCGACGCGAACTTCTTCGCATGGCTCGAACGATCGATGGAGGCGCTGCTCGCGCGCGATGCGCAGGCATTGACCGAAGCGATCGTTCGAAGCTGTCGGATCAAGGCTGAAATCGTCGCCGCCGACGAGCGCGAGCAAGGTGAACGCGCGATCCTGAATTTCGGGCATACGTTCGCGCACGCGATCGAATCGGGCGCGGGCTATGGCGAGTGGCTGCACGGCGAAGCGGTCGCCGCCGGCATGGTGCTCGCGGCGCGCTTGTCCGAGCGCGTGTGTGGGTTCGACGCCAGCGACACGCGCCGCATGCGTGCATTGCTCGAACGCGCACGCTTGCCGGTCACAGCGCCGCGCTGGCCGCTCGAACGCTGGCTCGATCTCATGTCGCACGACAAGAAAGTCGAGTCGGGGATGCTGCGCTTCATCGTGCTCGAATCATTGGGCCGCGCAATCGTGAAACGCGGAGTTGATGCGCGCACCTTAGCGTGGTCTCTCGGAAATAACCTATGAAAGTCCTCGCGAGAAACCGCGCCAGGCCTTGTTGCTCGCCTCGCCGGGTGCCCTACCCTGTCTCGCCTCGCGTCGCGCCTGGCGCGGTTTTCGCGGGACTTCCCCGACCCGGCGCAGCTGAACTGGATGCCGCATCGTTCCAATCCGCGCCCGCGATTTCAGCTAGGTATTTCCGAGACACCACACTAGAGTCGTTGATCAATTCCGATCGTTAAAGCCCAGCGTCTTTCCCGACGAGAGCAAAAAGGCCACGGTCGCCCGTGGCCCTCTCGCGTGTTGGAGTGCGATCGATTACGAGCAGGTGATCGCAGCGGTCACCGTTTGCTGCGGCGCGCCCGAGTCGACGACGGTCACTGAGTTGTTGCCCGGTCCACTGACCGTGAACGAGCTGCCGGATGCCGTAACTGGCGTTCCCGTGACTGTCCAGCCGGTGGGTTGACCGAGGATCACGCTATACGGTGCGCTGCCACCGATGACCGCGAATTGATAGGTGCGGATCGATGTGCAGTTGCCCGAGACCGTCTGTGTGGGCGGGGTGATCACGAGCCTGTCTGCTGGCGTGGGTGCGGGCGGCGCCTGCGTTCCGGGATTGTTGTTGATCAACGGCAAGCCCGACGTCAACGTACGACCCGTTGCATCGGTGATCGCGAATGTCAGGCCGGTGAAACAGCTGCCGTTGGTGATGACATCGAAGCCGCCGCCGTTGGTCAGCACGGGTGTGCCCACCAGCGTCACTGCATCCGGGAAATTGGTCACCACGCGATAAGGAGGCGTGCCGCCGAAGACGTAGAACGAAGCGCGCACGCCGGCCGAGCAGACGTTCTGCGCCGGTCCGGTGATCGTCACCGTGCCGGAGGGCGCGACGCTCAGCACGCCTTCACCCGCGGTCACTTGGGCGATGACGAACTGGCCGGTCACCTGGCTGCCGGTCGAAAGATCGATTGCGCGCAACAGGCCGATTTGCGTCGGCGTGTTCGGAGGAACGGAGATGATGACGCGCGCTTCGCCATTCGCGTCGGTGGCGACGGTTTGCGTCGAGGCGAGCGGTGAACCCGGATTCGTCGTCGCGAGCTGGAAGGTTCCCTGGACGACCTCGAAGCGAACTTGTCTGCCGGCGAGCGGAGTTCCCGCGGCGCCGGTGGCCCTGACCGTTGCCACGCTCGTTTGTCCGGAGCACGCCTGGCCGCCAGGGCAGGGGGCGCCGTTGGGCACGATCGTGATCGACGCCGGTAAGAGCACGGTCGGCCGCACGGTGACCTCGGAGACGGCTGTTTGGCCGCTCGAATCGCGTATCGTGATGTTGGCGGGCTGCGCCGTGTCGACGTTACTAGCGAGCAGCACGACGATGTTTCCGCTCACCGCCGAAGCGACTGGCAATGCGGCGGGATTGGCCGAAAATGCGAAGTACGGCGCGATTCCGCCGGAGATCGACAGGAGCAGCGGAGTTCCGGCGTAAGCGATCGCTTCGTCCGGTACGACGACGAGTTGCGTCGCCGTCGGCGGTCCGGGCGTGTACGGGTTGTTGGGGGCCCCGCTGCCGCCACCACAGGCGGAAAGGGCCAGAACGCCTGCGGCGGCAATCAAGCTCAACGCCGGGCGAAACCATGCGGTCCAACGGAATGCACTCATCTGGCAGATCCTATGATGTTGTCCTAAACCGCGCGGTTTGGCGGCGACCATTCGACACCGAAAAAAGCGATGCAACAATGAGATACATGAATTTGTTGAGATTAGAGCCCAATGCACGCTCGCGGCGCAAGGCAACCTGTCGAGCGGCGCCTAATTCCCGATGGGCTGTTGCGCGCGCGTCGTCTTTCAGGCCCTGCGGTTGCCGCATTGCAGCATCGCGCGTAACATGAAAAGGTTTCGCCTTTGTCAGGTACAAGCAAGCATCGCGCCTGACCGCCTATGGAGGGGAAACATCGGTCGAGAGCTCGCGCTCGCTCGCGCGCACGAGCGGGGTTTCACTTTGTTGCGTAAGGTGCAAGCGTGAATCACGACGACTATGCCGCGCCCGGTAGACCCCCTGGTCGCCAGGGCCTGTACGATCCCGCGAACGAGCACGACGCGTGCGGACTCGGCTTCATCGCGCACATCAAAGGCAGGAAGTCGCACGCGATCGTCGAGCAGGGGCTTACGATCCTCGAGAATTTGAGTCATCGCGGCGCGACCGGCGCCGACCCGCTGCAAGGCGATGGAGCGGGAATCCTGATTCAACTTCCCGACGCGTTCTTGCGCCGCGCGTGCGGCAAGCGTGGCATCACGCTTCCAGCGCTTGGTCAATACGGCGTTGGGATGGTGTTCCTGCCGAAGGAGCCCGCATCGCGCATGGCGTGCGAGCAGGAAATAGAGCGCGCAATCGTCGCCGAGGGACAGGTGCTACTGGGGTGGCGCGACGTACCCACCAATAACGAAGGCTTGTCAGAGCGCACGAAGGAAGTCGAGCCTGTCATTCGGCAAGTGTTCGTCGGACGCGGCGCCCGCGGGATCGATCAGGATGCGCTGGAGCGCAAGCTCTATGTCATTCGCAAGCGCGCGGGCCACGCGATCCAGGCGCTCGCGTTGCGGCATGGCAAGGAGTTCTACGTGCCCTCGTTGTCGACGCGCACGATCGTCTACAAGGGCATGCTGCTCGCCCATCAGGTCGGTAGCTTCTATCTCGATCTGGCCGACGAGACGATGGTGTCCGCACTGGCGATGGTGCACCAGCGCTTTTCCACGAACACCTTTCCCACCTGGGATCTCGCGCATCCGTTTCGCTTCGTCTGCCACAACGGCGAGATCAACACGCTGCGCGGCAACTTCAACTGGATTCGTGCGCGTGAAGGCGCGATTGCGTCGGCCGTGCTCGGCGATGATTTGAAAAAGCTGTTCCCGCTGATCTACGAAGGCCAGTCGGATTCGGCGTCGTTCGACAACGCGCTCGAGTTGCTCGTGATGGGCGGATTCCCCGTCGCGCACGCAATGATGATGATGATCCCCGAAGCGTGGGCGGGGAATCCCTTGATGGACGAGGATCGTCGCGCTTTCTACGAGTATCACGCGGCGTTGATGGAGCCTTGGGACGGTCCGGCGGCGATGGCGTTCACCAACGGCCGCCAGATCGGCGCGACGCTCGATCGCAACGGCTTGCGACCGGCGCGCTTCGTGGTCACCGACGACGACTTCATCGTGATGGCCTCGGAAGTTGGCGTGCTCGACATTCCCGAGTCGAAGATCGTCAAGAAATGGCGCTTGCAGCCGGGGAAGATGCTGCTGGTCGACCTCGACGCCGGACGCATCGTCGACGACGCGGAGCTAAAGCAGCGTCTTGCGATCGAGCAGCCGTATCGCGAATGGATCGCGCGCTGTCGTTTGTCGCTCGAAGCGATGCCGGAGCCCGCGCCCGCTCAACCCTCCGACGCACCGCTGCTCGATCGGCAACAAGCGTTCGGCTACTCGCAGGAAGATTTGAAGGTGATCCTCGAGCCGATGGCGCAAGGCGGCGAGGAAGCGATCGGCTCGATGGGCAACGACGCGGCGCTGCCGGTGTTGTCGGATCGACCGAAGGTCTTCTACCACTACTTCAAGCAGCTTTTCGCGCAAGTCACCAATCCGCCGATCGATCCGATTCGCGAGGAGCTCGTGATGAGTCTCGTCTCGTTCATCGGGCCGCGGCCGAACCTGCTCGATCGCAATCCCGCTGCCGGCGGCGCGGATCCGCCGATGCGCCTCGAAGTCGCGCAACCGATTCTTACCGCGGAGAACATGGAGAAGCTGCGCCATGTCGAGCTTTTCTCCGGCGGCGCATTCAAGTGCGAAGAGCTGGATGTCTGCTATCCGGCGTCATGGGGTGCCGATGGCATGGAGGCGGCGCTGGCAAGCTTGGCTGCGCACGCCGAGGATGCGATTCGCCAGGGCCGCAACATCTTGATTCTCTCCGATCGCAATATCTCGCGCGATCATCTCGCGATTCCTGCATTGCTCGCGACCGCGGCGGTGCACGAGCACCTGGTCAAGAAAGGCATGCGCACGCGCACCGGGCTTGTCGTCGAGACGGGTTCCGCGCGCGAAGTGCATCACTTCGCGTTGCTTGCAGGCTACGGCGCCGAGGCGATTCATCCGTATCTAGCGCTCGAAACGCTGAGCGCAATGGCAGCGCAGATTCCCGAGCTCGATCCCAAGGAATCGCAAAAGCGTTTCATCAAGGCGATCTGCAAGGGCTTGTACAAAGTGATGTCGAAGATGGGCATCTCGACCTATCAGAGCTATTGCGGCGCGCAGATCTTCGAGGCGGTGGGGCTTGCAAAATCGTTCGTCGACAAATATTTCTACGGCACTGCGAGCAACGTCGAAGGCATCGGCATGTTCGAAGTTGCCGCCGAAGCCGAGCGCCTGCATCGTCTCGCGTTCGGCGATCAACCTGCGCTCGACATGCTCGATTCCGGCGGCGAGTACGCGTATCGCGTACAGGGCGAAGAGCACATGTGGACGCCGGATGCGATCGCCAAGCTGCAGCACGCGACGCGCGCCGGAAGCGTCGCAACGTACGAGGAATACGCGAAGCTCATCAACGAGCAGGGGCGCAAACTCAAGACGTTCCGCGGACTGTTCGAGTTCAAGTTCGACGGGCGCGATGAAATCGCCATCGACGACGTCGAGCCGGCAACATCGATCGTCAGGCGCTTTGCAACCGGCGCGATGAGTCTCGGGTCGATCTCGACCGAAGCGCATACGACTCTCGCGGTGGCGATGAATCGCATCGGCGGCAAGTCGAACACCGGCGAAGGCGGCGAGGATGCGGCACGCTATCGCGCGGAAATGCGCGCTGGCGGCAGCACCGTTCGCGATGGCGACACGTTGTCGACGGTGATCGGCAAGGATCGTGTCGAGCACGATGTTGCGCTCAAGGCCGGTGACTCGCTGCGCAGCAAGATCAAGCAGGTCGCGTCGGGACGCTTCGGCGTGACGGCGGAATATCTCGCGTCGGCCGATCAACTGCAGATCAAGATGGCGCAGGGCGCAAAGCCCGGCGAGGGCGGCCAGCTACCCGGTCACAAGGTGTCCGAGTACATCGCGATGCTGCGCTATTCGGTGCCGGGTGTCGGTCTCATTTCGCCGCCACCGCATCACGACATTTATTCCATCGAAGATTTGGCGCAACTGATTCACGATCTGAAAAACGCGAATCCGCGCGCCTCCGTGTCGGTGAAGCTCGTGTCCGAAGTCGGCGTCGGCACGGTTGCGGCAGGCGTGGCGAAAGCGAAAAGCGATTACGTGACGATTGCCGGACATGATGGCGGAACGGGCGCATCGCCCGTGTCGTCGATCATGCATGCGGGAACGCCGTGGGAGCTGGGACTCGCCGAAACGCAGCAGACGCTGGTACTCAATCGCTTGCGCGGACGCATCGTCGTGCAGGTCGACGGACAGATGAAGACCGGGCGCGACGTCGCGATCGGCGCAATGCTCGGTGCGGACGAATTCGGCTTCGCGACCGCGCCGCTGGTCGTCGCCGGCTGCATCATGATGCGCAAGTGCCACCTCAACACGTGTCCGGTCGGCGTGGCGACGCAGGATCCGGTGCTGCGTCGCAAGTTCGCGGGCCAACCCGAGCATGTCGTCAATTATTTCTTCTTCGTGGCCGAGGAAGTACGCGCGCTCATGGCGAAGCTGGGCTTTCGCAAGTTCGAGGAAATGATCGGTCGCAGCGACCTTCTCGACATGAAGAAGGGCATAGGTCACTGGAAGGCCAAGGGACTGGACTTCAGCAAAGTGTTCTACCAGCCGAACGTTCCGGCTGCGGTCGCACGCCATCGTTGCGAGGAGCAGGATCATGGCCTCGCGCGTGCGCTGGATCACGAGATCATCAAGGCTTCGCAGCCGGCGCTCGACAAGAAGCACCCGGTTCGACTCAACTTGAAAATCCGCAATGCCCATCGCTCGGTCGGCGCGATGCTGTCAGGGGAGATCGCGCGACGCTACGGCCACGAAGGCCTTCCGGAAGACACGGTGCACGTCGCGTTCGACGGCATCGCGGGACAGAGCTTCGGCGCGTTTCTCGCGCGCGGCGTGACGTTCGAATTACAGGGTGCGACCAACGACTATGTCGGCAAAGGCTTGTCGGGCGGGCGCATCGTCGTCTATCCCGATCCGGCGTGCCCCGCGAAGCCCGAAGAGAACATCGTCATCGGCAACACGGTGATGTACGGCGCGATCGAAGGCGAAGCGTATTACCGCGGAGTCGCCGGCGAGCGTTTCTGCGTGCGTAACTCAGGCGCGACAGCGGTTGTCGAAGGCACCGGTGACCATGGCTGCGAATACATGACGGGCGGAACGGTCGTGGTGCTCGGTCGCACGGGTCGCAATTTCGCGGCGGGCATGAGCGGCGGAATTGCCTATGTCTACGACGCCGATGGGACGTTTCGCGAGCGCTGCAACCAGTCGATGTGCGAAATCATTCCCCTCGAAAGCGAAGCGGAGCAGGCTAAATCCGAGCGCGATGCGGCTGCTGCAGGCAAAGCGCATAAGCGACATCTCGGGAAGGCCGACGAAGCAATCGTGCGCGGACTCATCGAGCGCCACCTGCGCTTCACGGGCTCCATACTCGCGCTGTCGATGCTCGATGCGTGGGAGCAAACGCGGGCGAAGTTCGTCAAGATCTTCCCGAGCGAGTACAAGCGTGCGCTAACCGAGATGCACGCGAAGGAAGCGGTCGTGCCGGCGATCGCGCCAAAGCAACGAGCCGTGGCATAAGTGGGGAAGATCACCGGCTTTCTCGAGCTCGCGCGCATTGCCGAAGCTGCGCAAGCGCCGCACGAACGCGTCAAGCACTATCGCGAGTTCGTTCTTGCGCTTTCGGATGACGCGGCCACAAAGCAGGGCGCGCGCTGCATGGACTGCGGCATCCCGTTCTGCCAGACCGGATGCCCGGTCAACAACATCATTCCCGACTGGAACGATCTCGTCTATCGGCACCAGTGGAAGCAGGCGCTGGACGTCTTGCATGCGACCAACAACTTTCCCGAGTTCACGGGGCGCGTGTGTCCCGCGCCGTGCGAAGCCGCGTGCACGCTTAACATCAACAACGATCCGGTCGGCATCAAATCGATCGAGCACTTCATCATCGACAAGGGTTGGGAAGAAGGCTGGGTCGCGCCGCTGCCGCCGGCGCAAAAGACCGGCCGACGCGTTGCCGTAATCGGCTCGGGGCCCGCGGGGCTCGCGTGCGCGCAGCAACTTGCGCGTGCGGGGCATGCCGTCGTGTTGTTCGAGAAGAGCGATCGCATCGGCGGCCTGCTTCGCTACGGCATTCCCGATTTCAAGATGGAAAAGTCGCTGATCGATCGGCGCATGGCGCAGATGCAGGTCGAAGGCGTCGAATTCAGGCCGAACGTGCAGGTCGGTCGCGACGTGACGGCCACTGCGATTGCGAATGAGTTCGACGCGATCGTTCTATCGGGCGGCGCGGAACAGCCGCGCGATTTGCCGGTGCCGGGTCGCGACCTTCGCGGAATTCATTTCGCGATGGAGTTCTTGCCGCAGCAGAATCGCGTGGTCGCGGGCGATCGCGTCGACAACCAGATCATGGCGACCGATAAGCACGTCGTCATCATCGGCGGCGGCGACACGGGCTCCGACTGCGTGGGAACGTCGAACCGCCATGACGCAGCGTCGATTACCCAGTTCGAGCTCTTGCCGCAGCCGCCTGAGCAGGAAAACAAAGCGATGACCTGGCCCTATTGGCCGATCAAGATGCGCACGTCCTCGTCGCACGAGGAAGGCTGCGAGCGCGACTGGGCGGTCGCGACCAAGCGCTTCGAAGGAAGCAACGGTCGCGTCGAGAAGCTCATCGCTTCGCGCGTTGAATGGCAAAAGGACGAAGCATCGGGCGCGACGAAGATGGTCGAGGTGCCGGGTAGCGAGTTCAGTCTCGACGCCGATCTCGTGTTGCTTGCGATGGGCTTCACCGGTCCATCGTCGACGGGCTTGCTCGAGCAGTTTGGTGTCGAGCGCGACGGGCGCAGCAACGTGAAGGCGGATACCGAGAACTATCAAACATCGGTAAACAAAGTGTTCGCCGCCGGCGACATGCGCCGTGGTCAGTCGCTCGTCGTATGGGCGATCCGCGAAGGACGGCAATGCGCACGCGCCGTTGATGAGTTTCTGATGGGGGAGAGTGCGTTGCCGCGTTGACGGATGCGGGTAGCGGGTTGAGGAACGAGGATCGAGGGAGCCCATCGATAGCCCGCGCGACCACAATGCTTTCATGCTGTAAGGTTGCGCGTCGGCGTGTAGTTGCGGTCCGGCGCCAGCCCTCTCCCCAATACCCTCGCTCCTCACCCCGCTTTTGCTTCTCAACGACACCTTCCTTCGCGCGCTGCGGCGCGAGCCGACGCCGTACACGCCGATCTGGCTGATGCGCCAGGCCGGACGCTATCTGCCCGAATACAACGCAACACGCGCCAAAGCAGGCAGCTTCATGGCGCTCGCGAAAAGTCCCGCGCTCGCGTGCGAAGTGACTTTGCAACCGCTCGAACGGTTTGCGCTCGACGCCGCGATTCTGTTCTCCGACATTCTCACCGTGCCCGATGCGATGGGGTTGGGACTCTCGTTCGCGGAAGGCGAAGGTCCGCGGTTCGCGCGAACGACGGCTGATGAAGCCTCGATCACGGCGCTGCAAGTGCCGGACATGGCCAAGCTTCGCTACGTATTCGATGCGGTGGCGACGATCAAGCGTGCGCTTGCCGATCGCTTGCCGTTGATCGGATTCGCGGGAAGTCCGTTGACGCTCGCGTGCTACATGATCGAAGGCTCGAGCAGCGACGATGGTTTCGCCGCGATGCGACGCATGGCTTATGCGCGACCGGACTTGCTTGCTGCGCTCGTCGACATCAACGCCCGCGCCGTCAGCGCGTATCTGGATGAGCAGATCAACGCGGGCGCCGATGCCGTGATGCTGTTCGACACCTGGGGCGGGCTGTTGCCGGCCGCGCATTATCGGCGCTTTTCGCTCACACCGATGTCGACCGTAATCCAGAGCCTCGCGGCGCGCGTGCCGACGATCGTTTTCACCAAGGGTGGCGGAGCGTGGCTCGACGACATCGCGGCGTGTGGAGCGGATTGCGTGGGTCTTGATTGGACCATGGACATCGCCCGGGCGCGGGCTCGCATCGGCGAGCGCGTCGCGGTGCAAGGCAATCTCGATCCGCTGGTGCTCACGACTGACGCGGCAACTGTCGAACGCGAAGCAAAGCGCATCATCGGCGCCGCAGGGCCTGCAGCTGGCCACGTATTCAATCTCGGGCACGGCATCGTGCCGCGCACGCCTCCCGAGCTGGTCGGCGTGCTGGTCGATACCGTTCACCGCCAGTCGGCGCGGTTCCACGCCTCGACGTCGTAATACGGATGTTTCGCACACATTGAACGCCACGCGGCTTGACAAACGCCTCGAATCGAGCGTCGGCCTTAGTTATGCACATGAACTTCAGCGGGGCGGACTTTCTGAATTGCTTAAAAAATGGCCAGTGCGATGGTTGCAACATGTTGAATATCCAAGATAAACCTGGGCAGGGCCGCACGTTGCTGCCAGCGTCCCGGTTGCCTTTGTCATGGCCCGCGGCAACGATGGCTGGTTTACGCACAAAGTTATTCACAGCGACGAACACCGCCAGCGTGGTCATTGAAATGAAAGAGTTGCATTCGCTAGCTTGAGTTAGACGTGAGTGTTTCGAACACTACAAGTTGCTGCGACTCGATGTCGCAGATCGTAAATAGCGCACGAGCGTTAGCAGGATGAGCATCGCGCGCATCGCCCTTCCAATCGCGTCCGAGCACCTGTTCGAATATTGGCTGCCGCAAGGCACTAACGCGCGGCCCGGGAGCATCGTCAAAGTCGCGCTGGCGCGGCGCCGTCTCGCCGGTGTCGTCGTCGAGTGTGTCGACGTTCCGAGTGTCGAGCGCAACAAGCTGCTTGCGATCGATGAAGTGTTGGACATTCCGCCGCTGCCCGCCGAGATTCGCGAGCTGTGCGATTTCGTCGCGGGCTACTACCAGGTTGCGCGCGGACTTGCGTACTCGCTTGCGATGCCTCCTCTCGGGAAAGCGAGCCGATTGCGGCACACGCCCAACGCCGCAGAAATCCTCGTTGCGCGCGCAGTGCATTCAACGCATTCGCTGAACGATGCGCAGGCCAGCGCAGTGTCCTCGATCATCGCCTCTCTCGATGCTTTCACGGCGTTCCTGCTGCACGGAATCACCGGCAGCGGCAAGACCGACGTCTATCTCGCGGCGGTACAGGCGTGCGTCGCACGCAGCCGCCAGGCGCTGCTGCTGGTTCCCGAGATCAACCTCACCCCGCAACTCGTTGCGCGCGTGGCTCGTGCATTGCCGGACGCTTGCAGTGTCGCGTTGCACAGCGGGCTTGCGGCAGGACAACGGCG
Source organism: Casimicrobiaceae bacterium (assembly GCA_035536295.1). GTDB lineage: Bacteria > Pseudomonadota > Gammaproteobacteria > Burkholderiales > Casimicrobiaceae > VBCG01. Next base: position 17,880 of record DATLOI010000180.1, read on the forward strand.
CGCGAGTTGGGAAGCCGCTACTAACGGGAACGCCGATGTCGTGCTTGGCACGCGACTCGCAGTCTTCACACCCATGCCGCGCCTCGGCTTGATCGTCGTCGATGAGGAACACGACACCTCGTACAAGCAGCAGGACCTGATTCGCTATCACGCCCGTGATGTCGCGATCTGGCGCGCACGGCAGCGGGACGTGCCGATTGTTCTGGGAAGCGCAACGCCATCGCTCGAAAGCTATGCGAACGCTCGCAACGGAAGATACGCGCGTCTTTCGCTGCCGCAACGCGCCGGCGTTGACGTGCGCTTGCCGGAAGTGCGATTGATTCCGGCACGCGGCGATGCTGTGCGCGACGGCCTGTCGCGAACGCTGATCGATGCGATCGGCGCGACGCTATCGCGCGGTGAACAATCGCTGCTGTTCGTCAACCGGCGCGGATTCTCACCGTCGTTGAAGTGCGCCGCGTGCGGCTGGGAAGCGAATTGTCCGCGCTGCAGCGCACGTCTTACCGCGCACAAAACGCCGCTTGCGTTGATCTGTCATCACTGCGCGCATCGCGAGCGCATGCCGCGTAGCTGCCCATCGTGCGGCAACGTCGATCTCTTGCCGCTGGGTCATGGCACACAGCGATTGGAACAGACGTTGACGGCCGCGTTTCCGAACGCGCGACTGGCGCGAGTCGATCGCGATTCGACGCGACGCCGCGACGCGTTTGCACGCGTGCAAGCAAGAGTCGAGCGCAACGAGATCGACATCCTCGTCGGCACGCAAATGCTCGCCAAGGGTCACGACTTTCCGCGACTCACGCTGGTGGGCGTGGTCGGCGCCGACAACGCGCTATACAGCGCCGACTTTCGTGCGACAGAAAGGCTTGCCGCGCTGCTCCTGCAGGTTGCCGGACGCGCGGGTCGCGCCGCACATCGTGGCGAAGTGCTCGTGCAGACCGACTTTCCGCATCACCCGTTGTTCAAGGCCGTCGCGAATCACGATTACGACGCTTTCGCCGCAAGCGTGCTGGACGAGCGCGCAGTGGCATCGTTGCCGCCGTTCGCGCATCTCGCATTGGTCAGCGCGGAAGCGCATCGCCGCGACGAGGCCGAACGCTTTCTCGCGGACGCCTACGAGGAAGCAACCGCACGATCGAAAGCGCTTCGGGTCGACGTCGACGTGTTCGATCCGGTCGCCGCACCGCTTGCGCGCCGCGCCGGTTTCGAGCGCAGTCAAATGCTCGTGCGAAGCCGCCAGCGCGCGGACTTGCAAGCGTTGATTGCGCCGCTCAAGCATGCGCTCGAAGCTACCGACTCGCGGCGCGTGCGCTGGTCGATCGATGTCGATCCGGCGTCGCTCGACTAGGGGGCTGTTGCAGCCCGCTATCACACGGTCGCGGCGAATGCCGCCGCTATAATCGACGCCTTCGAATTCAGAGCCTAACTTGTGATACCGATGAGCGATGCGAAGGCCATGATCGAGCGGGCGATTGGAAGTGCGCTCGCATCGATCGCCCCGGGCATCGATACCGCGGGAATCGTCGTCGAGCGTCCCAAGGACGCAGCGCACGGCGATTACGCGAGCAATGCGGCGCTCGTCGTTGGCAAGCGCGTCAAGCGCAATCCACGCGAGCTTGCCGTGCTGATTGCAAGTGCGCTCACCGATTCGTTGCAAGGAACGGTCGAGACAGTCGATATCGCGGGTCCGGGCTTCATCAACCTATTCCTGAGTCCGGAAACGCGACAAGCCGTTGTCCGCGACGTTGTCGAGCAAGGCGAACGCTACGGTGCAGGCGATTCGCGTCGCGGTGATTCGGTGATGGTCGAGTTCGTGTCCGCCAATCCGACCGGCCCGTTGCACGTCGGGCATGGACGCCAGGCTGCGCTTGGCGATGCGATCGCGCGGCTTCTCGAATGGCAGGGTGCGGAAGTCACGCGCGAGTTCTATTACAACGACGGTGGCGTGCAGATCGACAATCTTGCGATCTCGGTGCGAGCGCGTGCGAAGGAGATTCTCGGTGAAACTGGCGATTTTCCCGAGGATGGCTATCGCGGCGAATACATTCGCGACATCGCGCACGCTTATCTCGATGAAGTTGGGCGTGATCTATCCGATATCGATTCGATTCGCCGTTTCGCAGTCGCCGCGCTTCGCCGCGAGCAGGATCGCGATCTCGCCGCATTCGACGTCGCCTTCGACGTGTTTTATCTGGAAAGCTCGCTGTATTCGGATGGACGCGTCGACGCGACGGTCAAGGCGCTCGAAAAATCGGGACACACCTACGAGCACGACGGCGCGTTGTGGCTTCGCACGACCGACTTCGGCGACGACAAGGACCGCGTCATGCGTAAGCGCGACGGTGGTTACACCTACTTCGTCCCCGATGTCGCCTATCACCTGACCAAGTGGGAGCGCGGGTTTCGTGAAGTGATCAACGTGCAAGGCTCCGATCATCACAGCACCGTCACGCGTGTGCGCGCGGGCTTGCAGGCGCTCGAGCGCGGAATTCCCAACGGTTATCCCGAATACGTGCTGCACAAGATGGTCACGGTGATGAAAGGCGGCGAAGAGGTGAAGATCAGCAAGCGTGCGGGAAGCTATGTGACGCTGCGCGATCTGATCGACGAGGTCGGCCGCGACGCCGTGCGCTATTTTCTCGTCTCGCGCAAAGGCGACGCCGAGTTCGTGTTCGACATCGACCTTGCGCGCTCGCAGTCGGAGGAAAACCCCGTCTATTACGTGCAGTACGCGCACGCGCGCGTTGCTTCGGTGCTCAAGGCTGCCGGCGAGTCGCGCGATGTCGCGGTCAACGCCGCGCGCAGCGCCGATCTGTCACCGCTGACGAGCACGTACGAGCTGGCACTGCTGCGGCGAATCGCCGACTTTCCGGAGGAGCTTTCGATCGCCGCGCGCGAGCACGCGCCGCATCAGCTCACCGCCTATCTCAAGGATTTGGCGGGCGAGTTTCACAGTTACTATAATGCGGAGCGTTTTTTGGTCGACGACGCTCGCGTGCGCGCTGCACGACTTGCGCTCGTCGTTGCAGTCGGACAGGTCCTTCGTAACGGTCTCATGGTGCTCGGCATCAGTGCACCGGACGCGATGTAGGTCAATGCATGCGTTGTCTTGCCCTCGCTCGAATCGAATTCACGAACAGACGTCGCGCAGCCGGTGGAACGCTGATCGGCATCTTCGTCGGGCTGATACTCGGCATCGTCATCGCCGCAACCGTGGGTCTGTACGTGACGGGAGGCTGGAAGGCATATCGGCAGCAGACCGTTGCGAACAACAACCCACGCGATCGCGATCCGGCGAAAAAGGCCGACAACGACAAGCCACGCTTCGATTTCTACAAGATTCTGCCGGGGGGTGAAGAGCCGAAAGTGACGACGCCCAAGCCGCCCGATCGCGGCGTGGCCGACCGCGCGGCCGAACGCTCGTTGGGCAAGAATGTCGAAAGCACGGTCGCTCCGCAAAAAGCGCCGGAGTCGACGCCATTACCAGCATCGGGCAAAACGGGAGATCGCTTCTGGCTGCAGGCAGGATCGTTCGCGAGCGAGGCCGACGCCGAGAACCTGAAAGCGAGGCTTGCGCTCGCCGGTTGGGAAGCACAGTTGCAGCAGGGCACGTTGCCGGACAAGGCGGTGCGCTATCGCGTCCGCCTGGGCCCTTACGACAATACCGACGAGCTCAATCGCACCAAGAACGAGCTCGCGCGGCGAGGCTTCGACGTGGCGGTCATCCGCTACTGACGATCGCGCGTTGACGATGCTACGAGCAACCATTTGGCAAAGGAATCGATGATGCGAGCAGAGCCGAAGCGCCCGTCGCGACGCAGGTTCGTCGGATTATTGGCCGTCGCAGCCCTTGCTGCACGCGGCGTCGACGCACAGGGCTTGGTCGAAGGCACCAACTACCTTCGGCTCAAGAACGCGCAGCCGGTGGACAGCGGCAACAAGATCGAGGTGCTTTATTTCTCCTCGTATGGATGCCCGCACTGCCGCGACTTCGACCCGGTGCTGCAGCCCTGGCTGAAGCAGCTTCCTGCCGACGTCGAATTCAGGCGCGTGCCGGTCGACTTCGGGCGCGAGCAGTGGGCGAATCTGGGCAAAGCGCTCTATACGCTGGAAGCGCTCGGCGTCGAGGACAAGTTGACGCCGGAAGTATTCGCCGCCGTTCACGACAAGCGCATGCCGCTGTGGGAGAGCAAGACGTTCTTCGACTGGGCCGCAAGCAAGGGTCTCGACCGCAAAAAGGTCGAGGACACGTACAACTCGTTCGGCATCAACAGCAAGCTGAATCGGGCGCGTCAGCTCGCGAAGAACTACAACGTGCAATCGGTTCCGGTGGTGTTCGTCGATGGCAAGTTCCAGGTCTCGGCGGAGAAAGTCGGCAATCACGCGGGGATGCCGGCGGCGATGAACCAATTGATCGCCAAAGCGCGCGCCGAGCGCAAGTCGTAGCCAGGTCGCACGCAGCCGATGTTCAGGAACGCGTAACATCGCGCTGATTTGTCGCGCGGGGAGCGCGGATGGATCGGCGCACGTTCATCGGCACGGCGTTAGGCGGCCTGTTCGTCGAGGCGCGCCCCGCCGACGCGCAGACATCTGCGAGGGTCCATCGGATCGGCTTCGTGGGGGGGCTGGCCCCGACCGCCCCCGAAGCTGCACATCTGTTTCGCGCCCTCTTCGAGGCTTTGCGCGAGCTCGGCTATGTCGAAGGTCGCAACATGGTTTTCGAAGGCCGCTACTACGGCTTTCGCACCGAGCGACTTCCCGCGCTGCTCGCCGAACTCGTGGCGGCCAAAGTCGATGTCATCGTTACTGGTGCCGCACCGGCGCCGGAAGCAGCGCATCGCGCGACATCTACGATTCCCATCGTCATGACCTCGCATCCCGATCCGGTCGCGGCCGGACTCGCCGTCAGCCTCGCGAAACCCCGCAAGAACCTTACCGGGCTCTCAATACAGATCAGCGAGATTCCGGCGAAGCGCCTGCAGATCATCAAGGAGGCTGTTCCGCGCATCACGCGGGTGGCTGTTTTGCTCGATCCGGTGGTTCCATCGGCAGTTGCCGAGTTGAGGCAAATCGAGGCCGCCGCCCGAACGCTCGGTCTCGAGCTCCGGGTCAAGGAGGTGCGCTCACCTGCTGAGTTTTCGAGCGCGTTCGAAACCATGGCGAAAGAGAGGATCGAAGCGGTTGTCTCCATCGGCGGCAACACGTTGTTCTCGAATCGCACGCACCTGATCGAGCTGGCTGCGAAGCGACGCCTTCCCTCGATCTTCGGGACCAGGCAATTCGCAGACGACGGCGCGTTGATGAGCTACGGTCCGAATATCGCGGCGAATTGGCGACGCGCGGCGAGCTACGTGGACAAGATTCTCAAGGGGGCGAAGCCCGGTGAGCTACCGATCGAGCAGGCCGCGAACC
>DATLOI010000181.1:0-43626 GCA_035536295.1 Casimicrobiaceae bacterium
GGGCCCGCACTTTTTCGAGGACAGTCGCGCGTATCTCTTCGCGTCGGCGTAGCGTCATGAAAGCGCGGAATAGTTTTCGCGCTCGAGCTGTTACGCCCTCCCGCGCGATGACCGTTCGTGTCGACTGTGCTTACGATCGACGCGCCGCTGTGTAGCCAACACCTTGAATGTGTTACATCGCACGGCGCTTGCTTGTGCTCGCGGTTCCCGGGGACCACGTGGACCAAGGAGCTCGCATGAAGCGCTTAGTGAACGTTTTCGCTGCGATTTCGCTGTTCGTGCTCGCCATCGGAACGAGTTCGGCAGCGGTGATTTTCACGGCCAGTCTCACTCATGATCAGGAGGTTGTCACCGGGACGCTTCTCACCTCGACTGGGCTTCCGCGTCCGCTGTCGCGCGGCTTCGCGACCTTGCTCCTGAACGACGCGCAAACCGAGCTTGCGATGACCGTGACTATCTTCAACATCGACATCACCGGCACGCAGACGCCCGACGATACGAACGACAATCTGCGCGACGCGCATATCCATGTCGGCGCGCCGCCGGGAGTGAACGCACCGGTGCGCTGGGGATTCTTCGGCTCGCCCGACAACGACAACAACCCCGACAATCTCGTCGTTACGCCATTCCTGGTAGGGGTGGGCGGCACGTTCACCAGCATCTGGAATCAGCCCGAGGGCAACGCGGGCACGACGCTGACCAGCAATTTGCCAGCCATACTCGCCAACCTTTCCTACCTCAATTTCCACACGGTGCAATTTCCCGGCGGAGAAATTCGCGGCCAGATCATCGTCCCCGAGCCGGAGAGCGTTGCGCTCATCATGACGGCAGCGCTCGCCGCCTGGTTCATGCGGCGCCGCGCGCGTCGCTGACGGCAGTCCTCCCCGGCAGCGCCGATGCATTACAAGACGCTGCCGGGAACGTCGCTGCACGTGTCCGAGGTCTGCCTCGGCACGATGACCTGGGGCGAGCAAAACAGCGAGGCGGATGCGCACCGTCAGCTCGATCATGCCATCGAGCGCGGAATCAATTTCATCGATACCGCCGAGATGTATCCGGTGCCGCCCATTGCGTCGACGCAAGGGCGAACCGAGGCGTACCTGGGTCGTTGGCTCGCACAAAGGCCGCGCGGGAATCTCGTCATTGCCACCAAGGTCGCGGGGCCCGGTCGACGTGACTGGATTCGCAACGGCCGCACCGACCTGACGGCCGACGTGATCGCCGAAGCCGCGGACACGAGCCTCGCGCGACTTTCGCTCGATGTCATCGATCTGTTTCAGATCCATTGGCCGCAGCGCAACGTGCCGATGTTCGGTGCCATCGAGTTCGATCCGGCCAAGGAACGCGGCGGCCCGTCGATTCACGAGCAAGTGAGTGCATTCGCAGCGCTGATTCGCGCCGGCAAGATTCGGCACTACGGACTGTCGAACGAGACGGCGTGGGGCGTGTGTGAATTCCAGCGCGTCGCCAAGGCGCTGGGCGTGGCGGGCCCTGTGACAACGCAGAACAGCTACAGCCTCGTCTCGCGGGGCGTGGACGGTGATCTTGCCGAGGCCTTGTTTCGCGAGCAGATGTCGCTGCTTGCCTACAGTCCGCTTGCCGGCGGGTTGCTGAGCGGGAAGTATTCGGCGGGCGCCAAGCCGGCCGGTGCGCGCTATACGCTGTTCGATGGCGTAGGTGCGCGCTTCCGACGGCCGATCGTCACCGAAGCCGTCGATGCGTATCACGCGCTTGCGCACGAACGCGGGTTGTCGCTCGTCGAACTCGCGCTCGGTTACGTCAAGAGCCGTTGGTACGTGGGTGCAACGATCATCGGCGCAACGAGCATCGCGCAACTCGACGAGGACATCGCCGCGGCGCAAATCGAGCTCGATGCCGAAACGCTGGCGGCCATCGCCGCCGTTGCAGTGCGCTATCCGAACCCCGCGGGTTGATTCACTTCACCGTAGCGTTGCTCTCGCTACCGCCTTTGTCGGAGTCGTCGCTCGCGTGATTACCCTGCGAAGCGGGTTGCATGCGCCGCTCGAGGCGAAGGAGAAGCGACAGGATCACAACGACCACCGCCGTCGCGAGAATCGCAGTCGCTTCCTTGCCGAGCCCCGCCGCGATGGCGATCGCTGCCGTCGACCAGATGCTCGCAGCCGTCGTCAGACCCTTGATCTCTGCCTTGTCCGCCTGCTTTAGAATCGCGCCCGCACCCAGAAAGCCGATGCCTGCCAGGACACCTTGCAGCACGCGGCTCACGTCGGCGTTATCGAAACCGGATTGCTCGGCTGCGACGATCACCAGCGCGACGCCGAGCGCGACCAGCATGTGCGTGCGCAATCCTGCGGTGCTGCTGCTCTTTTCGCGCTCATAGCCGATCGCGGCGCCCAGCACCACGGCGACCACGAGCCGCACCGCCACGCGCGTAAATTGCTCGGGGTCGGAGAGGTCCGCGAACTCGTCGCGCAACGTAGCGAGAATCGTCGATGACATTGCTTTGCCTATCGTTGGGGGGCGCCCATTGTAAGGAGCGAGACTTCGCGCGGCCATTGCGACAATTTCTTCCGCAGCCGACAATGGGTTGCTCGCCGTTTCGCGAGCGCTTTTCTTACGTGAGGTGACAAGATGAGCAAAGACAAGAAGGCACCGGCCCTTCCCGGTGTTCGCAAGGGCGCGATGCCGCCCGCGCCGCAGGCGCAGCGACCGCGCCCCCCGACAGCGCCGCGCGTGAACGTGCGCTCGAAAGGAAGCGCACGCGGTCGTTAGCAGCATTACGCCCGGCTTGCGAGCCGGCGTAGGCTTGCGTTAACGCGTCTCGTCACGCCGGCGACTCGGGCCGCGCGCGCAACGTCTTACAATCGCCGATTCGGCGTCTTCGGCGTTCTCCCCCATGCGAGTCTTCAACTTCAGCCCGGGCCCGGCCGTGCTACCCGAGCCCGTTTTGCGCCGCGCGGCAGGCGAAATGCTCGACTGGCGCGGGAGCGGCATGTCGGTCATGGAAATGTCGCACCGCGGCCCCGAGTTCATTGCGATCGCCGACAAAGCCGAGCGTGACTTGCGCACACTGCTTGCGATTCCGTCGCACTACCGCGTCCTTTTTCTGCAGGGCGGCGCGATTGGCGAGAACGCAATCGTTCCGATGAACCTGCTGCGCGGATTCGAGCGCGCCGCCTACGTGAACACCGGTGAATGGTCGAAAAAGTCGATCAAGGAAGCCAGCAAGTACACGAAGGTCGACATCGCGGCGTCTTCTGAGGATCGCGGCTTCACCTATGTCCCGAAGCAATCGACATGGAAGGTCGCGCCGGGCAGTGCGTACGTTCACGTCTGCACCAACGAAACCATCGGCGGTGTCGAATATCAATGGACGCCCGAAAGCGGCGACACTCCGCTGGTCGCAGACATGTCGTCGCATTTGATGTCGCGCACACTCGACATCGAGAGGTTCGGCGTGATCTACGGCGGCGCGCAGAAGAACCTCGGCCCCGCGGGTCTGACGCTGGTCATCGTGCGCGACGATCTATTAGGTCGTGCGTTGCCGATCACACCGTCGGCGTTCGATTGGAAGCAACAATCGGAAGCCGACTCGATGCTGAACACGCCGCCCACCTATGCGATCTATGTCGCGGGACTGGTGTTCGAATGGGCGCTCGAACAGGGCGGTATCGGCGCTATCGAAGCACGCAACATCGCCAAGGCAAAGCTCCTCTACGATTATCTCGATCAGAGCGATTTCTATTTGAATCCGGTTGCCAAGGAAGACCGCTCGCGCATGAACGTGCCTTTCAAGCTGGCCGACGCGTCGCTCGACAGCGCGTTTCTGAAAGGCGCCGAGGAGCGCGGCATGGTGCAGCTCAAAGGCCATCGCTCGGTGGGCGGAATGCGCGCGTCGATCTACAACGCGATGCCCATCGAAGGTGTCAAGGCACTCGTCGATTACATGCGCGAGTTCGAGCGCTCGCGCGGGTGACGGCGATGGGGCGCTACAAGATTCTCACGCTGAACCAGATATCGCCGCACGGCCTCGCACGCTTTCCCGCCGAGCGCTACGTCGTCGGCAAGGACATCGAGCATCCCGACGCGATCGTCGTGCGTTCGCACGACTTGCATGCAACACCGATCTCCACGAGCGTGAAAGCGATCGGACGTGCGGGAGCGGGGACGAACAACATCCCCGTGAACGACATGTCGCGGCGCGGTGTGCCCGTGTTCAACGCGCCCGGCGCCAATGCCAACGCCGTGAAGGAGCTGGTGCTGACTGCGATGCTGATGGCCGCCCGCAACATCGTTCCGGCATTGCGCTACGTGAATGCGCTCGACCGCGACGCAAGCGATCTCGAAGCACGCGTCGAGGACGCGAAAAAGCAGTTTGCAGGAGTCGAATTGCCGCAGCGCACGCTCGGGGTCATCGGCCTCGGTGCAATCGGCAGCCTCGTCGCCGATACGGCGATCAAGTTGGGCATGCGTGTCATCGGCTTCGATCCGGAAATCACCGTCGACGCCGCGTGGCGACTGCCCGCGACGGTTCGCAAAGCGAATTCGATCGAAGAAGTGCTGCGTAACGCGGACTTCATCACGCTGCACGTTCCTCTCGTGCCGCTGACGCGGAGCATGCTCGACGAGCAGCGGCTGGTGCAGGTCAAGCCTGGCGCCGTGCTGCTCAATTTCGCGCGCGACGCGATTGTCGACGAGTCGGCCGTGATCGCGGCATTGAGATCGGGGCGGCTGCAAGCGTACCTTTGTGATTTTCCGAGTGCAGCGTTGCTCGCGGAGCCGAACGTCGTCGCGACGCCGCATCTTGGCGCTTCGACCGGCGAGGCGGAGGAGAACTGCGCGATCATGGTCGTCGACCAGGTGCGCGCATTCCTCGAGGATGGCACGATTCAGAACGCCGTCAACTTTCCCAACGTCGACATGCCGCGCGAGTCGCCGCATCGCGTGGCGATCGCCAACGCGAATGTTCCGAACATGCTGGGGCAGATCAGCACGACGATGGCGCGCGAGGGGCTCAACATCCACAACATGCTGAACAAGTCGCGCGGCGAGATGGCCTATACGCTGGTCGACGTCGACAGCCGCGTCGATGATCCGGTGGTGCGAGCGATCGCGGCGATCGAGGGCGTGCTATCGGTACGCGCGATTCCGTCGGAGGCGGCGGGCTGAATCCCGATGTCACCTCTTTCCTTCCATCCCGCTGTTGCAGCTTGGTTTACCCAGCACTTCCCGGCGCCCACCGAAGCGCAGGCACGCGCGTGGCCGCTGATCCAGTCGGGACAAAACGTGCTCATCGCAGCGCCGACGGGCTCAGGCAAGACGTTGGCCGCGTTTCTTGCCGCAATCGATGCGCTGGTGCGTCAAGGCGTCGAAGGCGAGCTGCCCGATGAAACCATCGTCGTGTATATCTCGCCGCTGAAGGCGCTGTCGAACGACGTTCAACGCAATCTGGCGGCACCGCTTGCAGGAATCCGCAGCGAACTTGCGGCGATGGGATTGCCCGACGTTCCGCTGCGAACGCTGGTGCGCACCGGCGATACCTCGCAGTCCGAGCGCGTGGGGATGTGGAAACGTCCGCCGCACATCGTCGTCACCACGCCCGAGTCACTCTACATCCTGCTCGGCTCCGAGTCGGGTCGCAAGATGCTGAAAACCACGCGCACGGTGATCGTCGACGAGATCCATGCGGTGGCCGCGAACAAGCGCGGCAGTCACCTCGCACTCTCGCTCGAGCGGCTCGCATCGCTCACACCAGTGCCGCCGGTGCGCATCGGTCTTTCGGCAACGCAAAGGCCGATCGAGGACGTCGCGCGCTTCCTGGTTGGCAACCAAGGCGGTGTCGAGCGCGATTGCTCAATCGTCGACACCGGCCATGTGCGCGAGCGCGACATCGCGATCGAAGTGCCTTCGTCACCGCTGCAAGCGGTCATGTCGCACGACGTCTGGGACGAGGTTTACGGGCGGCTCGCCGAGCTCGCGCTCACGCATCGCACCACACTCGTATTCGTGAACACGCGTCGCATGGCCGAGCGCGTCGCGCGGCATTTGACCGAGCGGCTGGGCGCCGACCAGGTCATGTCGCATCACGGCAGCATGGCGAAGGAGCTGCGCCATCGCGCCGAGCAGCGCTTGAAGCACGGCGAGCTCAAGGTTCTGGCCGCGACGGCGTCGCTCGAGCTGGGTATCGACATCGGTGACGTCGATCTCGTGTGCCAGCTCGGCTCCACACGGTCGATCGCGACTTTCCTGCAGCGCGCAGGACGCGCGAGCCATCAGGTCGGCGGCGTGCCCAAAGCGCGGCTGTTTCCCTTGTCGCGCGACGATCTCGTCGAATGCGCGGCGCTGGTTGCATCGGTTGCCCGTGGCGAGCTCGATCGGCTGCGCATTCCAACGCAACCGCTCGACGTTCTCGCGCAGCAGATGGTCGCCGAAGTTGCTGCTCGCGACCTGACCGAGAGCGAGCTTTTCGAGATCGCTCGCCGTGCTCACTCTTATGCCAATTTGTCACGTGAGTCGTTCGACGAGATCGTGCGCACGCTTGCCGACGGCTACAGCACATCGCGCGGGCATCGCGCAGCCTATCTTCATCGCGATGCAGTCAACGCTGTGCTGCGCGGCCGTCGCGGTGCACGGCTCACGGCGTTGACATCGGGCGGTGCGATTCCGGACAACGCCGACTACGACGTCGTGCTGGAGCCTTCCAATCAGATCGTCGGAACGGTCAACGAAGATTTTGCCGTCGAGAGTCTGGGCGGCGATGTATTCCAGCTTGGCAATACGTCGTACAAGATTCTGCGCATCGAGGCGGGTCGCGTGCGCGTGGAAGATGCGCAAGGTCAGGCGCCGACGATTCCCTTCTGGCTCGGCGAGGCTCCGGCACGCAGCGACGAGTTGTCGCAGTCGGTGTCGCGCTTGCGCGACGAGATCGCGGCGCGGCCGGAAGGCGAGACGCTCGACGTGCTCGCGCACCACGGTGTGGCGTCAGGCGCTGCGACGCAGCTCGTCGAATATCTCGGCGGTGCGAAAGCAGTGTTGGGAGCGCTGCCAACGCACCAGCGCCTCGTGCTCGAGCGCTTTTTCGACGAGTCGGGCGGCATGCAGCTCGTCATCCACTCGCCATACGGCAGCCGCATCAACCGCGCGTGGGGCTTGGCGCTTCGCAAGCGCTTCTGTGTCAAGTTCAACTTCGAATTGCAGGCCGCGGCGACCGAGGACGCGATCGTGCTTTCGCTGTCGACAAGCCACAGCTTTGCGCTCGAAGACGTGGCGCGCTATCTCAACTCGCGCACGGTGCGCGATGTGCTCGTGCAAGCGCTCCTCGATTCACCGATGTTCACTGCGCGCTGGCGCTGGATCGCAAGCATTTCGCTCGCGCTGCCGCGATTCGTGAGTGGGCGCAAGGTTCCGGCGCCGCTGCAGCGCATGCGCGCGGAGGATTTGATGGCGTCGGTGTTTCCCGACCAGATCGCCTGCGCAGAAAATCTGGTCGGTCCGCGCGAGATTCCCGATCATCCGCTGGTGCGCCAGGCGATCGACGATTGCCTGCACGATGCGATGGACATCGACGGATTCGAACGGGTGCTGCGTGACATCGAGACCGGTGCGATCGAGGTCATCGCTCGCGACTTGCCTGCGCCTTCGCCGCTCGCTCTCGAAGTGCTGACTGCGCGGCCGTACGCCTATCTCGACGACGCGCCGCTCGAGGAGCGACGCACGCAGGCGGTCATGGCGCGACGCTGGATCGATCAAGCATCTGCGGCTGATCTCGGACGCCTCGACGCAGCGGCAATCGCGCGTGTCACCCGTGAAGCGTGGCCAGCGCCTGCGAACGTCGAGGAAATGCACGACTCCCTGCTGATGCTCGGATGCGTGACAGCGAACGAGGTCGACGGTCGTTCGGATTGGGATGCGTGGCTGCACGAGCTTGCCGCGCAGCGACGCGCCACGCGAGCGACGATCGTCGATCACCAACTTTGGGTGGCGGCAGAGCGATTGCCGTGGCTTCGTGCCGTGCATTCGCAGGTCACCTTGCAACCCGTGATCGAGCCGCCTGCCGAATTCGCGAAAGTCGTCGTGTCGCGCGAGGAGGCGCTGCGCGAACTGGCGCGCGGGCGGCTCGAAGCACTCGGTCCTGTGCGCGTTGAAACGATCGCGGACGCGATCAAGGTCACGGCAATCGAAGTCGAATCTGCGCTTGCGCAGCTTGCGCAGGAAGGCGTCGCGATGCGCGGTTCGTTCACGCCGGGAAGCGACTCGAACGAGTGGTGCGATCGCACGTTGCTCGCGCGCATTCATCGCCTCACCGTGCAGCAGTTGCGCCAGGAAATCGAGCCGGTCGCAACGCAGGAGTTCATGCGCTTTCTGTTGCGCTGGCAGCACGTTGCCGAAGGCGAGCGGCGCGCCGGCCCCGATGCGCTCGACGTCGTGATCGCGCAACTGCAGGGATTCGAAGCGGCGGCGGCCGCGTGGGAATCCGAGATCCTTCCCGCGCGCCTCGAGGATTACGATTTCACCTGGCTCGACGACTTGTGCCTGTCGGGTCGTGCGATCTGGACACGTCTTGGGCTTTCAGCGTCCGGTAACTCGACGGCTGGCTCGGGACCGATCCGAACCACGCCGGTCACGCTATTGCCACGCAAGGCAGCGGCGTTGTGGTCGCGTGCAGCGCCCGCGTTACGCGTCGATGACTCGACGTTATCGCCGCGAGCGGCGGCAGTCATCGCACATCTTCGAACGCACGGTGCATCGTTTTTCGACGAGATCGTCGAGCACACGCACATGTTGCGAAGTGAGGTGGAAGACGCGCTCGCCGAGTGCGTCGTCGCAGGGCTCGCAACGTCCGATAGCTTCGCAGGGCTGCGCGCGTTGTTGACGCCTTCAGGCAAGCGCAAGCCGTTCGGGGGACGCAAGCGCGGCCGCAGCATGTTGGGCATCGAGGATGCCGGCCGCTGGTCGCTGATCCGACGTGCCGTGCCCGAGGCCCCCGCCGCACAAAGCTATCGCGAAGCCGACCCCGAAGTGCTGGAGCACATCGTGCACGTTCTGTTGCGCCGCTATGGGGTCGTGTTCTGGCGCCTGTTGCAACGCGAGGCCTCGTGGCTGCCGCCGTGGCGCGAACTTTTGCGCGTGTTGCGGCGGATGGAAGCGCGTGGCGACATTCGCGGCGGTCGCTTTGTCGCCGGCATTTCCGGCGAACAGTTCGCATTGCCGGAGGCCGTGCAGCTGTTGCGCGAAACTCGCCGCTCGTCGCACACCAATGCGTTCGTTGCGGTGAGTGCTGCGGATCCGTTGAATCTGGTTGGAATCGTGCTGCCCGGCGCGAAAGTTCCGGCGCTCGCGTCGAATCGTGTTTTGTATCGCGACGGTGCGCCGGTCGCAGCGCTCGTCGGCGGCGACGTGCACTGGCTGGAAGCGCTCGATCCCGCGACGATGCGCGCGGCGGAGGCACTGTTGATCAGACGGCAGATGGGCGCGCCGCTGCTCGCATATCTGCGTTAGCGAGGTCAGGGCAGTGCCTTGACGAGCGCCAGCACGGCGCGAAACGCGGGGTCGTCCCCCGCGCCGGTCCACGAACAGCAGCGTCTCCGTGCCCACCAGCGTGCAGCCTGCGTCCTGCATGCGCGCGAGCGCAAGCGTGCGATCGGTGGGACGAACGCTGCGCGAACCGACTGCGTCGGCGACGACGAAGACTTCGTAACCTACGGCAACCAAGCCGAGTGCGGTTTGCATCACGCATACGTGCGCTTCCATGCCGGCAATGACGATTTGCGAGCGTGACGCGTGCCCAAGGCTTGCTGCGAACTCGGGATGATCGACGGCGCCAAAGCGGGTCTTCGCGAAAAGCTCATGCGGTTCGAGTGTGTCGCGCAACCGATCGATTAGCGGACCGATGTCGTTGGGGCAATGCTCGGTGGCCCGAACAGGTATGCGAAACATTCGTGCTGCCTTGATCAACGCCGCGGCCCGATCAATCAGCGCTTCACCATCGGCGATCTGCGGCGCGAGGCGCGTTTGAATATCGACGATGACAAGCACACTCTTGTCGCGCTCGATACGTCGCGACGGTTTTCCGGGCGACGTGGACGCATGTGCGTCAATCGGCGGCAACGGGACTTTCACTATCGCTGGATTCGTCGCTCGCTTTGCGGGCGGGCGTGGGCAGCGCCACCATCCGCGGGGTGTCGGGTGCGAAGCAACCGACGGCGCAGCAGCGGCCCGGCTGACGATTGCGAGTGATCTTGCGCGTCGCGTCCGCAAGCACGTCGCGATCGAGTAGACGCTCGACCAAATCGACCTTGTTGCCGATCGGATAGCTGCGATAGATCTCGTGCTTCATCGCCTCGGGCGAGCCGCCGCCGTGCAGGCTGATCAGCGAATACCAGCCCGCCTGGTACGAAGCGGTCAGGTCCTCGAGAAAGCGCGCGACCTCGATTCGCTTCTCGTACGGTACGTCGGAGCGCGCGATGAGAACTTCGGAAAGCCGGCCTGCGGTCGCGGGATTATGGTCTTCCTCGGGGCCCGGCAGCGCGACGATCATGCCGCCCGATACCTGATGCGCAAGCCGATGCATGTCATAGATCTGCGTCGCCATCAAAAGCTTGCCGATGTTCGCGAACACGGGATCGGGTGTGACACTACCCGATTCGCTTTGCGTTGCGTACACCGACGCGGCGACTCCGCACGCGTAAAAACCCTCGACGATCTTGATCAACTCGACCATCGCATCGCGCGT
Organism: Casimicrobiaceae bacterium; assembly: GCA_035536295.1. Taxonomy (GTDB): domain Bacteria; phylum Pseudomonadota; class Gammaproteobacteria; order Burkholderiales; family Casimicrobiaceae; genus VBCG01. Next base: position 10,712 of record DATLOI010000181.1, read on the forward strand.
GCCGTGCGCACGATCGAGATCGAGGCCGTTCGCTTCGGTGACGAGTGCGCCGGCGCCAATCAACAGGTCGCCGAAGCCTGCGCGCGCGGCGATGCAGGTATGGCGATGCTGCGAGGTGTAGTCGTGGAGAATGTCGCCGACGTGTTGCCATTCGCCGGCGAGAAAAACGCGCGCCCATGGCACGAACACGCGCTCGAACATGCAGACCGCGGTCGACTGGCCGTAGCGACTCGAAAACTTCGCTGCCGCTTCGCCGGGGCGCCCGGCAGGTCGTGCAACGATCGTCAATCCTTTCACATCGACCGGCACCGCGCAGCAAACCGCGAAATCGCGATCGGGCTCGGTCATGTTGCGGCAGGGCATTATCAACAACTCGTGCACGTACGGAGCCGAAGTCACGATTGCTTTCGTTCCCGAGATCACGATGCCGTCGGCACGGCGCTCGACGATGTGCACATAGCTGTCGGGCACCGCTTGCTGAGATGGACGCAGCAGCCGGTTGCCTTTCGCGTCGGTCATCGCGATGCCGAGCGTCAGATCGGCCGAATAGACGTGATCGATGTACGCGCGGACGCGCTCGTGATAGCGACTGCCGGTCGTTGCATCGATGACATGCGTGCCGTGGAACAACGCGGTCAGCGCATCACCGCCCAGGTAGCGCTGCGCGCAGCCTGTCTCCTGGCAAAGCACGCGAACCGCTTCGAGCTTGTTGAGAAGGTCCGCGCTGTTGCGCGGAATCGCCATCATGCGATTGATGGGCCCGTCGAAATCCGGCGAGTCGAAGCGAAACAGCGTTTGTGTCGACTCCGCCAGCGCGTAGTCGTAGCTTTTCGCGATCGCGTTGACGCCGGGTGCCAACAGCGGCTCGTCGGCGACCGAGTCGACCTGGCGGCCGTCGACGTACACGGTCGGTCGCAGACGGCGCAACGATTCGCGATAGTCGGCGGCGGACATCAACATGAGAGTCTCCGATCGAATGCGGCGACTATACCTTGCAATTGGGGTCGCGTCCTACGCGACAACCGAAGCGTGTGTACTTGAAGGCGTGCGTCGGCGGCGTTACGATCCAGCCACAACAAGCCGGGATGCAAGGGGAGGCGAACCCGTTCACCGACGAGAGGAAATGCCATGTGCCGTGATTACGAAGGTTGGTTCAGGAAAGCGAAAAAGGTCGACACCGGCAAAGAGCCGCTGCCTGTCGACGAAGTGGTGAAGTCGCCGCCGCAGCCGGTCCCGCCGCTCAACACGCATGAGCCGCCGACGCACGTCGACGAGCGCGAGAAGCTGCCGGTGTAGAAAACACGGCCGAAAGTGCACCCCTACTTTCGGCAGAAATGCGGAAACAACGAGCGCATCAAGCGGCGCGTGATTTGTCGCGTCGGCGTTGGCGCACGCGCTCGTAGTGGCTCATCAACGGCGTCACCGAGACGCCGTGCAAAACAATCGACGCGACCACGACGGCCAGCGTGAGCTCGATCAGTTGTTGCGCAATGTCCATATCGATCTTGTGATTGATCGCGTACATCAAGTAATAGATCGAGCCGATGCCGCGAATGCCGAACCAGGCCATGAACGCTTTTTGCGTGCGTGTCACACGCACGCGGGCCAGACCGATCGCGACCGCGAGGGGGCGTATCACGAGGAACAGTAGCGGCACGAACCAAGCCGCGTCGTAGTTGAAAGGGACCGTCGCGAGGAGCGCGCCGACGACGAGCACGACCGCGACTTCGGCGAATCGCTCGAGCTGATGATTGAATCGCTCGACGTTTTCCATCAGCGAGACAGGTTCAATGACCGGTGCCGCTGCGTCATCCGCGCTAGCTAGACGGGTCGCCCGATCGCTGGTGGCAGGCGCGGCGGCATCGGCAATACCGCGCAATGCAAGTCCGGCGCTGAACACCGCGAGAAAGCCGTAGGTGTGAGCAAACAATGCAATGCCATACGCTAGCGCGATCAAGCCGAACACGATGAACTCGTCGGCTTCGAGTGCTTCGCGTTTGTGCATGCGCAGGTAGAGCACCACACGACCGACGAGCGCGCCGAGCACAAAGCCGATCGCGATGCCGCCTACCGTGGCCCATACGACGTCGACCAGCCACCAGTTTTTGCCCCAAGCGCCCAGCTCGTGCGCGCCCAAGAGTCCGAGACCGAGCATCACGAACGGAAACGCAGCCCCGTCGTTCAATCCGCCTTCGCCGGTGAGGCCGAGGCGCAGCCGGTCGCGATCATCCGCGTTTGCGACTTGCACATCCGAGGCGAGCACCGGATCGGTCGGCGCCAGGATCGCGCCGAGCAGGACCGCCGCGCCGATCGGCAATCCGATCAGAAAGAATCCAATTGCCGCGATGGCTGCAACGGTAACGATCATCGACACCGATGCGAGCCGCAGCGGAATTTGCCAGCGCGTGTCGCGCCACGGCAATCGCAACTTGAAGCCGGCGGTGAAAAGCGAGATCAAAACCGCAACTTCGGTCAGTCGCTCCAGCAGCGCGACGTCGCGAATCGATTGAAGATCGATCAGGCGGGCGCCGTTGGGCCCGATCGCGTAACCGACGCCAAGGTAGAGCATCGCCGCGGAAAGCGGCAGGCGCGCGATGATTGAGCCGCCGAGCGTCATCGCGATCAACAGCACGCCGACAACGATGCACCAGGTTATGAACGTCGTCGGCTCGACCAAGCAACCATCCTTTTACCTGTCGGGAACGTCAGCGTTTCACGTGCGCATGGCATGTGGTGTCAGAGCAACCACGATCGTGCGCAACGTGCGCTTGCACGATCGTGTGAACTGAGGCACGCCGACACGGAACTGCGCATGGTCCTACGCGCTCCCTCGCTCGTGACCGATTCATACGATCCGCTCGTTCTGTTGCAATCATGGTTGCAGCACATTTTTCATCGACTTTGGGAGATTAGCGAATGAACCAAACAGACCGTCGCAGTGGTGGTGGAATGGATCCGAAGCCCGACGCGAATCGCGATCCGCTCACCGGCACGCCGGGGTCGCATCCGGTGGGTACGGGACTTGGAGCCGTCGCAGGCGGTGTGGCGGCAGGAGCCGCGGCGGGGACGGTGGCCGGCCCGATCGGCACGGTCGTCGGCGCAGCGCTTGGCGCGATCGCAGGCGGGCTGGCGGGCAAGGGCGTTGCCGAGATGATCGACCCGACCGTCGAGGATGCGTATTGGCGCGACGAGTATGCGAGCCGCCCGTACTACACATCGGACTACACATTCGACGATTACGCACCTGCGTATCGTCAGGGGTATTCGTCGTATCCGAAGTATTACGGCCGCTCGTTCGACGACGTCGAAGACGATTTGTCACGCGACTGGAATCAGGTCAAGGGCAAGTCGCGACTCGAATGGGATCGTGCGAAGTTCGCGGTGCGGGACTCGTGGGATCGCGTGAGCGACACCGTCGAGCGCGCGACGCCGGGCGATTCGGATCGCGACGGCAAGTAGGATCGCGACGGCAAGTAATCAAAACAGCTAGGTGTCACTGGCGGCGCGCGGGCCACGGTCCGCGCGCCGTTCTCCTTTTTGGCAGGCGCTCAGCGCTCGGCCGCGCGACGCGCAACCGGCGCTTTGCTTCGGTCAGCCTCGTCTAGCGTGAACTCGAGCTTTTCTTCACCGACTTCGACAACATCTCCGTGCTTTAGGAGCAGCGGCTCGTTGCCGATCGGTCGATCGTTGACACGCGGAGAATCGGGCCCCACCACATGCGTGACGTAGTAGCCACGCGGGCGTCGGGTGATCACCGCCGAGGACGACGGTGTGCCAAACAGCGTGACGAGCGCGTCGAGCTCGAGCGATGCGCCCGCGCGCGGGCCGGCCATCATCCACGCGCTTCCGCGCGGAAAATTGCTGCGTGCCGTGCTTCGCGAAGCCAACTCGCTTGCCGAGCTTGCGGACGACGCATCGTGTGCGCTCGGTTCCAGGATGGCGGGGATATACATCGTGCGCTCGAGCTCGACGTCGGCTGCGACTTTGGTGTTCAGATAACGCAGCTCGAACTCGCCGAGCGACACGATGTCGCCGTGCTGCAAAATCCGTCGCGGCACCGGCGTGCCGTTCACAAGCGTTCCATTCACGCTTCCGAGATCTTCGAGAATGTGATCGTTGCCGATTGCGACGATCGCAGCGTGCTCGCGGCTCACCGCGGCATCGTCGATCACGATATCGTTGTGGCGCTCGCGGCCCACGGTGACGCGGTTGCGCTCGACGAAGCGTTGCAGCACCAGCGATCCAGCCTTGGTCACGACGAGCTTCGCCATTATTCAGTTCTCACGCGCCGAAAAAAGCGAACAACCGCGCGAGCCACCCCGAGGGTGTCGTAGCGGCCGGGAATGGCTTTTTGACGCGCGCAAGAATCACCGAGACGTTGTCGTAGCCTCCGTTGTCCTTCGCCGTTTCGACAAGCGTTCTCGCCGCAAGAGCGAGGTTCGCTTCGAGTGATTTCATGATGAGCTCGAGGTCGGCGTGACAGACCAGGTCGGTCAGGCCGTCCGAGCACAAGAGGTAGATGTCGCCCGGTGATGCGGGGACGTTTTGCACGTTGACTGCGACGGTTGGGCCGGCGCCGAGGGCCCGGGTCACCAGATTGCGGTTGTGCGAAGCGCTCGCGTCCTCTGCGCTGATGATGCCGCGGTCGACCGCTTCGCGTAAGAGCGAGTCATCCCGCGTCATCTGCATCAGCTGCCCGGCGCGCAGCCGGTAAATGCGCGAGTCGCCGACGTGCCCCAGCGCGACGACGTTGTCGTGAAACACCGCGACGGCAAGCGTCGTACCCATGCCTTCGCGCGCCGCGTTGCCGCGCGCGGCCGCAACGACTGCCTGATTGGCTTGGATTATGCTTTCGTTTACTGCCGACAGCGTGGATTGTCGCGCCGTTGCCGCAAGGTGTGCGCGCAATCGCGCCACCACGACCTCGGCGGCGAGGTCGGCGGCGACATCGCCAGCGCGGTGTCCGCCCATGCCGTCGGCCAGCGCCATGATGCCGAGGTCGGGATCGACGACGATGCGGTCCTCGTTGAATTGGCGCACGTTGCCGCTGTCGGTCAGTCCGACAGCTTCGATCGAATCACGCGGCATGGTAGAAACGGCGGTTTAACGAGGAAGGCGTCGAACGTGGGGGAGTCGCCGGCGATGCTACCAAGCGGACCATCGAGTAAGCGAGCGATGCGCGCCGATCTGCGCATCTTGAGCGACCAGCGGGCACACCTTCGATGTTGAAAGTCGAAAAAGTCGGGCGTTATGAAGTGATCGACACGCTCGCCCGTGGCGGGATGGGTGTCGTCTACAAGGCGCGCGATCCCCTGATCGATCGCGTCGTCGCCGTCAAGACGCTGGGCCTCGGGCTCTCGCCGATCGAGGCCGAGGCATTCAGAAAGCGCTTCGCACGCGAAGCGAAATCGGCCGGGATGCTCTCGCACCCCAACATCGTCACCATCCATGACATGGGGGAGAGCGACGACGGCGCATACATCGCGATGGAATTCCTCGAAGGGCATTCGCTGCGCGAAGTGCTCGATTCGGGTGTCGTGCTGTCCCCTGCGCGCGTGGCATCGATCGGAGTTGCCGTCGCTTCGGGGCTCGCGTTCGCGCATCGGCACGACGTCGTGCATTGCGACATCAAGCCCGCGAACATCATGGTGCTCGCCAGCGGCGGAGTGAAAATCACCGATTTCGGAATCGCTCGACTGCCGACGGGTTCGCGAACGTTCGCCGGCAACGTGCTTGGCTCGCCGCGCTACATCTCGCCCGAGCAGATCGTTGGTCGACCGATCGACACGCGCTCCGATGTGTTCTCGCTCGGCGCCGTGCTCTACGAAATGCTAACCGGCGTAGCGCCGTTCGCGGGCGAATCGATCGACGAGATTCTGTTCCAGGTCATCAACGACAAGCCGCTCCCGCCTTCGAAACGCAATCGCAGCATTCCCGCCGAGTTCGACGCGATCGTGGCGCGGGCCATGGCCAAGAATCCCGACGATCGCTATGCAAGAGCCAGCGACCTCGCGGCCGCGCTGTCGCCGCTTTCCGAATCACCGCAACCCATTATCGCGGCGCTCCCGCCGATTGCGGCGACTCGACCGAAAACCGATAGCGGTGCAACAACGTTATCGATGCCGATGCAAGCCGGATCACCACGCGATTCCCGCATGTGGATGCGCTATGGCATCGCTGCCACCGCGCTTTTGTTTGTGGTCATCGTAGCGGCGATGTTGCCGGCGACCCACGAACGCAAATCCCTCGTCACGACGAATGCCAACGCAGTAAACGCCGAGCCGGCGCCGCGCCAAACGGTGAGTCCGTTGCCGCGCGTGCTTCCGCCGATTGATTCGGCGGCAACCTCGCCACCGTCGCGCGACGGTGATGATGTTCGTTCGTCGGCATCGGTTGTCGGTGCCGTGCCGGACAACGCGCGGATGGTCGTCACCGGAGGCAACGTCGCGCGACTTGCGTTCGCCGTCGCGCCGTGGGGCGAAGTATTCGTCGACGGGAAGAAACGCGGTGTGACGCCGCCGCTCACCGAGATCAAATTGCCGCCGGGCAGGTACGAAGTCGAGATTCGTAATACCTCGTTCCCCGTGCATCGCGAGACCGTCGAGCTTTTCGCCGACGCGCCGCTACGAATTCGCCATCGCTTCGAATGAATGCGATGCGGTTTCCGCGCGGGCTCGCATTGCTGCTGACGATCGCGCTCGCGGCGTGCGCGATACCGACGGAAAAGCCGCCGCCGGTGCAGGTAGCGCCGCCTCCGGTCAGGGTCACACCGTCGCCTCCGCCTGCCGTTGACGCGCCGCCGCCCGTGGCGAAACCGAAGCCTCCAGCGCCGCCCAGCGAAGCGCCGCTCGCCGATGCGCCGAAAGAGCCGCCGCGCAACTTGGGCGTCGACGAGCTCGCCAAAGGCATCAAGAGCTACGAGGACGGCGACTACGGCGCTGCGCAAAAGCAGTTTCAGGCGGCGCTCGATCTCGGCCTGGTTGCACCCGCGCAACGCGCCACTGCGCACAAGCATCTCGCATTTATCGCGTGCGTGGCCAAGCGCATTCGCCAGTGCCGCATCGAGTTTCGCAAAGCGTTCGCCGTCGATCCCGCATTCGAGCTCAAGCGGTCCGAGGCCGGTCATCCAACCTGGGGACCGGTGTTTCGCAGCGTGAAAACAGAAGTCGGGAAGTCCAACGCGAAGGCGAAGCCTGCCGACAAGAGCAAATCGCGCTGATTTCATTCGCGAACGGGGGCCATCGAAGCGCCGATACTCGCTTGCATGGGTGGCTGGTCCGCGAATTGCGAGGAACCCGGCGGCGCTATCGCTTTCGAAAGCCTCGTGATGCTGCTACGAAAGACCCTCAAAGTGCTGGTTGGCGTGACGCTTGTGATCGTCCTGCTCGTCGCAGGACCGCTATTGACGCTCGCATTCGGAAAAGTGTCGCTGCGTGGCGACTGGGCTACGGCGACGCATCGCAGCGCTGGCCTGGCCCCTGAGCCAGCGGCGCATCACGAAGCCGTCGTCCAGGTGTACGGCGGGCGCACGTTCGGTTGGCGCGGCGCGTTTGCCGTCCACACCTGGCTTGCCGCGAAGCCCGCGCATGCCGACCGTTATCTGCGCTACGAAGTGATCGGCTGGTACGCGCGCTCGGGGCGCTCGGCCGTGTCGATTTCGAGCCAGCGCGCCGCCGACGCCGAGTGGTACGGCGCTACCCCCGAGCTGATTCGCGACCTGCGCGGTGCCGAGGCGGAGGCGGTGATTGCAAAGCTTCCTCGCGCCGTCGCGTTGTATCCGTTCGCGAACAGCTACAGCGCGTGGCCGGGCCCGAACAGCAACACGTTCATCGCGCATCTGGGCCGCGAGATTCCCGAGCTTCGGCTTGCAATGCCAGCGAACGCAGTGGGCAAGGACTATCTTCGATTCGCCGAATCGGTCGCGCGCGCCCCCAGCAACACGGGCTATCAGGTATCGCTGCTTGGACTGGTCGGCGTGATGGGCGCGCTCGAGGAGGGCGTCGAGCTCAACGTGCTCGGGCTTGTCGTCGGAGTCGACTTTAGACCACCGGCGCTGAAGCTTCCCGGCATCGGTAATGTGCCGCCTCGGAATGTCCGCAATCCCGACAACCCGATGAGCACTTAAAGCGCGCGTATCGTTTGCGACCTGTACGAGGGCGTGGTGCCGCCGCTCACTCTCGTAGTTTCAGCAGTTCTGCCGAAAATCGTGTGGCTTTGCCACCGATTTTCGGGTAGCTCATCCGGCCGAAAGCAGGGGTGTACTTTCGGCCGTCATTGCTAAAAAAACTCGCGCATCAAGAATTCTTCGAGCCCGGCGCTATCGGGAATGCGCGCCGACAGCGTCACATCGCGGCCCAGTCGGTTCGAGCGCCAGAGGAAATCTTCCTGCTCGTATTGGCGAATGATCGCAATCATCCTGCGCACCACCGCGATGCGGATGTCGCGCTCGCCGTCGCGGCGCACTTCGATGCGTTGCGACGCGCGGCGGCGAATCTCGGTGTGCCAGCCGAAGAACGTGAACTCCGCGTCGTCGTAGCCGAGCCGCGTGACTTGAAAGAGTCCACCGCTCTCTTTGCTGGCCCCAATGGTCGGTGCATTGATCGCTGCGAGATTCTGCGCAATGCGCGCGTCGCGCTGCGCGTTCTCGTCGTCGCTCTTTGATTCGCCGCTTGGGCGTGGCGCGAAGCCTTCGGAGGGCTCGCCGCGCGAGCGTCGGCGCGAGGCAACGTAAGCGGAAAGATCGGGATACGACTGCGCGATCGAACGCTCGGCACGCGGCGGCTCTGGTGGCGGCGGAAAAGTCGGAGGTTCGACCGGGAGCTTCCACGTCGAGCCTGGCGCTTCGAGCATGGGAGGAGGGGGTGCAACTCTTGGCAACGTCCGCCGCGGCTGGAGTGTTGGTGCGGACGCGATCGTTGGCGGCGCTGATAGCGGCGATTGCGAAGGCGCAGGAGCCGCGGACTCGGGAACGCTGATGCGCGGCGGCGCGACACGCGCGATCAGCGGAGCACCCTCATGGTCCGCCGCCGAATCGAGCGCGAGCGGGCGCAACAGTGGCTGCAACTCCCACAACGCCACGCCGTGCACCAAGAGCGACAGCGCGATAAACAGGGCGAAGCGGCGGTCGCGTCGCCAGGCGGCCGGGAGCGTGGGTATCTGCAACATGCTCGGCATGATTATCGCATCGGCGCGGCGACGAGCGCCGGGCGGCGGCGCCGCCTTAGGGGACGAAGCGCTAATATGCGTTGCCATCTTCCGCTTAAGAGTTCGGTGTGAACCAACGGTTCCTGTCGCTGCACCGCCAGGGCTTTGTGCGCGTCGCCGCGTGCACGCCGCGGATCGTCGTCGGCGATCCGGTGCAAAACGCCGACGAGACGCTGGCGCTGATGCACGATGGCGAGAAGCGGCGCGTCGACCTGATGGTGTTCCCCGAGCTGGGCCTGTCAGCGTACGCGATCGACGATCTGCATCTTCAGGACGCGCTGTTGGAAGTGGTCGAAGCCTCGCTTGCGCGCATTGTCGAAGCGTCGCAATCGCTCCGTCCGGTCGTGCTGGTCGGCGCGCCGCTGCGTCGTCTCGATCGCCTGTACAACTGCGCGATCGCGATCGCGCACGGCCGCATTCTCGGGGTCACGCCGAAGTCGTTCCTGCCGAACTATCGCGAGTATTACGAGCAGCGCTGGTTCGCGCCTGGCGCAGGACTCGCCGGTCTCGACATCGCAGTTGCCGGACAGAGCGTTCCGTTTGGGACCGATCTCGTGTTCGCTGCCGATGCGCTTACCGATTTCACGTTCCATATCGAAATCTGCGAAGACTTCTGGGCCGCGACGCCGCCTTCATCGATCGGCGCGCTCGCGGGCGCGCACATCCTGTGCAACCTGTCGGCATCGAACGTCGTCATCGGCAAGGCCGAGGAACGCGCGATGCTTTGCGCGTCGCAAGCCACGCGCTGCCATGCCGCGTATGTCTACTCGGCTGCGGGGCCTGGTGAGAGCACGACCGATCTCGCCTGGGATGGACAGGCGACGATTCACGAGCTCGGCACGCTGCTCGGCGCAACGGCGCGTTTTCCGATGCAAAGCCAGATGGTCGTCGCCGACGTCGATGTCGAGCGCATTCGACTCGAGCGCATGCGTACACCGACGTTCAACAGCGCGGCGGCGGCCGCGGATCATCCCGAGCGACTTTTTCGCCGCATCGTGTTTCCCCACGCTTCGCTCGACGAAGACGCGGGGCTCGAGCGGTCGATCGATCGCTTCCCCTTTGTTCCCGACGATCCCGCGCGTCTCGATCTCGATTGCTACGAAGCGTTCAACATCCAGGTGCAGGGATTGATGAAGCGCATGGCCGTGACCAACGGCGAGCGCATCGTCATCGGCGTGTCGGGAGGGCTCGACTCGACACATGCGCTGCTGGTTGCGGCGAAGGCGTTCGATGCGTTGAAGCTGCCCCGTTCCAACATTCTCGGCTTCACGTTGCCGGGCTTCGCAACCTCGGAGCGCACCAAGGCGAATGCGTGGACGCTGATGAAGGCGCTCAACGTCACCGGCGAGGAGATCGACATCAAGCCCGCCGCGCGGCAGATGCTGCAGGACCTGGGACACCCGTTCGCAGCCGGCGAGCCGGTCTACGACGTGACGTTCGAAAACGTGCAAGCCGGGCTTCGCACCGATTATTTGTTTCGGATCGCGAATCAACGCGGGGCGTTCGTCCTCGGTACCGGCGACTTGTCCGAGTTGGCGCTCGGCTGGTGCACATATGGCGTCGGCGATCACATGAGCCATTACAACGTCAACGGCTCGGTCGGCAAGACCTTGATTCAGTATTTGGTGCGCTGGGTCGCTGCAACCAAGCAACTCGACCAGGACGCCTCGCGGACGCTCCTATCGGTTCTCGACACCGAGATCTCGCCCGAGCTGGTTCCGGCGAGCGCGACCGGCGAATTGCAAAGCACGCAATCGAAAATCGGTCCCTACGAGCTGCAGGACTTCAATCTCTACTACATCACGCGTTTTGGCATGCGCCCTTCGAAAGTCGCGTTTCTCGCCTGGCATGCGTGGCACGATGCTTCGCGCGGCGCATGGCCGCCTGCATTTCCAGAGCAGGCGAAGCATGCGTACACGATCGGCGACATCAAGCAATGGCTCGGCGTGTTCTTGTATCGCTTTTTCGAGTTGAGCCAGTTCAAGCGCTCCGCGCTGCCCAATGGGCCGAAAGTCGTGTCGGGCGGCAATCTTTCACCGCGCGGCGATTGGCGCGCGCCCTCCGATGGCAATGCGCGCGTCTGGCTCGACGAGCTCGAGCGTAACGTTCCGACACAGCTGTGACGACCGCGCGAGCCCCGCTGCCGGTGTGGCTCGACGACGCGCCATTCGGTCGACCACGCGGCGGTTGGCGGCTTTCGCTCTATCGTGTCATTTTCGAGTCGGACACGCGCGCCGGGCGCGCGTTCGACATCGCATTGCTGGTTACGATCATCGCGAGCGTGATCGTCGTGATGCTGGACAGCGTCGAAGCGATCGCGCACCCGCGCCGCCTGCTGTTCGACCGCGTCGAGCTTTTCTTCACCTTCCTGTTCACGCTGGAATATGTGCTGCGCCTCTGCGCGGTGCGACATCCGATCCGCTACGCCACGAGCTTCTTCGGGCTGGTCGACCTCGCTGCCATCATGCCCACGTACCTTGCGCTGTTCTTTCCGGAGCTCACGGCGCTAATCAACATTCGCGTGCTGCGACTGTTGCGGGTGTTTCGGATCCTCAAGCTGGCGCGGTATGTCGAAGAGTATCAAGCACTCGGCGCCGCGCTCCAGGCGAGCCGTCGCAAGATTCTCGTGTTCCTCGTCACCGTGCTCATGATCGTGTTCGTGAGCGGAACGATCATTTACCTCGTCGAGGGCCCCGAGAACGGCTTTACGAGCATTCCGACATCGGTGTATTGGGCGGTCACGACCGTGACGACGGTCGGCTTCGGTGACATCGCACCGAAAACCGACATCGGCCGCTTCATCGCCGCGTTGATGATGCTGCTCGGCTGGGGCATTCTCGCCGTGCCAACCGGCATCGTCACTGCCGAGATGACGATGCATCGCTTGGGAAGCGCGCGCGCGAATCGACGCTGCACCACTTGTCATTCGCTCGGACACGAAACGACGGCGCGCTTTTGCAAGGATTGCGGCGCGCCGCTACCGGGAGGTGAGGGCCCGTGACATGATCGACAAGCTGGTCGTCTCCAATCGCAGCGTGCTTCGCGCCAAGTACACAGCGCGAGGTTTCGCTCGCATCAAGTCCGCACTCGCGCGTCTTGCTGCCGCCGATAAGGGGCGCGGCATCCTGAGCAACGTGGTCTATCTCGACGATGCGCGCGCGATGCGCTCGCGCAAGGGGCGCGCCGTCGACGACGCGAGCGACGAAGTAGCGACCAAGCGCGCGATCGACGCGCTGTGTCGCGCCGAGGATCCCGATTACCTGATGATCGTCGGCGCCGGTGACGTGGTGACGCAGCAATCGCTCGATAATCCAGTCAAGGACGACGACCCGGATTTAAGCGTGCCAAGCGACCTGCCGTATGCATGCGACGTCGCCTACTCGCGCGACATCGCACGGTTTGTCGGACCGACGCGCGTCGTGGGCCGCGTGCCCGACATCGCCGGCACGAGCGATCCTGCCGATGCCGCGTATCTGGTGCGACTACTCGACATCGCCGCCAGGCATCAAAGCCGCGAGCCGGAAGCATTTCGCGACTATTTCGCACTCACGGCGCGCTCGTGGGAGCAGTCGACGCGCAAGACGCTGTTCGAAATCTTCGGCAACGACGACGCGTGCCGGACCTCGCCGCCGTCAGGGCCACGCTTCTCGGAAGCAGCGCTTCGCGCGCGCTCGCACTTCATCAACTGTCACGGCGATATTGCTACGCCCGAGTTCCAGGGGCAATTCCGTCGAGACTATCCGATTGCGTTGACCACGCGCACTGTCGATAACAAGATCATCGAAGGCACCGTCGCGGCTGTCGAGTGCTGCTACGGCGCCGAAATGTACGAAGCGCGCACGCTTGGAATCGACTTGCCGATCGGTCAGAGCTATTTGTATCAGGGCGCGTACGCCTGGCTCGGCAGTTCGACGATCGCTTACGGCCCGGCCCGCACGAACGCGGCGGCCGACCTTGTCACGCGCTATTTTCTGCTCGGCTTACTCGAAGGCGGTTCGTGCGGTCGCGCGCTGCTCGCCGCGCGCCAACGCTACGCACAGGAGGCGAGCGAGCTCGATCCGATCGACTTGAAAACGCTTGCGCAGTTCACGTTGCTCGGTGACCCGAGCGTACATCCGGTGCGTGTACCGAGCGCAACCAAGATGACGAAGAATGTCTCGGCCGGTGAAGGGCGCCGATTGTTGCGTCGAACTCAGCGTGCCAGGGCGAAGGTCGCCGGCAACGTGCTGCTCGCGTCGAAGCCGACGGCATCCAAGCCAAGGCGGGAGGTTGCGGTTGCACCTCGAGTTCGCCGCACGCTTGCATCGATCGCCAAAGCGAGCGGTGTTGCGACTGCCCGGTTTCGGGCCTATGCGGTGTCGATTCCGCAACCTTTACGGGCACGTGGGAAGGTGGCGGCGTCGTCGTATGCATCGCGCTATTTCGTTGCTGTGCAAAAACGCTCGTCGCGACCGCGTGCGCCCGACCTTGTGGCCGTCGTCGCGAAGGAAGTCGCGGGTCGCATCGTGGCGTATCGCGTGTACGAGCGAAGGTAATCTCAGCGTGGACAAGCCGACGCGCGTCGAAGGTCTCGAAGGTGATGTGTTGCGAGCGCCGTTCGCATCCGGTAGCAAGAGCGCGCGTGTCGCAGTATGGCTCGTCACGGGTGAAAACCGCTGGGTTTTGCGCCGCAAGAATGGACCTGCGATGGGAGATGCTTCGCTCGCAGTTTACGTCGGGCAACGGGTTCGCTGCGATGGCGTGATCGTCGCGCACACGCTGCTCGCCGAGTCGATCGAGATCATCGACAACGCCTGAAAGGTCGAACATGGCGCAACGACGCAAGAGAACGAGGCCGATCGATGACATCGCGGCCTTTGCCAGGATGGCGCGGCAAGTCGTCGATCAACGCACGCAATCCGCCAAGCGGGTGAAAGGCAGGCGTCGCGCGACGCACAAAAAAGCTGTCGCCGACATGTCGACCAAAGCGGCACGCATGAGCGCCGCGGATCGCGCAGTGGACCTGGGACAGGCGCAAGCGGCCTGGGTGATCGAACAGCGCAAGGCGAAGCGGCGTGCTCGCACCCGAGCGCTCAAGAAGAGCGCGACGCGACGTGTCGGCAAGCGTGCGGCGAAGAAAGGCGGCGGCAGTGCGCTGACCTCGCTTGGTGTTTTGATCGCCGAGGGTGATTCGTGGTTCGACTATCCGTTCTACGACGTGCTGAAGTTGTTGGAGGACGCTCACGGCTTCGACGTCGAGACCGTCGCGCATCGCGGCGACACTGTCGAGAGCATGGCGTATGACGGCGGTCAGCTCGAGGATTTCGTGCGCACCGTCGAGCGCGTGATTCGTCGCGGGCAAGTGCCGCGCGCGATCCTTCTGTCAGGGGGTGGCAACGATGTCAGCGGTGACGGCTTCGCGCTGCTGCTCAATCATCGCGCGTCGCCGGTCAATGGAATCAACGCGAGCATTCTCGAAGGGGTGGTCGAGACGCGCATCGTCGTTGCCTACACGACGATCATCGCCGCGGTGACGCAGGTGTGTGTCGATCTGCTGGGTACGCCGGTGCCAATCGTTTTGCATGGCTACGATTACCCGGTGCCGGACGGACGCGGATTCCTCGGAGGTTTCGGATGGCTGCCGGGGCCGTGGCTCGATCCCGGATTCCGTGAGAAAGGCTATGGCGACTTGCAGGAGCGCATCGACGTGACGCGCGTGCTGATCGATCGCTTCAACAGTGCGCTTGCAACCGTCGCGGCAACGAGCGGCTTTGCGCATGTGCGACATCTCGACTTGCGCAATTCGTTGTCGACATCGCTCGTGGGCAATCGTTACAAGGATGATTGGGGTAACGAATTGCATCCAACCTTCGACGGCTTTGGCACGATCGCGGATCGATTTGCGGCCGTTCTTTAGCACGCGAGTTGAGCGGCAACGCTTGCCGACTGTGACAAATGGTTGCAATTGTTGCCAGACCAGCGGCGCATTTTCGGAGTTCGTGAGGTCAACGACATCGGTAACCCGGCGTTATTGAAATGACCCGGGTAAGTCCCGGATTTCCAATTCGTGGAGATCGCATGAAGACGACACTCAAGGCCGCGCTGGTGACGGCCGCTGTGCTCGCCGCCGGACAGGCTGCGGCGCAGCTCACGCTCTATGGACAAGAGGGCCTTCGTGGCCGCGCATTCGTAGTCAACGACACCGTCGCAAATTTCGAACAATCCGGATTCAACGATCGTGCATCCTCGGTGATCGTCGAGCGTGGCCGCTGGGAGGCCTGCGAGGACGCCAATTTCCGCGGCCGCTGCGTGATCCTGCGTCGAGGCCAGTACCCGTCGCTGGCCGCGCTGGGGCTCAACGATCGTATTTCGTCGGTGCGACGCGTACGCGGCAATCCCAACTACAACGAGCCGCCCCCTGTATCAGGACCGACCTACGGCTTCTACCAGCGGCAGGGCGAGCGCCTGTACGAGGCCGACGTTGTCGCGGTTCGTGAAGTGCTCGGTCCGCCGGAACAGCGCTGTTGGGTCGAGCGCCGGGAAGTGGTTGGCGACCGCGGCAGCCCGAACGTTCCGGGCGCCATCATCGGCGGCGTGATCGGGGGCGTGCTGGGCCACCAAATCGGCAGTGGTCGCGGACAGGACGTCGCGACAGCGCTGGGTGCCGTGGGCGGAGCGGCGGTTGGCGCCCAAACCGGTTCGCGCGGCGGTCGCGTCTATGCGCAGGACGTCCAGCGTTGCGCCAGCGCGCCGGGCTCCGCACAGCCCGCGTACTGGGACGTGACCTATCAGTTCCGTGGTCAGCAGCACCGTGCGCAGCTATCGGCGCCGCCGGGGCGCTCGATCACCGTGAACGAGCGTGGCGAGCCGCGGATGTAGAGGAGCCGGCCGAAAGTGGAAATCTACTTTCGGCCGAACTAGTTACCCGAAAATCGGTGGCAAAGCCACACGATTTTCGGCAGCACTGCGGAAACAACACGGGCCGCACGCGCGCCGTTCACTTTTTCACGTTCTGCTTGGCAAGGTCGAGGAACGTGTCGAAGCGCTTCATCACCTCGTCGACGTGTTTCGGCGTATCGGACGCCTTGAGTTCCTGCTCCGAGATCCCCGACTCGGAGCACCACACGCGCGAGCCGGTTGTCGGGCCGGCGCCTTTCACCGGTCGACCCGCCTGGATGTCTTCGAGATAGACGAAGCAGCGGGCGTACGGCTTGGTGCCGCTCCAAGTGTCGATCACCGCTTTCTCGTCTTGCCCGAAGCCCTTTTTCTCGAGCGCGCTCAACACGTCGAGAAAGCGGTGGAACGTGCGATCGTCGTACTTCGGATCGTTGCGCCAGTATTTCGTCGACACCAGCACCCGGTTGCCGGCGCGGTCCATCAGATAGGCGTACGAAGCGAGCGCGCGTTTGTCTTGCGCTGCATCGTCTTTGGGTTGCGCGTGAGCGGGACCGGCCAATAGCGCAAGCACGAGCGCGACTGGAATGGCGAGTGTGGACATGAATCCTCCGGGTCGATGAGTTCAGTGCATGGTGCCATTGTCGCAAAAACGACACATGCCACCGCCAGAGGGTTGCAATCCGATTGACGCATTCGTGGCCCACGCGCAAAATCCGCCGCCTCGTGACGTTGCACCCTGCGACGTCCAATTGCCACGGGAGGTAACGATGCGAACGCTTGTTCCCACTCTCCCGTCGGCCGCCACCCGACTGCACACCTCGCATTAATCCCGCGCGCTTTTCGTAGCGGCACCGCCGACGTCTCGACCCCGCAGCACCGCGAGTCACTCGCGTGTGCAGCTTTCGCTCGCCGCGCGCATGCGCGGCGAGGACTTGCAACGCCAAGGATCGAACGACCATGCTGGAGCTCGATATCGACGCGCTGTCCGCGCTGGGGTTGACGCCCGCGCTGGCGGCCCGTGCCGCTGCAATAGAGATGCAGCCGACCGACGGCGACGCAGCGTATGAGCTCGCGCGCGTCGTCGAAGTGCATCGCGAAACGATCGATGTACACGATGGCTGCTGCGAGCGCCGTGCACGAATGTTGCCGAGACTCGTGCGTTCATTGAACGACGAAGGCAGCGCGCTCGCGGTCGGTGACTGGGTCATCGTGTCGCGGGGTGCCACACGCGAACGCTGGTTGATGGCGCGCGTCCCGCCGTCATCGCATATTTCGCGCAGGGACGGCGACGGACGCGTGCACCCGATCGTGAGCAACGTAGACGTCGCACTGCTGGTGATGGGGCTCGACAACGACTTCAACCCGCGCCGCCTCGAGCGTTATCTCGTGCTCGTTCACGGCCAGGGCATCGTGCCCGTCGTCGTGTTGACCAAACTCGATATCGCGCTCGCGGATGCGCGGCTGCTGGACGAGCGAATGGCGACTTTGCGCAAGCGAGTTCCGTCGCATATCGACATTTGCAGCGTCGATGCGACGAACGCAAGCGCGGCGGGCGTGCTGCGTCCGTATTGCGAGGGAAATCGAACGCTGGTGCTCCTCGGATCGTCGGGCGCAGGCAAGTCGACACTGACCAACACGCTGCTTGGAGCAAGCATTCAGGACACCGGCGCGGTGCGCGAGAACGACGGACGCGGCAAGCACACGACGACCTCGCGCTCGCTGCATCGCTTGCCCGGCGGCGCTTCGATCATCGACACGCCGGGGCTTCGCACGCTGCGCCTCGACGGCGATCAGGCGATGCTCGAGGCAGGCTTCGCTGACATCGCGACGCTGGCCAGGCGCTGTCGCTTTGCCGATTGTGCGCACGAGCACGAGCCGGGTTGCGCGGTACGCGCCAGCATCGACGCCGATCGGCTGCAAAACTTCAAGAAGCTCGAGCGGGAGGCACGGCGCGATACATTGACTGCGCTCGACCGCAAACGGCAGCTCGCCCAATGGAAAGTGCGAAGCCGCGCGGCGCGCGAGCACCTGCGGCGCAAGCGAGGAGAGGGATGAGCTGAACGGACAGAAGCTCAATCGTCGCGCAGCTTCTCGCCCTCGCTCCTTTTCGGCGTCAGCGTGATATCGCGATTGATCCCATATGCTGCTGAACCGCGGGTGAAGTCCTTTCGCGCGGTCGACCGATACGCATTTCGCGCCATGCGAGCTTCATGTCGGCGAAGCTCGGGATTCTTGTGCTCGATCAGATCCTCGCGAGGATTGCCCCCGCTTGCGCAGACCAGCCGATCGAACATGAGCTTGAGATTCGACGAGGGCGCGTACCAGTTCACCGGACCGATGATCGCCCACGCATCGGCCAGGTCGACGCGCGCGCACATGTCGAGATTCCAAACGAGGTCCGGCTCGTCCCGGCTGTCGCGCTCGTAGCAGTTGCACGGCCATACGCACAACGCCATCGACAGGCATGCATTGCAGCTTTGGATGTGCTCGCAACCGTAAACGTTGCCGAGATCCTCGTAATCGATTTCCCAGGACTGCGGCAAGGAATCGGCCATGCGCAACATCAATGCGCGCGCCTTGGAATCGCCGCCGGGACAGTTGTATTGGCGCCGATTCGAGCCCGCGATAATCAGCCCGCGAAAAGGACGCTCCGACGTCGGGAGCTTGTCATTGTCGTCATTGGGCTCGAACTCCGCTAGAGACTCGCCGAGTCAAGGCAAGATCGAAGCCTGCTATCGCTACGACTCGTTCTCGGCGAGATTACGAAAGCCCGCACAGGCGAGCTTGCGACCGGTTACGTAGGGAACGGTACGGCGCATGAGTCCGAGCTGGCGCAGCACACGACGCACGAGCGGCTGGCGTGCGGGCGTCGCCGCGTCTTCCATTGCCAGCGGCAGATACCAGGTTGGCGTGCGGCCGATGTCGTCGACGTCGGTGACAAGCGCACTCGCGGTTTCGCGCGCGCCCACCGCCAGCGTCGCGTACACGGGTTCGGTGACGAGCAGATATTCGCCGAGCGGAACGCGGTTCTTCAAGAGCCGGTGCACGAGAATCACCGAAACGCCGGCAAGCTCGGCGCTGCCGCCCACCTTCCGCTCGACGACTTCACCCGCGTGGCCGACGAACTTGACGCGAAGCTGGCCGGTTTGCTGGCAGCCATCGCAAGGGCACAGCGTGTTCTCCTTCAAGTCAGCCGTCTTCGCGTGGAAGGCGGCGTGCATGTCCTCGGTGATCGCCTTGACATCGGTCATGTCCGCGTCGGACAACGGCGCGTAGAAAAAAGCAGCGTCGCCTTCGATCTTGACGAGCTTCAAGCGCGTGCCCACGGCATGGATCATCGCATCGAGCAACTGTC
This sequence comes from Casimicrobiaceae bacterium, assembly GCA_035536295.1. Lineage (GTDB taxonomy): Bacteria > Pseudomonadota > Gammaproteobacteria > Burkholderiales > Casimicrobiaceae > VBCG01. The sequence goes on from DATLOI010000181.1 coordinate 30,147, forward strand.
CGACGACATCCTGCGCGTGCACCAGACTCGCGGCGTGATACTTCATGAAGCGCGTGTAGCCCGCGATGTCGGCTATCAGAAGGAGTGCCGGGTGCGTGGGCAAGGCGGATGCCATGGGCGCGAGTGTCTACCAAAACGTGCGCGTTTCGCAATCCGCTTGCGTCCGTAGAACCAGCTGGCAGGCCACCCGCTGTGCAGATTGCGCCGAGCGCTTCGCGCTGAACAGCACGGAAGGCAGGCGCCACCCGGAACGCCCCAGGAAGGCGCTTTGGCGCGCTTTTCTTCTCGTCGCGAGCCGTTTTGACGTCCTTATAGCGAGGGCGCACACTAGTCAGCCGCCTGCGAGAGCCTCGCAGGCCTTGTCGGACTCGTCATACTGGAAGGAACGTCATGGCTCGCAAACTTGTTGAATCCGCGCTCATCGCTGTCGTGTTCGCTTGCACGGCTCAAGCGCACGACGAACCGGTCAAGGGAACGGGAACGCTGGGCAAAGTGGAGTTCGCCAACTCGTGCAGCCCGGCCGTCCAAGCCGAGCTTGCCCGAGCCGTGGCGATGCTGCATTCGTTTTGGTACAGCGCGGGAGAGCAGACGTTTCGCGACGTTCTGAAGAAGGACCCGCAATGCGGCATCGCGACCTGGGGTATCGCAGCGATCCTGATGTCGAACCCGCTGGCAGGTCAGGGTGCGTCCCCCAAAGGCGCCGAAGCGGCGCAGGCGGCGATCGAAGAAGGGCGACGTGTCGGTGCGAAGACGCAACGGGAACGCGATTACATCGATGCGGTCGCTGCCTATTACGCCGATTTCGCGAACCGCCCCGAACGCGCTCGTCAGGAGAGTCGCTCCAAGGCCTACGAGGCGCTCGCCAACAAGTATCCCGACGATGACGAAGCGCAGATCTTTCACGCGCTCTATCTCGCCGGAACGCAGTCGCAGGCGGACCAGACGTACGCCGCCTACCTCAAGGCCGCCTCGATCCTCGAGAAGCAGTTCGCCAAGTACCCGGACCATCCAGGCGTCGCGCATTACCTGATACACAGCTACGACGCTCCACCGATTGCCAAGCAAGGTCTCACCGCGGCGCGGCGTTACGCAACGATCGCGCCGGATGCGCCGCATGCGTTGCACATGCCGTCGCACATCTTCACGCGCGTCGGGGCGTGGGAAGAGTCGATTGCGACCAATCGTCGCTCGGCGAAAGTCGCCGTCGCGGGGAACGAGGCCGACGAGGCCTACCACGCCAGCGACTATGCGGTGTACGCCCTTCTGCAACTCGCACGCGACGACGAGGCGCGCCGCGAAATGGACGCGGCAATGCGCGTGCAAGGCATCAGCGAGCGCTTCGTCGCGCACTATGCGATCGCTGCGATGGACGCGCGCTGCGCCGTCGAGCGCGGCGCCTGGCGCGATGCGTCTTTGCTTGCCGTGCGCCCGACGAAGTATCCGTTCGTCGATGCGCTCACGCATTTCTCGCGCGGGCTCGGCATGGCCCGAAGCAACGATGTCGCCGGCGCGCAGAAGGAAGCCGACACGCTCGCCGCGCTTCACAAGTCGCTGCAGGATGCGAAGAACAACTACTGGGCGAACGAAGTCGAAGTGCAGCGCCTGGCACTCGCCGGGTGGATCGCACTCGCGCAAAAAAACAATGACGACGCGCAGAAGTTCATGCGCGCCGCGGCGGACCTCGAGGACCGCAATGAAAAGCACATCGTGACCCCGGGCCGTATCGTTCCCGCGCGCGAGTTGCTCGGCGACATGCTGATGGAGTTGAAGCAACCGGCGCTGGCGCTCAAGGAGTACGAGGTATCGCAAGAGCGCGAGCCTAGTCGCTTCCGCGGGCTCTTTGGTGCGGCCGCCGCGGCGGAGGCGGCGGGTGATGCCGGCAAGGCGCGAGCGTATTTCGCGCGCGTCGCTGACTTGACCAAAGGCGCGACGTCGTCACGTCCCGAGATGACAAAGGTCAAGGCGGCGCTCGCATCGCGGTGAGTCGCCGGCGTGATTCCGGCGCGCGCCTCTCGCGGGCGAGCGTGGCGCTGGCGCGATTTCTCGGGCTCGCAGCGATCGTCATGGCAATCGCTGCGAGCGCCGACCCGACCGACGACTACGCCGAGGTCATGGCAGCCGACGTCGACTATGTCGCTGGAAGACAGGCGATCGATCGCAAGGACTGGAACGAATCGACTGCGCGCCTGACGCGCGCGCTGGTGCGGCATCCCGACAATGCCGACTTGCACAACTATCTCGGCTTCGCGTATCGCAACCTGCTGCAGTACGAGCGCGCGTTTGATCATTACAAGCGAGCGATTGCGATCGATCCGCGCCATCGTGGCGCTCACGAGTACATCGGCGAAGCCTACTTGCTGGTAGGCGACCTGGCGAGCGCGGAGAAACACCTCGACGCGCTGCGCTCGATCTGCCTCTTACCCTGCGAAGAGCTGAGCGATCTCGAGCGCGCGATCGCGAAATACAGGGCCGCGCGCAGCGCGCCACGCGCCGGCAGTTAGCCGCGACCTGTCACTTCAAACGCTTTGCGCGGCACAAGCGTGCACGCGCAAAAGCGCTCGCGAATCAAGTTCGGGTGGGCGCCTGCGCGTCAGTCCAGGTGTCCACCTCGGGATCGGAGGCCATCGCGAGCACTGCGAACAGCACGATGCCGCCGCAAAGCCCAAACGCCGTACCGATCACCACCCACCAAATCGAGACGTCCATGCCGACCCCTCCTTGCCGCGAGCACTTCAACAACGAGCAACGCTTACATGTGGGCACATCCTGCTGCTATTCCCAGGACAACTTGCCTCCGGTCTGATACTCGAACACGCGCTTCTCGAAGAAATTGGATTCCTTTTTCAGATCGAGCATCTCGGCCATCCAGGGAAACGGGTTCTCCGCCTTGTCGAACAACGCTTCGAGTCCGATCTGCTGACAACGCCGATTGGCGATGAAGCGCAGGTACTCCTTGAACATCGGTGCATTGAGACCCAGGACACCGCGCGGCATCGTGTCCTCGGCGTAGCGGTACTCGAGCTCGACACCTTTTTGCATGAGCTCGGTGATCTCGGCCTTGAACTGTGGCGTCCAAAGATGCGGGTTCTCGAGCTTGATCGTGTTGATGAGATCGATGCCGAAGCTGCAGTGCATCGACTCGTCGCGCAGGATGTACTGATACTGCTCGGAGGCGCCGGTCATCTTGTTCTGACGGCCCATCGCGAGGATCTGCACGAAGCCCACGTAGAAAAAGAGCCCCTCCATGATGCAGGCGAACACGATCAGGCTTTTCAGGAGCTTCTGATCCGCCTCGGGTGTGCCGGTCCGAAATCCCGGATTGGTCAACGTCTCGATGAAAGGAATCAGGAAATCGTCCTTGTCCTTGATCGAGCGGATCTCGTGATAGGCGTTGAATATCTCCGCTTCGTCGAGCCCGAGGCTCTCGGTGATGTATTGATACGCGTGGGTGTGGATCGCCTCCTCGAACGCCTGTCGCAACAGGTATTGGCGGCACTCGGGTGCCGTGATGTGGCGATAGGTGCCGAGCACGATGTTGTTCGCGGCCAGCGAATCGGCCGTGACGAAAAAGCCCAGGTTGCGCTTGACGATGAGCCGCTCGTCGTCGGTCAATCCGCCGGGGTTCTTCCACAGCTCGATGTCGCGCTGCATGTTGATCTCTTGCGGCATCCAGTGATTGGCGCAGCCGGCGAGATACTTCTCCCACGCCCAGCGATACTTGAACGGCACGAGCTGGTTGACGTCGGCGGCGCCGTTGATGACGCGCTTATCCTCGAGCCGCACGCGCCCCGAAGCGCTGGATGCCTCGACGGCGAAGTCGTGCGCCGGTGCGCGCGCCAGCGGCGCGTGCGCTCGAACCGGCAACGGCGGCGGCATGGCGCCCGCCCACGACATTCCGGCGAGCAGCGTCGGTGCAGGAAGGTCGTCTTCAAACGTGAGCATCGTTTCTTTTCTCCGTTGTCTTGCGTCACGCGCGCTTAACCCACGCGCGCGTTCAATGCATCGCCTTTAAGCGTTCATACAAAAACTCGGGCGCAAAATCCTGCCCATCGAGCCAGGCAATCGATGCGAGCCCATAGTCGAGATAGAACTGGCAGAAGCAGTCACGATTGCGCAGCTTCGACATCTCCTTGCCGTAGAGCTCGTCGGAGAGATCGACGACTCCCTTGCGCCCATCGTTGAACTCCAGCCAGACCTTGTAATCACCGAGGTATCTCGCCTCGACCACCTGACGAGGTGACTGCTCATAGCGTGCCAAGCTGCCTCCTGAACCGAGATGAAACACGCGCTTCACTTCTCCACCAAAGCCCCGCTCGCGAAAACGAGCGCGGCCCCGTTGTAAGGCCGCGTGCCTTCGAAGCGAAATCGCGATGCGGTCGATTGCATGAATTCATCGACCGAGCTCGCGGGCCCGCATGACGCGAGCGAAACCGCCCGGTCGCGCTGCGTGGCCTTCGGTTTTCAAAAGCTCCCAAAAAGCGCGCTAACAATTGCTCGGTTTCCTGTCCGGATTCGCGCTTCGTCGAGTGCTCTATGCATCCCGTCGACCCGGTCGCGGCGAATGGCAATCCTCGCTTCGACTCGGGGTAACGGGCGTCACCGATTCGTAATGTCGTTGTCTTGATCAGATTCAACTTCTTATCCGGCGAGACCCAACAGGCCTCGCGCCGGTCCGTTGTCGGCGTTCGCCGCCGGGCGGTAGGTCATCACCAGGCCATTAACGATGCTTCTCAACGCCTCCTCGCTCGTGCAAGGCAGCGCCGCGTGCGAGACATAAAGGCCGGTGCCCGCGCGCGGATGTCCGATCCAGCGGCCGAACGCCGGATGCGACGGGCCGATGAAGTAATGCTGCAAATCGGTCGTGAAGCCGAAGAAGATCGGTTCGAACGGGCAAGGCGTCCACGTCGGGTTCATGACCTGGATCGCATACAGTCCCGCACAGTTCGGTGGCGTCGCCGCGCTAAACGAGGAGGGTGCCGAGAACAGCCACCCCCCATAGCGCACCGTGCGGTCGCTCGCAATCGGTTTGGGAGAGTTGGGCACGGCTTTTCTCGTGGTGATTAGGTATGCTGGAAACGTTTGAGCGGGCGTTCGGGCCTACGTCGATTCGGACGCGGTCGCGGCGGTTTCATTTGCTTGCATTTGCCACCGTGCGTTCACCACAATCTGTCCGTGTCTCGATCGCGCGCCGTCATTGGCACACTTCGCACTCGGGGTCGTCGATCGCGCAAAACTTCGGCGCTTCCGCGTTCGCTTCACTTGGCGTCGCTGCGCCAGCCGCGCCGCCCGACCCCCGCTTCATCGGCGGCGCTTGATGATGGGATCCCGACGGCACTGCAGTAAGCTCGCCTCCGTTGCCGGTCGACTTCTCCGCCGACGTCGCGGCGAGCGTGCGAAGGTAGTAAGTCGTTTTGAGGCCTCGCAGCCACGCGAGCTTGTAGGTCTCGTCGAGCTTCTTGCCCGATGCGCCGGCCATGTAGATGTTGAGGCTCTGTGCCTGATCGATCCATTTCTGGCGTCGCGCGCCGGCCTCGACGATCCAGCTCGGCGCGACCTCGAACGCGGTCGCATAAAGCTCGCGCAGCGCCAGCGGAATGCGATCGATCTTCGCGAGCGAGCCGTCGAAATACTTCAAATCCGACACCATCACGTCGTCCCACAGGTCGAGCGCTTTCAGGTCGCTCACCAGTTGCTCGTTGACGACGGTGAACTCGCCCGAAAGATTCGACTTGACGTAAATGTTCTGGTATTCGGGCTCGATCGATGCCGACACGCCGATGATGTTGGAAATTGTCGCGGTCGGCGCAATCGCGATGCAATTCGAGTTGCGCATGCCGACGCGCTTGATGCGCTCACGCAGCGCATTCCAATCGAGCGTCGCCGACTCGTCGACCTCGACGTAGCCGCCGCGCTCGTCGCGCAACAGCAACAGCGAGTCCTGCGGCAGAATGCCGCGATCCCACAGGCTTCCCTTGAACGAGCTGTACTTGCCGCGCTCTTCGGCAAGCTCGGTGGAGGCGAGGTAGGCGTAATAGCAAACCGCCTCCATCGACGTGTCGGCGAACTCGAGCGCCGCCTCGGAGGCGTAGGGAACGCGCAATACGTGCAGGCAATCCTGGAAGCCCATGATGCCAAGGCCCACCGGACGATGCTTCAAGTTGCTGTCGCGCGCTTTCTTCACCGCGTAGTAATTGATGTCGATCACGTTGTCGAGCATGCGCATCGCCGTCTTGATCGTGCGCTCGAGCTTCGCGTGATCGAGCGAGAAGCGTCCGTCTCGCTCGTGCATGTGCGCGAACAAATTGACCGAGCCGAGGTTGCACACGGCGATCTCGGTCTCGCTCGTGTTGAGCGTGATCTCGGTGCATAGGTTGCTGCTGTGCACGGTACCGACGTGCTGCTGCGGCGAGCGCACGTTGCACGCGTCCTTGAACGTGATCCACGGATGCCCGGTTTCGAAGAGCATCGACAGCATCTTTCGCCAAAGCTGCACGGCCGGAATTTTCTTGAAAAGCTTCAACTCGCCGCGCGCAACCTTGGCTTCGTAGCGCGTGTAGGCGTCCTCGAAGGACTTGCCGAAGCGGTCGTGCAGATCGGGCACGTCGGAGGGCGAAAACAGCGTCCAGTCACCGCCTTCCATCACGCGTTTCATGAACAGATCCGGAATCCAGTTCGCCGTGTTCATGTCGTGCGTGCGGCGGCGATCGTCGCCGGTGTTCTTGCGAAGCTCCAGGAACTCCTCGATGTCCAGATGCCAGGTCTCCAGATAGGTGCAGACGGCTCCCTTGCGTTTGCCTCCGTTGTGCGCAAGGCCAGCGCTTGTCTGGTAGCTATGGTCGACGTCGACTTTGAGATCGACCACCAGCGGACGCACGGGAATAGGCTCGACTTTGGTGACGCGCGAAAAGACGACGCCTCGATACTCGATCCAGTTCTTTTTAGCGGTCGGAGCGCAGCCGATCAGCGAAGCGATTTCCGGTACTGCGGGAATTCGCAAATCGATGCTGGAGGTCGTGCCGTGAAACGCGGCTTGCGAGCCGTCGCTGCGCGTGCCAAGGTGATCGTAGCCACGCACGCGCTTTTGCCCTGCGACCGGAACGCCGAGTCGCAGCAACTGATAGCGCAGCCCTTCGGCGAGCGAGCGGGACGACGATGTGAAATGGATCTCGTTGGCGCGCGAGATTCCGCCGTCGGATTCGATAAGACCGCGAACCAGCGCGCGCGTCTTGGCGAGCGGCAAATGCGCAAGACGAGGCGCGATGCGCTTATCGCCCATTTCGTCGTACAGATCCGCGTAATCGAACGGCAGCGTTGGGTCAAGCGCGCCCGTGCTGCGGCCGGTGGTCGCGTTGCGCAGCGCACTCCGGCCGAACGCCCAGCGAATCTGCCGGAACGTGCGGAGGCGACCGGTTTGCCAGTAATGGATTCCGCGCGCGTCGAGATATTCGCGAACGAAGGCAAGGTGCGAATCGGCGCGCAGACTGCCCGATACGCCCCACTCCAGGCCTTCCTTCGACAGGTGCCCGTCACCCAGCAGAATGCCGTACAGGCGCACGTCGTCATCGCATAAGCCGGCGACCGGAACGATTTCGGTGGGAATCGTCTGACCGATATAGTCGTAGCGGCGAAGCTTGCCGGCCTCGATCCACGCCGGCGCGACCTTGCCCTTGGCGAGAGCGTCGAGCGTGCATGATTCGCTTTGCTCGCCCGGCACGCCGGTCAATGCCCAAAACGGATGGCCGTCGGTGACTTCGATCGGCTCGATCGAATGCTTGACGTCGATTGCGACCATCGGCGCGTGCTGGTTGTAGACCATGCGCTCGAGCACTTCACGATACTGGCCGCTCTTGCCGAGCACCAGGTCGCCTCGCTTCACGTCGCGAATCGCGATCGGACCGCGCGCGGTGTGAACGAGCGTATCCGGCGCGAAGCACTGATTCACCGCGACCGCCGTGTCGTTCACGACTTTCAGGAACGGCACGACCCCTTGCGACTTGCCGTTGGTGCCCTTGATGTGCGAGCCCATTGCCCGGACGTTCGTCCAGTCGTTGCCAAGCCCGCCGGCGAACTTCGACAGAAGCGCGTTCTCCTTGATCGCTTCGTAGATCCCGTCGAGATCGTCCGATACCGTCGTCAGATAGCACGACGACAGCTGCGAGCGATGCGTCCCCGAGTTGAAAAGTGTCGGCGTGCTCGACATGAAATCGAACGACGACAGCGCATCGTAGAACTCGATCGCGCGCGCTTCGCGATCGACTTCATTGAGTGCCAGGCCCATCGCGACGCGCATGAAAAAGCACTGCGGCAGCTCGAAGCGGCGGCCGGCGTTGCCGTGCGAGGCGTATTGATCAATCAGAAAGTAGCGGTCGTAGAGCGTCTGCAGGCCGAGGTAGCCGAACTTGAAATCGCGCTCGGGTTTAAGCGCTGCGCCGAGCTTTTGCACGTCGTATTGCAACAGCGCTTCGTTCAGAAGACCGATTTTCACGCCGTGCTTTACAAAGCGCGGGAAGTACTCGGCGTAGCGCACTGCCATGTCGGCTTGCGTGGCTTCCTCGCCGAGTGCTTCGAAGCGCAACGCGTCGAGCAGAAGGCGTGCTGTCACGTAGCTGTAATGCGGGTCCTTTTCAATGAGCGTTCGAGCCGCCAGGACGACGCATTTGCGCACCTCGTCCATCGGCACGCCGTCATAGAGGTCCTTTTGCGTGGCTTTGAGAATGCGATCCGCGTCGACGTCGGCCAGTCCCTCGCACGACGCGCGCACGAGCGCTGTCAGGCGCTTCATGTCGAGCGGCTTCCTGATGCCGTTCTCGACGACGTGCAACGTTGTCACGCTGTCGACCTTCGCGCTCTTGTGCGCCGCGCGCTCTTGCGTGCGCTTCTCGCGATACAGCACGTACGCCCGGGCGACTTCGTGCTCGCCGCCGCGCATCAGCGCCAACTCGACCTGGTCCTGGATCTCCTCGATGTGGATGGCGCCGCCCTCGGGCTTGCGCTTCATCAGCGCGGCCACCACGACCTCGGTCAACTTCATCACCTCGTCGCGCACGCGCGCCGACGCCGCACCCTGGCCGCCATGCACCGCCAGAAACGCCTTGGTCATCGCAATCGAGATCTTCGCGGGCTCGAAGCCTACGACCGAGCCGTTGCGGCGAATGATCTTGTAATGAGCGAAGCGAGCATCGACGCTGCGGCCTGCCGGATCGCCCGGCGCTACCGCGAGAACGTCCCGCGGCGGGCCGATGGAGAGACTGTCGAGGGCGGCGGGCAAACGATGCATGTGCGCTAACTCCTTGTTTTATATTGGGCCGCGGCTGCCGCTAGCGTCGCAGAGCGGTGCCGCACCAGTGCGGCCATCACTCGCCTTTCGTTGCGACCAGCCCGCCGGACCTGTTCCAAGCGGATGCCAGCCGGTCCGCGGATTCGATTCGCGCGGCCCGGCAATTCTTTCAGAATCCACTATATCTTGTGTGAAAGTACACGGTCAACACAAAGCCTAGTGGACGAACGGTCGTTTCGCGCCACGCTTTATCCACTCGATGAGAGCCTGCGATTCACGATAGGAAACAACCTTTTGGAGCGGCGCTGCCGAAGCCTTCCCCGTTTGCTCCACCGCTTATGCACTGATCGCTCCACCGTTCGAGTGATAGCGGCGACTCTCCGTAGGACGTTGCAGATTTGCGACAGCGAGCCGTTTCAGTCGACCGACAAGCGGCGTGCGTGCCGTCGTGCCCGCGGTAGCGGCACGCCGAGTGTCGCGCCTTTGCAACGATGCAAGGTCCCACGAACAAGGTCCGCTCGCGCCGTCATAACGCGCGCTCCGCGTAGAACGCGACGCCCTCGCTGCCGACGTGCGCGGCAAGGTAAGTGAAAGCGGGGAACGATGCGCAGTGCAAACGCGACTGGACCAACACCTGATGGCCGCTTGGTTTACGCTTCGCCTTAGCGGTCCCGATTTGAACCAGCGTTGTTGTCACCAGCCCGCGCACCGACGATGCCACGCTTCGCCGCGAATCTCACCTTCTTGTTCAACGAAGTGCCGTTTCTCGAGCGCTTCGGCGAAGCGGCGCAAGCGGGCTTTCGCGCCGTCGAATTCCTGTCGCCTTACGACTTCCAGGTCGATGAGGTCGCAGCACGTGCGCGCGAGCACGGACTCGAAGTCGTGCTGTTCAACGCCGCACTCGGTGATTGGGCGAAGGGCGACCGGGGCCTTGGATCGCTCCCCGGGCGCGAGCATGAATTCGCCGCCGGCTTTTCCAATGCGCTTCGTTACGCGCTGGCGCTTCGCACGACGCGGCTGCATGTGATGGCCGGACTTGCGCCGTCCGACGCCGATCACGAAGAGCGCCAGCGACGCCGGCGCACGTTCGTGCGTAACTTGCGCTTCGCGTGCGAAGAGGCGGGCGCGCATGGCATCAGCGTCTTGATCGAGCCGATCAACACGCGCGACATGCCCGGCTACTTTCTCGTGCAGCAAAACGAGGCGCACTCGATTCGCGAGGAGGTGGGCGCGCCCAACCTCAAAGTGCAGATGGACTTTTATCACTGCCAGATCGTCGAGGGTGACCTCGCGGAAAAATTCCGCCGCTGGCAGCCGCACATCGGCCACGTGCAAGTCGCCGGCGTTCCCGGTCGCCACGAGCCCAGCGACGGCGAGGTGAATTACACGTATCTGTTCAAGCTGCTGGACGAGCTACGCTACGACGGATGGATCGGCTGCGAATACAAGCCGGCGGCGGGGACGCGCGAGGGCTTGCATTGGCTCTATCGGCTCATCGATCGCAAGATCGCGCGCACCTGAAAAGAACGCGCGCATACCTGATGCGGGTGTAGGACGTACCCCGACGCTGCGCTGGCGACTCTACCGATAGGCTGCCGGACGACGCGCCACTACCGTCGTGATCAACATCAGCTAACCCGCCGTCGCGGCCGCAAATCAACGCGGGCACGGCGTTTTCTCCCGTATGCAAAACGATTCCCGCGCGGGCGCACTGCAGCCGGCGCGCGAGGGCGCGGACGAAGCCAAGCCGCTGCTTCGGCGTCGCAACCGTCCGCCGCAACCGCTCGCCGTGGTCGAGCTGGCGTTGCGCGACAGCGAGGCGCGCTATCGCCAGCTCGTGCAATCGCTGCCGATCGCGTTCTACGCGACCGATGCGCACGGCCGCATCACGATGTTCAACGACGCTGCCGTAGCGCTGTGGGGACGCGTGCCGGTGCTGGGCGAGGATCGCTGGTGCGGCAGCCACCGCATGTATGCCCCCGACGGCGCGCCGATGGCGCTCGCCGACTCGCCAATGGCCCTCGCGATCGGCGAGAACTTTGCGGCGCAAGGCGCCGAGGCCATCGTCGAGCGACCCGACGGCGTGCGCCGCAATATCATCGTCTATCCGCAGGTGTTTCGCGATCTTCAAGGTCGCCCAACCGGCGCTGTCAACGCGCTGGTCGACATCACCGATCGCAAGGCGGTCGAAAGCGAGCTCATCGCCAGTCGCGAGCGCCTGCGCGAAGCGGACCAGCGCAAGGATGTCTTTCTCGCAACGCTCGCGCACGAACTGCGTAACCCGCTAACGCCCATTCGCACCGCCATGCACGTGATCCGCCTCGCCGGCGACACGCGCGTCGCGGTAACGCAAACGCGCGGCATGATCGAGCGCCAGCTTGCCCAGCTCGTGCGGCTGGTCGACGATCTTCTCGACGTTTCGCGCATCAGCCGCGGCAAGATCGAGCTACGCAAGGAGCGCGTCGAAGTCCAGCAGGTCGTGCAGCAGGCAGTCGAGACGAGCGCGGCGTTGATCGATCATTACGGCCACACGCTCGATGTGCGCATGCCTTCCGAGCCTTTGCACGTGGTCGCCGATCCCGCGCGGCTCGCGCAGGTGTTCTCGAATCTGCTGAACAACGCAGCGAAGTACACGCCGCCGCCGGGACGCATCACGCTCGAGCTGCGCGGCGAGCCGCGGGAGGTGGAAGTGCGCGTGCGCGACAACGGCATCGGCGTGCCGAGCGAGCATCTGGCGAGCCTGTTCGACATGTTCACGCAAGTCGAAACCTCGCTCGAGCGTGCGCGCGGAGGACTGGGGGTGGGGCTTGCGATCGTGCGCAGGTTGGTCGAGATGCACGGGGGACGCGTCAGCGCACATAGCGACGGACGGGGCGAGGGCAGCGAGTTCATCGTCGCATTTCCGCGCGACGTCGATGTTCCGCTCGTCGAAGCGGCGCAAGCGCCGACACTGCCGCCGCTCAAGCGCCAGAGTGAGACGCTGTCCCGGCGTCGTATCCTGGTCGTCGACGACAACGTGGATCTGGCCGATAGCCTCGCGCTCATGCTGACGATGCTCGGCCATGAGGTGCATGTCGAGCATGACGGCGCCGCAGCACTTAAGGCCGCCGCGATGTTGGCGCCGGATCTCGTGTTCCTCGACATCGGAATGCCGAAGATGAACGGCTACGAAACCTGCCGGCGCATGCGTGACGGACCGCACGGCAGCGATGCCGTCATCGTGGCGCTGTCAGGCTGGGGTCAGGATCACGACAAGCAGCGCTCGAAAGAAGCGGGAATGGATCTGCATCTCGTCAAGCCTTTCGATCCCGCATTGCTGGAAGCGATGCTCGCCAAGATCGGCGGGCGCGAAGCGGCTGCTGCGCAAGTTTCGACGTCGACTGGCGCTGTCAGCGTGGAGATTGCGGATCTGACACCCGAACCGACGGCGCAGGAGGACGCCGCTGCCCCGTCGCCCGAGGCGATCGTCGAAGCCGCACGCTATGCGCTGTTCCGCCGCGTTTTGCCGGTGCTGCGCCACGGCCTCGTCGGGGAGCTGCAAAGCGTTCAGTTCGCGGTGAGCCTCGCACAGCGCACGCACGAGCGCGCTGGCGACGAAACCGGGACCAGCGAAGCGATCCGGCGCATCGGCGAGCAGGCGATTGCCGCCGTCGGCAGGAGCCAGCAGATCACCGATTGGCTGAAGCCCGACCCGAAGGCGCTAAGCTCGCTTGGCGAAGTCGTGCATGCCTGCCTCGACCTCGTGGGCACCGAGTGGAGCTTGCGCGGCATCGAAGTCGCCTCGATTATCGTGCATCCCGATCTGACAGTGAAAAGCGCCGCGTTTCGCGAAGTGATCGCGGCGATGCTCGTGGCACTCGGCGATGCGTTGCCGGGTGCGGCCGATGTCACGCTGAAGGCGCGCCGGCGCGGCGACGAGGTCGTCGTGTCGCTACGCGGAAGAAACGCCGCGCGCGACGGCGACTGTGCTCGCGTGTCGCTTTATCGTGATCTCGATTGGAGCGACGTCGTCGCGCTCGCGAATGCGCATGGCGTGCGCTGGTCGCGCAGCGGCGAGCACGTGATGGCCCGCTTCCCTGTCGACTAGGGCGCGTTGGCGATGGTCACGCTCGTTGTTTCCGCCGTTCTACCGAAAATCGTGTGACTTTGTCACCGATTTTCGGGAAGCAAACATTCCGGCCGAAAGTAGGTTTTCACTTTCGG
>DATLOI010000182.1:0-5159 GCA_035536295.1 Casimicrobiaceae bacterium
CCTTCGAGAAGCTGGTTTCCCGCTCGACCGCGCTGATATTGAGGACGAGACCTGCGGGTTCGGGGGTGTTATTCACTAAGGTCGGCGAACGTCGGACGAGGCAGGCGATCCTAGCCGGGCGCGATAGCTTTGTCCAGGACAACGTGGGCGTAGGACCCCAACAGATCGTTGCCGGCCGCTCGATGTCGATGATATCCATCGACAAACGGCGCGACGATTTCACTCGTATTGAATCCAGCCTCGCGGCCTCTGCGTCTCACCACGCATCCCACCGCGAGGACTGCGGATGCCCATTGCGATCGTTGGCGCCGGTATCGCCGGCCTTTCCTGCAGTTGGCTTCTCACCCGACAGGGACATTCGGTGACGCTGTTCGAGGCGGCGCCGCGCGCAGGTCATCACACGCACACGGTGGATGTAACGCTGGATGACGTCACCCATCCGGTCGATACCGGATTCCTCGTCTTCAACGATCGCACTTACCCGCGCTTGATCGAATTGTTCAACGCGCTCGGCGTGGCAAGCGTCGCGTCCGACATGTCTTTCTCGGTTCGCCACGACGCGGCCGGAATCGAATGGGCAGGAACGAACTGGCGATCGTTGGTATCTCATCAACAAGCTGCAACCTCTGCCATTCGCGCGTCCGGTGATTGCCACGCTCAATCCACCTTTCGAGCCTGCTTCGCAAAGCGTCCTCGGAACGTTCGAGTATGCGCATCCGTTGCTCGGCCGCGCTGCGATCGCTGCACATGCGAGCATCGCGAAGCTGCACGGTCAGCGTGGCACCTGGCACGCCGGCGCGTGGCTTGGATACGGCTTTCACGAGGACGGACTGGTGTCGGCGCACGTCGTTGGAGGGCTTCGGAATCGTTCAGAACAGGCGAGAGGCAGTCACGCCTTGCTTTCACGTCCGATTGCAGGGACGTCTCGACGTCGATCGACTGGCCGTCGACGAACATTTCGACTGGAGCGACGGCGAACGCGAGCACAAGACGTGGCGGTTCGTTCGCGAAGGCTCACGCTATTGCGGACGCCGCGACGACACCGTAGGTGACGCGCACGGAGAGCAGCGTGGCAACGCTTTCAAACTTCGCTACGTGCTTCGCGTACGCGCCGGGGACCGCGACTGGAATATCGCCATGGACGATTGGTTGTTCATGATCGACGAGCACACCGTCGTCAATCGGATCCGCATGCGCAAGTTCGGCATTCGTGTCGGCGAGCTGTCGGCGGCGTTTCGCAAAAGCTGACGTTCACGAGTCTCGCTGTCTTTGACCCATGTTCGCGAAGCTGCGATAATTATGGGTTCAGGCGAGCTAGCTCAGCTGGTTAGAGCAGAGGAATCATAATCCTTTGGTCCGGGGTTCGAGTCCCTGGCTCGCCACCAAATTTCAAACGACCGTCGCAATAGTTTGCGGAAGCGCTGCACGCGATGACGATCAACACGCACTTCGTCACGACGTCGGAGCTTCGCATCGGTTACGAAGTCGCCGGCCCATCCGACGGGTTCCCCGTCGTTCTAGCGCACGGCTGGCCGGATGATGTGCGCACCTGGGATCGTGTTCTACCCGCGCTGCATCGCGCTGGGTATCGCACTTTCACACCCTGGTTGCGCGGTTACGGGCCCACGCAATTTCTTCGCAGCGATACGTTTCGCAGCGGCCAGCTTGCCGCGCTGGGACAGGACCTCGTCGACTTCACCGTCGCGCTGGGACTCGGTCGCCACGCGCTGGTCGGCCACGACTGGGGCGCACGCGGAGCGTACATCGCTTCGGCGCTGAACGACGCGAGCGTCGCGGCGTGCGCAGCGCTTTCGGTCGGCTACGGAACTAACCATCCGGCACAGCGCTTGAGCTATCGTCAAACTCAGAATTACTGGTATCACTGGCTGATGGCGACGCCGCGGGGCGACAAGCTCATTCGTGAGGATCGACGCGCATTCACCCGTCACATCTGGAACGAATGGTTCGTCGCCTATAAGCCCGACGACGCCGAGTTCGCGCGTACGGCGATGTCGTTCGACAATCCTGATTGGGCCGACATCACCCTGCATTCCTATCGCGCGCGCTGGGGACACGCGCCCCTCGACCCTCGTTACGCGGAGCTCGAGGATCGATTCGACCCGGTACCGACGCAACGCGTGCCCACCCTGACGCTTCATGGCGAACTCGATCCCGTGAACTCGCCACAGATGAGCGAAGGCAAGGAAGCGCACTTCGCAGGTCCCTACGAGCGACGGCTGATCGCCGGCGCCGGCCATTTTCCGCAGCGCGAATGCGTGGAAGAAACGGTGCGGCATATCGTCGCCTGGCTCGATCGACACCGTTGATCTCGCCGATCAACCGCTGCGCGCCTGACCCGCGTCAGAGGAAAAACAATGCGGTCACAAGCGCGAACAGCGGCAGCAGGATCAGCCCCGACCAGATCATGTAGCCGAAGAACGACGGCATGCGAATGCCGCGCTCTTCGCAAATCGATTTCACCATGAAGTTCGGCGCGTTGCCGATGTAGGTGTTCGCTCCCATGAACACTGCGCCCGCCGAAATCGCGGTCAGCGTGGTGGCGAGCGGCCCCATCAATGTCTCGGGATTACCGCCGGCGAGATTGAAGAACACGAGGTAGGTCGGCGCGTTATCGAGAAAGCTCGACAGCGCGCCGGTCAACCAGAAATACATCGCGTTCACCGGCGCGCCATCGGGACGTGTAACAAGCGCCAGCAACGCAGCAAACGGTCCTTCGCGACCGGCCGCGAGCATCGCGAGCACGGGAATGATCGTGACGAAAATCGCCGCGAACAGAATCGCCACCTCCTGAATCGGATGCCAGGAGAACGCGTTCTCGATGCGCACGCGCTTTGGCGTTTTGCGAATCGACAACGCGGCCAGCACGATCAGCATCGCGTCGCGCATGAGCCCCGGCACCGGCACGTCGATCCCGGCAACGCGTACCGTCAAGCCGTCACCCCATAAGCCACTCGCGAGCACGGCCAAAACCACGGCCGCGAGGTAGAGAAGATTCTGCGTGCCCTCGATTCGAAACGAGCGCGGTACCGCGCTTTCCAGCGGCGGCATCGATTCGCGTTTCCACATGAGGCGGTCAAAAATATAGAACAATACGAGCAAGACCACGCTTGCCGTGAGCGCCGACGGAAACATGTGCTGCACGGTCCACATGAAATCGACGCCTTTGAGAAATCCCAGGAACAACGGGGGATCACCGAGCGGAGTCAGCGAACCGCCGATGTTGCTCACCAAAAAAATGAAAAACACGAATACGTGCACGTTGTGACGGCGCTCGGCGTTCGCGCGAATCATCGGACGGATCAGCATCATCGACGCACCGGTGGTGCCAAGCAGGCTGGCCGTCAATGTGCCGAACGCGAGCATCGACGTATTCGTGGATGGCGTCCCGATGAAATTGCCGGTGATGAGAATTCCGCCCGCGACAACGAACAGTGTGAACAGCAGGAGGATGAATGGAAAATATTCGAGCAGCGCGGTATGCAACAACGCGTGCAGCGTCGTGCTCACGCCGAACGTCGTGATTGCAGGAACGATGAATGCCAGGGACCAGAAAAGGCTCACCCGCCTGAAGCGCGCGCTCCAGAACCTGGGCGTCGCGAGAGGCATCAAGGCGATCGACAGCAGAATGCCGACAAACGGCATCGCCCAAGCCCAGCCGAGCGTGCGCCCGTCGATCGCGGCCTCGGCGGCGCTGGCGGGCATGGCGATCAACGCGAGCATCGGCGCTACGACGAGACGATTCGCGACATTCATAGAGCGCAGTGACGGCCTTTTGAGGCGGCGCGAGGGTACCATGCCGTTCCTCGCGTCACATGCGCGACCCCTTTTCGATCCGAGTCAAAGCGCCGTACCATTCGCCGCAAAAGCAACGATTCGGATGGAATGGACGCACAAGCCTTCGCAAGCGAGATCGAGCGGCAGCGCACGTATCTATTCCGTGTCGCGGTGTTGCAGCTTCGCGATCGCGACGTCGCCGAGGACGTCGTGCAGGACACGCTCGTCGCCGCGCTGGCGGGCCGCGCGGGTTTCACCGGCAGATCAACCGTCAAGACGTGGCTCACCGGCATCTTGAAGCACAAGATCGTCGACGCGATCAGGCGCAAGCAGCGTGATCCGGTGCTCGAGGCGTCGCTGCCTGACGAAATGGATCTCGAGGAGTTCGATGTCTTTTTCAGGCAAAACGGTGCGTGGCAATCGCCGCCGTCCGACTGGGGCGATCCGGAGGCCGCGCTCAACCGCGAGCAGTTTTTCGACGTCTTGCAAGTCTGCCTCGACCGGCTGCCCGCCAACACCGGCCGCGTCTTCATCATGCGGGAGGTGATGGAGCTTGACACCGAAGAAATCTGTAAGGAATTGAGGATTACGGCGAATAATCTATGGGTAATCCTGTATCGGGCCAGAATGGCGCTTCGCCTGTGCCTGGAGCAGAACTGGTTCGGGGAACCGCGCCGATAAGATCGATATGGCCATCACCTCCCGCCTCTTTGGACACTTGATCGACTGCCGTCACGCCACGCGCCTGATCTCGCAATTGCAGGATCGGGAATTGCGTTCGTGGGAGCGCGCGCGCCTTCGCCTGCATCTTGCCGTGTGTGACGCGTGCTCGCGTTTCGAGCAACAAGTCGCGTTCATGCGCGATGCGCTGCGCAGGTTCAGGACGTGAACGTCGTCTTGAATGGCGCGGCGCGCAACGTCCCCGATACGACGACGATCGTGGAGCTCGTGCGTGCGCTCGGTCTCGAGGGCAAGCGCATCGCGGTCGAGCGCAACGGCGATATCATTCCACGCAGCCTTCATCAGCAAACTCGCCTTGCTGAGGGTGATCGATTGGAGATCGTCGGAGCGGTCGGCGGCGGCTGAGCGTCGCTGTCAGTCGCGACGATGTCCGGCGCGGTAAAATCGGTAGTGTCCCGAGTCAGTGATTCGCTGAACGATGCTTGAATGGACTCCACGCGACGCGCAAACGGGCCGCGTTCGCTTCCGGGCGCGGCGCCCCGGCGCGGCCAGGTTCAACACCTGCCGCGCGGGGGCAACAATGGCCGGGAGCGAACTGGCCCGATTTGCACAGCGAATTGCTGACTCAGGACGCTGGCATGCTGCTGATGATCGACAACTACGACAGCTTCACCTACAACCTC
>DATLOI010000183.1:0-11458 GCA_035536295.1 Casimicrobiaceae bacterium
CACGCATCGAACACGGTTTGCGGATCCTTCTCGTTACGCAGATGCGCGACGAACACGCAGTTCAACCGGCTCGCGGCCTTGCGTTTGTACGGTGCGAGCGAGCGTGCCGATTGGTAGACGACGTCGGCTTTGTGCCGCACACCCGCCGGCAGATGCGCGATCGCATCCTCCTGCAGCACGATCAGCCGGTCCGCATCGGCAATCGACTTTTTCGTCGCACCGTCGCCTTGCGGCAGGTCGCGGTACAGGTCGGTGCCGGTCAGCACGACGACGAGCGCGCGTTGCGAGAACTCGCGCTTCCAGCGTTCGATCGCCGCACGGCTTCGTCTCGCGTGCAACGCGATCATCGCGACGGCCATGCCACTGCGCGCATCGGACGGCGCGGCATCGGCGCTCTGTAAAATCGTGCCGTACGTCGGCGCGAGCAGGCGGGACCAGCGATCGGCGGTTCGCCAGTTGCCATTGTTGGCGTCGGCGAGATACGGCGTGACGAGGAGAAGCGTGGGCGCAGCAGCTGGCATTCGGCAAACCGAGGGCGGGTCTGATCAAGTTACGCGGGCGCGACGGGGGTTATCCGGGGATGATGACGCGAAGGCGGGAGCAGCCAATAGTTACTCCTATTGGCTGCTCCCGGCGACAAAGTCAGCGCCCCGGAGAACCCCGGTCCCGAAGGGTTGGCACGAGAAACTGGCGCTGGCGTCGCCCAGTCTCTTGCACGTAGGTCGACTACGTGCTGCGAGCCTGGTCTAACCATCATCCAGTTTTCGTGCCAACGCGCTCCACGTAACTTGATCAGAGCCTCCCTGAAGTCAACTGACCGGCGATGGCGCGCGCGTCAGCAACGCCAAAAGCCGCGCAAGCTCGTCGCGCAACTGCCGACGGTCGACAATCATGTCGATCGCGCCCTTGTCGAGCAAGAACTCCGCGCGCTGAAATCCTTCGGGCAGTTTCTCGCGCACCGTCTGCTCGATGACGCGCGGGCCGGCGAATCCGATCAATGCACCCGGCTCGGCGAGCACGAGATCAGCGACGAAGGCCACGCTCGCCGAGACCCCGCCCATCGTCGGATCGGTGAGAATCGAAACGAACGGCAAGCGAGCGCGCGTCAATTCCTGCAGCACGGCGGTTGTCTTCGCCATCTGAAAGAGCGAATTCACGCCCTCTTGCATGCGCGCTCCGCCCGAGGCGGCCACGCATACGAACGGCACGCGATTTTCGTAGGCAACGCGAACGCCGCGCACGAATCGCTCACCGACGACCGAGCCCATCGAGCCGCCCATGAATTCGAACTCGAACACGGCGATGACGAGTGGCACGCTCTTGACACTGCCCTGCATGACGACCAGCGCATCGGTTTCACCGGTCTCTTCCAACGCAGCTGACAAACGCTCGGTGTATTTGCGGCTGTCCTTGAACTTGAGGCTGTCGACCGGCACGACCTCGGAGCCGATTTCGAAACGCCCTTCCGGATCGAGAAGCTGCTCGACGCGCTCGCGCGCGGCGATGCGCGTGTGGTAGTTGCACTTGGGGCACACGTGCAGATTCTTCTCGAGATCGGTGCGATAAAGCGTTGCTTCGCACGAAGGGCATTTCATCCACAGACCTTCGGGAACTGCCTGCTTCTTGACGCCTGGCGTGCTCTTGATGCGGGGTGGTAACAGTTTTTGCAACCAGGTCATCCGTTACCTCCGCTCATGCCGCTTTTTTCGCGATCGCATCGATGGCCGCACGAATCGTCGCAAGCCATGCGCCCGCGCGGTTCGCCGCCTGTGCTGCCGGCCCGCTCTCGATTTCGGCAATGATGCGACTGCCGATCACGACGGCATCGGCGTGCTGCGCGATCGCCTGCGCGCTTGCGGCGTCGCGAATGCCAAAGCCCACGCCGACTGGAATTTTCACGTGGCGGCGAATTTCGGTTAGCTTTTGCGCGACTTGGGTGGTGTCGAGATGACCCGCGCCCGTCACGCCTTTGAGCGACACGTAATAGACAAAACCGCGCGCGATTTTCGCCACCACCTCGATGCGCGACTCGGGTGTCGTTGGTGCAAGAAGAAAAATCGGCGCCAGTCCGCGTGCCGCGATCACCTCCGCGAAGTCGATCGCCTCTTCGGGGGGATAGTCGACCACGATCACGCCATCGACGCCGGCCTTGCTCGCTTCGTTCGCAAACGCCTCGACACCCATCGCCTCGATCGGATTGGCGTAACCCATCAGAACGATCGACGTCTTTTGATCGCGCTCCCGAAACGTGCGAACCACCGCGATCACATCACGCAACGACACGCCTTGCGCAAGCGCGCGCTCCGACGCGCGTTGAATCACGGGCCCATCGGCCATCGGATCGGAGAACGGCACGCCGAGCTCGATGATGTCGGCGCCCGCCGCCGTCAACGCATGCATGATCGGCACGGTAGAAGCGAGCGTCGGATCGCCCGTGGTGACATAGGGCACGAGCGCCGTGCGTCCGCGTGCGCGCAATGCGGCGAACGCGACGTCGATACGATTCATCGAAGCGTCGGATGGCACTCGGGAGGACGGTGAAACGCAAGTCCCGTGCGCTCGGCGACCGTATTCATATCCTTGTCGCCGCGGCCGGAGAGATTGACGAGCAGCACTTTGTCGCGCGCGAGCGTTGGCGCGAGCTTGGTCGCATAGGCGAGCGCGTGCGAGGACTCCAGCGCGGGAATGATGCCTTCGATGCGACAACAGTCACCGAACGCGGCAAGCGCTTCGTCGTCGGTGATCGATACATACTCCGCGCGACCGCTGTCCTTGAGATACGCGTGCTCGGGCCCGACACCAGGATAGTCGAGTCCTGCGGAAATCGAATGCGTCTCGATGATCTGGCCGTTCGCGTCTTGCAAGAGGTACGTGCGATTGCCGTGCAGCACACCGGGCCGACCTGCGGTCAGCGATGCCGCATGACGACCGCTCGCGATGCCCGCGCCTGCCGCTTCGACGCCGATCAGGCGCACGTCGCGTTGCTCGAGATAGGGATAAAAAATGCCCATCGCGTTGCTGCCACCACCGACGCATGCGATCACGCAATCGGGTTGTCGACCGGTTGCTTCCGGCATTTGCCACAAGCACTCGCGACCGATGACGCTTTGGAAATCGCGCACCATCATCGGATAAGGATGCGGACCCGCAACCGTGCCGATGATGTAGAACGTGCTTTCGACGTTGGTCACCCAGTCGCGCATCGCTTCGTTCAAAGCGTCCTTGAGTGTTTTGCTTCCTGATTCAACCGGAACGACGGTCGCGCCAAGGAGTTGCATGCGAAACACGTTTTGCGCCTGGCGCTTCACATCTTCCGAGCCCATGTACACGACGCATTGCATGCCGTAGCGTGCGGCGACGGTCGCCGTTGCCACACCATGCTGGCCCGCACCGGTTTCGGCGATCACACGAGGCTTGCCAAGGCGGCGTGCCAAAAGC
This sequence comes from Casimicrobiaceae bacterium, assembly GCA_035536295.1. Lineage (GTDB taxonomy): Bacteria > Pseudomonadota > Gammaproteobacteria > Burkholderiales > Casimicrobiaceae > VBCG01. Next base: position 3,439 of record DATLOI010000183.1, read on the forward strand.
GCCTGACCGATGCAATTGTTGACCTTGTGCGCGCCGGTGTGATTCAAGTCCTCGCGCTTGAGCCAGATTTGCGCACCGCCGAGTCTTTCGGACCAACGTTGCGCGTGATACACGGGCGTCGGGCGACCGACATAGTGCTTCAACTCACGCTCGAACTCCGCGACGAACTCGGGATCGTTCTGGTATCGCGAGTAGTGCTCGCGCAACTCGTCGAGCGCACGCATCAGCGTCTCGGCGACGAACACGCCGCCGTAGTTGCCGAAATGTCCGCGGGAGTCGGGAAGTCGATAGGGAAGATCAGACATCTGCATGACGCACTTCCTCAATGAATGCGGCGATGCGCTGCGCGTCCTTGATGCCAGGTTTGGCACGTCCGTCCGCATCGAGTGCTTCAACGCCGCTCGATACGTCGACTGCCCACGGTCGCAATCGCCGAATCGCATCCGCGACATTCGCTTTGTTGAGCCCGCCCGCCAACACGAGCGGCCGCGCGAGCTTCGCCGGCAGGCGCGACCAATCGAACGTGTGACCCGTTCCCCCTGGACGACCGTCACGCGGCGGCGAATCGAAGAGCCACGCAGCGGCGTCGCCATACGCCGACAACGATTCTAGCAAATCGCTTGCGCTCTCGACCGCGAATGCCTTGAGATAGGGACGCTCGAAAGCACGACACAGATCGGCCGGCTCGTGCCCATGAAACTGCAGCACGTCGAGTGGAACTTCGTCGAGCACCGATTGCACTTCCGCGGACGTCGGATTGACGAACAGGCCCACGCGCATCACGAATGGCGGCAGCCGCGTTGCAATTGCGCGAGCGTTCTCGATTGCCACGCGACGCGGCGTGCCCGGCCAGAACTGCATACCGATCGCATCCGCGCCGGCGTTCGCCGCAGCGAGCCCATCGTCGACGCGCGTGATGCCGCAGATCTTGACGCGCGTTCTCAAGAGATCGGTAACGCGATATCGCGACGCGTCGCGGGTAGCTCGAAGCGCGCGTCGTAGTCCGCGCCGACAAAATACAGACCCTCGCCCATGAATGTCGGGGGCGCGAGTGTCCTGTCACGCGCATCGAGCAACTCGCGAAGATATGAAGACGGCGCTTTGCCAGCGCCAACATGCACGAGCGCGCCGACGATATTGCGGATCATGTGATGAAGAAACCCATCGGCGCTGAAGTCGAGGCGAATCAGCGGTCCGCTCGCCGCGACGCTTGCACGCGCGAGCGTTTTCACCGGGGATCGCGCCTGACACTCGGCAGCACGAAACGACGAAAAATCATGCTCACCGAGTAGCAGCGCCGCTGCGCTTTGCATTGCGTCCACATCGAGCGGTCGATGGTACCAGCCGACCCGACCTACCAGCAGGCCAAGCCGCTCGGCCCTTGCGTGCAGCAGATAGACGTAATGACGCGCGGTAGCGGAATAGCGCGCGTGAAAGTCGTTTTGGGCTGGCACTGTCCACAACACAGCCGCATCGTCGAGAAGCGATGCATTGACACCGCGCACCCACGCCGTCGCGGGACGCTGGGCATCGGTGTCGAAATGAACGATTTGGGACGTCGCGTGCACACCAGCGTCGGTGCGACCGGCGGCGACGACAGCGACCCGGTGTCCAGCAATCGACGAGAGCGCAGCTTCGATTGCATCCTGCACGCCGCAGCCGGACGGCTGCGATTGAAAGCCGCAGAACGCGCAACCGTTGTATTCGAGTCCGAGGGCGTAGCGCATCGATACGAAAAGTCAGCCGGCAAGGCCCGATCTTCGCACCCATGCCGCCGCGCCTTCGAGCGCCCCGAACTCGTCGAGCGACCGCGCGGGAATATCTGGAAATTCCGCAGAGATCATTCTCGATAAAGCGCGTCCGGGTCCGAGCTCGAGAAACACGCTCGCGCCGCGTTCGATCGCATGCTCACAACAGCGTTGCCATTGCACGGTCGTCGCAATCTGGGATGCAAGGAGCGCCGCTGCTTCGTCGGCATTTCGCACCAGCTGACCATTCACCCCCGCCAATACCGCGAGATCGGGCGCGCGCAACTTGACCTTTGCGAGTGCGTCTCGAAACGCGTCGGCGGCAGCAGCAACGAACGGCGTATGCGCAGGCACCGCGACTCTAAGACGTACTACGCTCGCCCCCTGCGCATTCGCTTCGCGCTCGATGCAATCGATGGCGGAATCATTTCCTCCTACGACGTAATGCGCATCGCCGTTGACGATCGCGATTGACGCGCCGCAGGCGGCGCAGAGTCTTGCGGTCGCTTCGTGGCGCATTCCGGTGATTGCAAGGAGGCGGCTGCCGGGGGGCGCTGCATCATCCATCAATGCCGCGCGCACGCGCGCAAGGCCAATGCAATCCCCATTGGAAAAGATATTCGCAATCGCATACGCAGCAAGCTCACCCACGCTGTAGCCGAGTACCGCCATCGGTCGCGGTAGCAAGCCACGAATGGCTTCCCAGCGCGCGAGTGTTGCCGCACAGATCAACGGTTGGGCTACGCGGTTCGCGAATATTCCGTCGGCTGAGATGATCGCATCCGCAAGATCGCTGTCGACACTTGCGACGATCTCCAGCGCCGCGTCACTGTGCGCGACAAGATCGAACATCGCCGGATACTGCCCGCCCTGCCCTGGGCAGAGGATTGCTAGCGCCAGAGATTTCTCCGCTCGAGGTCGTGCAAGAACCACGCGCACGCGACAAGATCTGCGCTGCCGCCGGGACTCAAATCATGCGCGACGAATTCGCGACCGATGCGCTCGAGTCGCGGCCGCCAGTCCCTCGACATTACACCTCCTTGCCGGAGGAATGCATGCGCGCGCTGCTGCGCGAAGCGAAGACCGCCATCACTTCCGCGGTGCAGGAGATTCGTGTCCTCGGTGGAAGCGATCAACGCCATCAGCGCCTGCGTTGTAGCCGCCGCTGAATTAACGCCGCACCGCAGTGCCTCGCGAAGCTGCGGCAACGCGATCTTTCGCACGCTCGGAAATCCTGCTGAAGCTTCGGCGCGCGCGCCTCCCGCCTGATGCTTTCTCGCCACGCATTGACCGTGACTCGAAGCGTTCAGCGGAGCGGCGCGAATTGCATTTTGCCAACGCAAGCGCACGGTTTCGCACACGGCTTTCGCACAAAGCGACGCATGTCCCTCTGCCGCGAGCGCGCCAGCCGCCGCGACCAAAAGGCCGAGACTGAAAATCGCGCCCCGATGCGTATTGATGCCGCCGGTTGCCTCGAGCATCGCGATCTCCGCCTCGATGCCGAGCTCGCGCAAATAAGCGAACGGTGCGCCTGCCGCCCCGGCAGATGCGATCGAAGTGAAATAGGGCCTCAGTGCATTCAAGCTGCGCATGAACGTCGTGGCATTCATGTCGCGATGACTACCGCAGTCGTACAGCGTCACGAGCCCGGGTTTCGGCGCGCAGGCGAGCTCCGCGTAAAGGCTCGCGATCGCACGCGATCCGAGCCGCCGCGCATCAAACCCGAATGCAACACCGTCGTGTGCATGCGAAGCTGGATTCACAAGAGCAGGCTCGCGAGTTCCGCACGCGGCAACAATTTCACCGCGTCGATCGTCTTCACAAGCACGCGCGAAGTCGTCTGTGCCCATTCGCGCCAGCACACGGCGCGGTGCGCCCCGAAAATCATTTCCCCGTCGACACGCCGTGCGGTTCGCATCTCCCAATTCGAAAGCGCGGCTACCAGCGGATCCGCCTGTGCTTTCGATGCAAGTTGCCAGACGAGATCGATGTCGGAGCTTGCATTGAGGTAGTTTTCCAGCGTGAGCGCCTGCCAGGCGAACGATCCGTAAACGCGTGGCTTCATCCACAGCCCGCGGCCAATGATCGCCAGGTCACGCAGCCCCTCCTGCCACTCCTGCGGTGCATGAAAATAGATTTCCGCCAGCGTCAACGGCTCGCGCCAACGAGTAATCGCGCTCGCCGAAAACGTACCGCCAAGGCGCATTCCGCCTTCGCTGGGTGGCAACGCGATTCCGACGCGCACTTTGTCCGCGCGATCATCGTTCGCCCGCCGCGCAACGACCGCCGGCCTGCCGCGAACGAACCATGCGCGCATGCCGCTATCCATGGGTGCCGCAGCGGCGTCGACCCAGACGAGCGTGTGCCGCGGCAGATCAGTGGGCGCCATCGGTGATGCGCGCGACGACGGAATCGGTGAGCAAGCGACCACCGCGTTCTTTTCCAAGTCGGCGACGCATATCGCCGCTACGCGCTTCGCGCAGCGCTGTTGCGAGATGCTCTGCGAGATCGTCGTTCCAGATCGCCTGCACGGCGCCCATCGCGACATAGTTGGCGACACCCGGCGCAAACACGGGCGACGTGCGAGCGAGCTCTTCGAGCCGTTCGAGCGGCTGCTTGGTGACGCGTGCCATCGCCTGCAGGTTCATCACGCGCACTTTCGCATCGGCAAGCGCATAGATCGCATCAGCCATCAATCCGAAAGACAGAAAGCCGCCGCTCACCGCCTCGCCATACACGAGGCTGATGAGACGTGCGCCACGCTGGCGGGCAATTTCGAGGCACTGCGCGAGATGCGCGAGATAGGCATTGATGCCGAGCAACTCGTCGCCGTGCGACAGTCGCTGCCCCGCTGTGTCGACGAGCATCACGATGGGGCGCGTAGCATGCGCGCGCGTGCTCGCGAGCACCGCGTCGGCAAGTGCGAGCGCATGCTCGATGCCGACCTCGGCATGCTCACAGGTTCCGATCAGTGTGACCTCACCTTCGCTCGACGTTGCGTTGCCGCTCACGACCTGGTCGTCGATCGTCACCCGATGGCCGAGCGGGAACAAGCGATCGAGAAGTGCGATAAGTGTCATCAAGAGCTCGCGTTGTTTGCGCGATTCGCCGCCACCACTGCGAGGAATTGGTCGGCTTCGAGCAGTGGCAAGCGTTCTGGCTCCTCGATGCCTTGCGCTCGCCAGATGTCGAGTGCATCGCGAAATCGACCATCCCGCGTGCGTCGCTCCGTCAATTTCACATGACGCACCATCACCGCATCGAGCGTAAGCGGTCGCGCGTGATCGAGGGCAGCAATCGCGGCAGCGCGAAACTGCGCGATCGAATCGGCAACCAATACATCCGCATCGCCAAGCAGGTAGCGATGCTTGCCGCCGGTCGTGCGCCACACCAACGCCCGATCGCGCGAGTCGAACTCCTCGACGCCTTTCACCGTTTCGATGACTTCGGGGCCCGACAACGCGAGCCGTCCCTCCTCTGACATGATTACGCGATCGCAGCAACACGCGACGATTCCCATTCCTCCAAAGCAACCGTTGGCGCCGCCGATCAAAGCGATTACCGGGACTTGCGCAAGCCGCGTCGAAAGAAGAGCGCGGATGATTTCCGATATTGCGATCAATCCCGCATTCGCTTCGTGCAGGCGCACCCCCCCCGACTCGAGGAGTAGCAGCACCCCGTCCGCACCCCTCGTCGCCGCGCGTTCGAGAAGTCCGACGATCTTCGCGCCATGCACTTCCCCGACAGAGCCGCCGATGAACGCGCCTTCCTGCGCTGCGATCAGCACGCGCCGCTGTTCGAGCGCGCCTTCGCCGACAACGACGCCATCGTCAAACGCGGCAGGAACACCGAGCTGCGCAAGATGGGGACTCATCACGCGCTCGCGCGGTCCCACGAATTCGACGAAGCTTTTCGCATCAAGGAGCGCCACGACGCGCTCGCGCGCCGTCGCCTCGTAATAACTTTGCTCGCGCAGTGTTCGGGTCATGTTCCGGACACGCGAAGCGCTTCGACTGCCTGATCGAGACGCAAGCTGACCACCGCGGGCGTCGCACCGGCGTCGTTGATCGAGACGAGCACACCGGACATCGGATGGCGTGCGTGGAAGTCGGCGAGCACCGCCTGCCAGATTTCGCCAAAACCTCGCGCTGCCGTATTCACGACGATATGCATGCGACCCGAGTGCGGCGCCGGCTCGATCATCACTTCCAGATTGCCTGATGCGACCACACCCACCAGCGCATGACCGCCCTTGTCAGAAAGGGTATCGCCGCCCTCGAATTCATAGCGCAGTTGCTCCATTGCTCGCTCCACCCTTACCAGTTGCGAAATCGCTTGGGCGGGTCGTACAGTCCACCCGACCAGCGCACGAGATCCTTCACCGACCGTGCTGCCAACAAATCACGTGTTGCATCGCGCTTGTCGATACCAAGATCCTCCGGTCGCTGAATCACTTTGCGATCGCGAAGGTTTTCGACGATGCGACGATCGCGACCGAGGCCCACGGCTGTATAGCCCGCTACGCCGCGCACCGCTTGCTCGCGCTCCTCGACGTTACGGCACAAAAGGAGATTTGCGATGCCCTCTTCGGTCAGGATGTGCGTGACGTCGTCGCCGTAGATCATCACCGGCGGATTGGTGAGTCCCATCGTGTCGGCGAGATCCCACGCATCGAGCCGTTCGACGAACGCAGGCTGCATGTGCTCGCGAAATGTCTCGACGGTTTGCACGACGAGCTTGCGGCCGCGTGGCATTGCGCTTTTGCCTTGGTGCGCCTCGCGCCCTGCCTTGAGCCACGCCGGGCTTTCGTGCCGCCTTCCACGCGCATCGGCGCCCATGTTCGGCGCACCGCCGAATCCCGCTATGCGTCCCTTGGTTGCCGTCGAGCTGTTTGCACAAAGATCAATTTGCAACGTCGAACCGATGAATAAATCGCACGCGTAATGGCCGGCCGCCTGACAGAATGCGCGATTGGAGCGAAGCGATCCATCGGCTCCGGTGAAAAACACATCGGGACGCGCCTCGATGTAGCGCTCCATGCCAAGCTCCGAGCCGAACGAATGCACGGACTCGACGAAACCCGATTCGATCGCGGGAATCAGCGCCGGATGCGGATTCAGCGCCCAGTGGCGACAAATCCTTCCTTTGAGACCAAGCCATTCCGCGTACGTCGGTAGCACGAGCTCGATCGCCGCCGTATCGAAGCCGATCCCGTGATTCAAGCGATCGATGCCGTACTCGGCGTAAATGCCCTTGATCGCAAGCATCGCCATCAGCACCTGAATTTCGGAAATCAGCGCCGGATCGCGCGTAAACAGCGGCTCGATGTAATGCGGCGTCGGTGCCGCGACGACGCAATCGACCCAGTCGCCCGGAATGTCGACGCGCGGTAACGTGTCGCGCAGTTCGTCGACTTGCGCGACGACGATGCCGCGACGAAACGCAGTCGCCTCGACGATCGCCGGCGTATCTTCGGTATTGGGTCCGGTATACAGATTGCCGCGCGCGTCGGCCGCCTGCGCCGCGATGAGACTCACCCGCGGCGTGAGATCGACGAAATAGCGGCCGAACAATTCGAGATACGTATGAATGGCGCCGATCTCGATGAGGCCTTCGCCAACGAGTCGTGCGAGGCGCGTCCCTTGCGGTCCGGAGAACGAAAAGTCGAGACGTCGCGCGATGCCTCGCTCGAATACGTCGATATGCGCAGGCAGCGCGAGCACCGACTGCACCATGTGCAAATCGTGCACGCGCGCAGGATCGACTTCAGTCAAGCACCGCGCGAGAAAGTCCGCTTGCTTTTGATTGTTGCCTTCGAGGCACACCCGATCGCCGGGCTCGAGCAACGCCTCGAGGAGCGCCGTCGCACGTGAAGCTTCAACGACTTTGCCGTCGATGAGTGGGGCCGCGCGTGCCAGGCGATCGCTGCGATTGCGCGCCGAAGCATCCCAGTCACGCGCGTTGGTCGTCATGACGCGACATGCATCAACGATCCGACTCGCATCGGCCTCCGCACGGCGAGCCTTGCAGCATCGATAGACCCATTGCCTCTCCAAAAGGGAGTGAACATACTTACATTCCTGCTGGGGGTATGCGTAAGACCCTATTTCGCATACATAACGGATCGTGTTGTATCCACTATCCCGATTAAAAAGTACAAAGTCAAGCTGGGACGCTATAATCGGACGGTGGCAATCAAGGAATCTCGGCGTTCGGAGCAGCTACGCGACGCGATCGAAGAGCGGATCGCCAGCGCGGCATACCCGCCGGGC
>DATLOI010000184.1:0-15389 GCA_035536295.1 Casimicrobiaceae bacterium
CGTGACCCTATTGCATCGGCTCGATGCTGAATATCCCCACCGCGCTGACCTGGCTTCGCATCGTGCTGATTCCGGTGTTCGTCGGGATCTACTATGTCCCCGACGACTGGCTCACGGAATCGACGCGCAACTGGGCCGGCATGTGGGTGTTCGCGATCGCTGCGACTACCGATTGGCTTGACGGCTATCTCGCACGCAAATGGGGTGAGACTTCCGCGTTCGGCGCGTTTCTCGATCCGGTGGCGGACAAGCTGATGGTCGCCGCCGCGCTGATCGTGCTCGTGTATCTCGGTCGCGCCGACTCGTGGCTTGCGATCATCATCATCGGACGCGAGATCGCGATCTCTGCACTGCGCGAATGGATGGCGCAACTTGGCGCGGGTCGCAAGACCGCGGTCGCCTTTATCGGCAAAGTGAAAACTGTCTCGCAGATGACTGCAATCATCGCGCTTTTGTTGTGGCAGCCGGTGATACCCGGCATTTCGACCGCAATGATTGGCACGGTCGCGCTATGGATCGCGGCGATCCTCACGTTGTGGTCGATGTTTCATTATTTGCGACTCGCAGCACCGCATTTCACCGATTCGCCGAGAACGATCACGCGGCTGCGGGATGCGTCGCGCAAGTGAGCGACGACGAGCGCTGATTGAGCTTCTCGAGATAACGGGCGGATCATCATTCTCGACAACACGAGAGCGGGGAGCGCGGGAGTTCCGAGGCAACTCAAAGCCGACGCGCGGCTTTCTGATGAGGACGTCATTCCTCGAGCGTGACTTCGACGATTTCACAGTTCGCAAGCGCCTGACCAATTAAGTTAAGGAAGAAAGTACCGTGCCCGACTACTGCGATCAGGCGTTCCGGCCGCTGCAGTAAGAAGCGCTTGAACTCTTCGGCCCTGGATCGAACCAGTTCGATGGGTTCAACGCACACTCCTCGTTCGTCCGGAGTGCCGTTGGCGTGCCACCATATTTCCGGCAGATGGTCGAATTCGAACGACGGGAATTCCTTCGAGAGCATTGCAGGGCTGCGACCGACATCGCAACTGTTCTCGACTCGTTCCCGGTGCAAGCGCTCGACCAGAATCGGCGGCGCAGAGGGATGATCCATGAAAAGGCCCGCGGTGGTTTGCAGCGCGCGTGACAGCGGTGTCGTAATAACCAAATCAATGGCCCTTTCACGCAGCATCTCGCGCGCCCTCTCGACCTGCTTGCGACCGACGTCACTCAGGGGCGCATCGTAGTGAAGCGGATCGATGGCGTCGCTCGAGGACATTGCATTGAAGGTCGACTCGCCGTGGCGAATGCACAGTATCGTCTTTGCCATCTCGCGTGATCCTTGCTGGATTCTTAAGTAGAAGGTTGACAACGACTGGCAGTCGTCGGAAGTCAAGCGCGAGCCACTCGAGAAAGTGGCGCTCGCCGATGTGACGATGGCGCGCTTGAGCAGAGGTCAACTAGGAAAGACTCCCCCACGCCCGCTCAGGCAATACTTCGTAACCAATCTCCGCCGCAGCCGAACATACGCCATGCAGGACATCACGCGCAAAGCTTCCTGCCGCCAACACGACGAAAACAGAATCCACGGGCTGACACACCAGCACATTCACGCGAGCGAACACGCTTTGCGCGCAAATGCCAGGACCGAACACGCGCGGATGAAAATCCAGTGGACAGCCGGCCGCCAGAACGTCGACCGCGCGCGGGCCACGCAGCAAATAGGCGATTCTGCTAGCCGAAACATCGAACAACGCGCCACCCGCGACGTTCATCGCATCGCGTGCCCTCTCGAAATCGACATGCGGCGCAGCGCCGCTCACCAGGAGCCACGATCCAGGTCCGATCCATAACGCGGTAAGGGAATCGTTCGACGTCATCGTATTGGCGGTGTGCGGCAATGCGATTCCGAAATAGCGTTGCGCGTCGTGCGCTGCCATCGTACCTTGCAAATTCCACGCATAACCGATCGTCAACGACTGAAGCGCGACGCAAGGCTGACCCGCGCCGAAACGCCCTGGTCTCATCGGAAAATGCGCGCTCTCAGACACGCAAGCGCTCGCCGTCAGGATCGATGAAGCAGAGTGGGCCAACACGCACCTGCGCTCGCGCGTTGGCAAGCGGCGACACGGCCCAGATCGATTCACCATGTCGCGCGCGGCCGCTGGAAAGCAACGCAAGCGCGATCCATGTTTCGAGGTTCGGGCTCCAGCACCACGAGGTCACATGACCTTGCATTGGAACCGGAGTCGTGGCATCGGGATCGGACACGAGCTTCGCGCCACGCGGAATTGCCACGTTCGAATCGAGCGTGGTCAAGCCGACCAGTTGCCAGCGATCGGCATCATTCAATCCAGCGCGAGCGAGCAACGGCTTGCCGATGCACCACTTCGCCATGCTCACGAGCTTGCCGAGGCCGAGATCGTCCGCCGTCGTGCGGCCATCCGCTTCAGCTCCGACGACGATGTGACCTTTCTCGATGCGCAGCGTCGACATCGCCTCGGTGCCGTACGGCGTGATGCCGAACTCGTTACCGGCGGCAATCAACGCTTCCCACATCGGCACTCCGCGATCCCCCGGCACGTGTACTTCGAACGCGAGCTCACCGGAATAGCTCATGCGAAACACGCGCGCAGGCACGCTACCTTCGCGCGTACGAACGTGGCATTGTGCAACGGCAAGAAACGGGAACGCCGAGTTGCTGACGTCGATATCGACGACGCGAGCGAGCACGTCGCGCGCTTTCGGTCCGGAGAGCGCGGCGGCGCACCATTGCTCGGTCACCGAAGTGACGAAAACATCGAGGTCGGGCCACTCCACTTGCAGCAGCCGCTCGAGATGCTGCATGACGCGCACCGCGTTGACGGTGGTCGTGGTCATCAGGTAATGCGTGGCGCCCAAGCGGGAAGTCGTGCCGTCGTCGAGCACGATGCCATCCTCGCGCAGCATCACTCCGTAACGGCAGCGGCCGATTGCGAGCGTGTCCCAGCGGTTGATGTAGACGCGGTTTAGAAACTCGGCGACATCGCGGCCCTGCAATTCGATCTTGCCGAGCGTGGAGACGTCGACGACGCCGACGTGCGTGCGCACGTTGAGCGCTTCACGGTTCGCCGCATCATCGCCCGATTCGCCGTTGCGCGGATACGAATGCGGCCGCAACCACAACCCCGCGGTGACGAAGCGCGCGCCGCGCGCGACGTGCCATTCGTGCAACGCGGAATAACGTGTCGGCTCGAGATGAGGGCCGGCTTCTGCACCGGCGATCGTGCCCAGTGTCAGCGGTGTGTAAGGCGGACGAAACGTTGTCGTGCCGACTTCGGGGATCGAGCGATTGAGCGCACGTGCCAACAGCGCCAACCCGACGATGTTGCTGGTCTTCCCTTGGTCGGTGCCCATGCCGAGTGTCGTGTAACGCTTCAGATGCTCGACTGAGGTATAGCCTTCGCGGGCGGCTAACGCGACATCGGCGGTGGTGACGTCGTTTTGCCAGTCGATAAAACACTTCGCGCGTTTGTGTCGCGGCGGGACCGACCAGAGTGGTTCGAGTGCGCCAAGATTCAGCACTCCGTTGGCCGCACCGACCACTTCGATCGCTTGCGGCGAGCGGTCGGGGATGAACGTGGCCATGGTCTCGTTGTAGCGCAACGTTCCGGGTGATTGGGAGTAGAGGCTCATCGCCGGATTGAATCCGCCGGAAATGCACACGAGATCGCACGCGATTCGCCGTGTGTCTCCGCCTGCGCTCGCCGCGACCTCGACCGCTTCGACACGCAGACGTCCATGCGCGCCGACGACGACCGAGCCGGACATGATCGACAGGCCATTGACACGCGCACGTTGCGGTGCTTCGCCGTGCAAAGCATTCTCGTTGCGCGCATCGACAATCGCAGCAATCTCGACACCCGCACGGTGCAACGCGAGCGCTGCGTTGTAAGCGCGATCGTGATTGGTGAACACGACCGCACGCTTTCCCGGTTGAGCAGCGTAGCGCTCGACGTAAATGCGCGCGGAATCGGCGAGCATCGTGCCGGGCAGATCGTTGTTCGCGTAAGCGATGCCGCGCTCGAACGCACCGCTCGCCAGCACGACGCGCTTTGCACGCACGTGCCACAGCCGTTGCCTTGGAACGTGCGCTAACGATGCACCGAGGTGATCGGTCACGCGTTGTACCAGGCCGAGCAGGTTCTGGTCGTAATAGCCGAACGCGGTCGTTCTGGGCAACAACGTCACATCGGCGTGGCTCGCAAGCGCGCGCTCGGCATTGGCAATCCAATCCGCTGCCGGCAAGTCGTCGATCGTGCAATTCGCACCGCGCAGATTGCCGCCGAATGCGGCGTTCTCGTCGCACACGATGACGCGCGCGCCGGATTCCGCGGCAGCGAGCGCTGCGGCGAGACCCGCCCGTCCCGCGCCGATCACGAGAACGTCGCAGTGTGCGTAGCGATGCGCGTAGCGATCCGGGTCTTCGGCATCGGCGCTTTTGCCCATGCCCGCCGCGCGCCGTATCCAATGCTCGTAGAACCGCCAACCCGACGGCGTCGGCGGCCACATGAATGTCTTGTAATAGAACCCAACGGGAAAGAAGCGCGCGAGCCGATCGGTGATCGATCCTATGTCATGGCGCACCGACGGCCAGCAGTTCTGGCTCGCGGCCTCGAGTCCGTCGTACAGCTCGACCTGCGTCGCGCGAGCGTTGGGCTCGCCGTAGCCATCGTGTGCAAGCTGCACCAGCGCATTCGGCTCCTCGCATCCAGCACTCACGATGCCGCGCGGACGGTGATATTTGAAGCTTCGCGCGACCAGGTGAATGCCGTTGGCGATCAGCGCCGATGCAAGCGTATCGCCTGCAAATCCTTCGTAGTCGCGCCCGTCATAACGAAAACGCAGCGTGGTGTTGCGATCGATGACACCACCGCTCGGCAAGCGAAACGGCTGCGTCACCGATTCACTTTCGCGGGGGCCGCGCTGGCGAGAATCTCGTGCGTGCGCGTGTCGCGCGTCACGACGATCCAGCGACGGCAACCGGCGATGTGCTGCCACAGCTCATCATGAGGACCGCGGGGATTGTCGCGCAAATACACATAGTCGGACCACGCAGCCTCGCTCCCATCCGATCGCGGATAGCGAAGCGTCGCATCGCCGCCGTAGCTGAACTCCAGCTGATTACGCGGCCCGCACCACGGGCAGGGAATCAACAGCATCGCATTTGCATCGGCTCAGTGCGCCCACGCATAGGGACCTGCGCCTTTCTCGTCGATCGTGCGGCCCTGCGCAAAGCGCTCGAGCGTGAACGCGGCATTGAGTGCATGGGGCTCGCCGCGCGCGATCGTGTAAGCGTGCAGCCATCCCGACGCCGGCGTCGCCTTGAAGCCGCCGTAACACCAGCCGCCGGTCATCGTCAGTCCCTTGACGGGTAACACGCCGATGATCGGGCTGCCATCCATCGTCATGTCCATGATGCCGCCCCAGGTGCGCAATAACTTCAAGCGGCCGAAGCTAGGGAACAGCGCGAGACAGGCACCGACGACATGCTCGATGATCGGCAGGTTGCCGCGTTGCGCGTACGAATTGTGGAAATCCAGATCGCCGCCCATTACGAGCTCACCTTTGTCCGACTGGCTGACGTAGAAATGCACGGCGCCGGAAGTGACGACGGTATCGAGCACCGGCTTGATCGGCTCCGAGATCATCGCTTGCAACACGTGTGACTCGATCGGCAAGCGCAATCCGGCCATCGCCGCTACCTGGCCCGAGTGTCCCGCGACCGCAAGGCCGAGGCGCTTCGCCGCGATGTAGCCTTGCGTGGTATCGACACCGGCGATCGCGCCGCCCTCGATGCGAATACCGGTGACTTCGCATTGCTGGATGATATCGACGCCGCAAGCATCGGCCGCACGCGCGTAACCCCATGCAACCGCATCGTGGCGCACCGTTCCTCCACGTGGCTGCAAAAGTCCGCCGAGGATCGGGAAGCGCGCGCGCTCCGAGCAATCGAGTCGAGGAACTTTCGCAGCAACTTCAGCGCGGTTCAAGAATTGCGCATCGATGCCATTGAGCCGCATGGCATTGCCGCGCCGCATGGCGGTATCGAGCTCGGCAGGCGTGTGCACCAGATTCAGCACGCCGCGCGCGCTGTACATGACGTTGAAGTTGAGCTCTTGCGATAGACGCTCCCACAGCTTCAACGAGAATTCATAGAAATGCGCGTTGGGATCGAGGTGATAGTTCGAGCGAACGATCGTGGTGTTGCGTCCTGTGTTGCCGCCTCCGAGCCAGCCTTTTTCGACCACCGCGACATCGGTGATGCCGTGCTCTTTGGCGAGGTAATAAGCCGTTGCGAGTCCGTGCCCGCCGCCGCCGATGATGACTACCTCATAGCTGCGCTTTGGCCCGGGACTGCGCCATGCAAGCGGCCAGTGCTCGTGGTAACTGGCGGCGTTGCGAGCCAGCGTGAAGATCGAATACTTCACCTGCTGATTACCGATAAGGTCGTCGCGATCAACTCCACGGAAACGGGCTCGTCGACGTCGGATGGAGATCGCCCTTTGCAAAGCGCGCGAAGCGAAACGGTTCGAGCAGGTCGCTTCGCTCTCCACACAATTCGTTCGCGACGAGCTGGCCGACGCCGATCATCTTCCAGCCGTGATTCGAATCGGCGATGACATACACGTTGTCACAGAAGCGATCGAACACGGGGAAACTGTCGGCCGTGAAGCTGCCGATTCCGCCTGACGGTTCACGGCGATAGCGCGGCATCGTTCCTTCGAAACGCTTCTGGCAGAACGCAAGTGCCGAAACCCACATGCGCGCGAAATCGGGCCCGACGATGAAGTCCGGCGACTCCGGACCATACGGATCGATCTTCACGCTTTCAGGCGGCGCCTTCACCTTGAACGGCATCGCACCGCCTTGCACGCCGCCGAATGCGAAATCGGGCTTGTAGTAAATCCCCCACAGCTCGTCGGTGACGAGCGAGCCGTCTTCGTCGGAATAAAGCGGTGCGTCGGTGTCGACATGAATGACCGGCGGCATTGCGCCATCGTTGGTTCGTTGCAGCAGCGGGTCCACACCGAGCGTTCCTTCCTGCAGCGACCAGAACGTCCACATGGGAACGTTTTCGTGCAAACGCCCGTCGCGACCGCGAATCGTGATCGCTGCAGGCAGCTCGAGCATGTCCCAGATCTGCTTGATCCAGGGACCCGCGCCGATGATCACTTGTTCACACGCAACCGCACCCTGATCGGTGATCACGTGCGTCACGGCGCCGCGCGCGTCTTTGCGAAATCCGCTTACGCGAGCGCCGGTGACGATGTTCACGCCTTCGCCTTTCGCTTTTGCCGCGAGACCGGCCAGCGCTTTCTTGCTGTTCGAGTAGCCGCCTTTTTTTTCGTGGAGCACCGAAGTGATTCCCTGCGCTTGCCAATCGTCGAAGAGACTGCGCATGTAGCGCGCGCAATCCGCCTCGCCTTCGATGAGCGTCGACGGGTAATCGATCTCCTTCTGCTGCGCGTAAATCGTCGCGACACCTTCGTGCATCACTTCGGGGCTGATCTGCATATAGCCGACGTTGTGATAGGCGAACGCTTCCGGATCGCTTTCCCACACCGACACGCAATGCGCCATCAGGCGCCGCATCGCCGGTTGGAAATAATTGTTGCGAACAACTCCGCAGGCGATGCCGGAAGCACCGGCGCCGACGCGCGATTTCTCGAGAACGATCACGTCGGCACCGCTGCCGCGTCCCGTCGCACGCAAGCGCTTGGCGAGATGCCACGCGCTGCTCAGGCCATGAATGCCTGCGCCGATGACGACGTATTTCGAACGTGTTGGAATTGCCACGTGATTCTCCCCACTCGTTTAGGCGATTCTACGAAGCGCAGGCGCGACGCCATTGCAACGAAAGCGACGTCGAAGCGCCTGATTCGGACTTCGCGACCGGCTGTCCAAGAGTGAACGTGAGTGGGTGCAAGTGCTGTTGCGCTACAATCGCACGTTCTTATGGATCGGCGCCTGCAACGGGTGCCAGCGATCCTTAGCTTCCAGTTCCCCGATAGCTCAGTTGGTAGAGCGACGGACTGTTAATCCGCAGGTCCCTGGTTCGAGCCCAGGTCGGGGAGCCAACAAATCAAGATGTTACAAAATCGCTGTTACGGTTTGCTCTCCAACCGTGATTGAAGTTGCCGTTCAGTTGCCGTTGTCGCTCTCCGGGCCTCGAGATCTTCGTCACGCTCCGCAGAGCGCATGAAAGGGTGAGGCTAACGACGCGAGGCGGTAAACAATCAGGAAATATCGGTACGTCGAAGGTACGACCGGTTAAAGAAAGCAAGGAAAACGCCGCGAGCCCGCGTTTTATGCGAACAAAGCGCGTCGACACAAAGGGCGGGTTAGCGCGACACCGTGGTCGGCCTGAGAGGCGGGAGCTGAAACTCAGCATCGGAGGAGGTATTTCGACCAACTCAAGGGCTTGCGTGTACTCGCTGGCCGCGAGTTTTTGAAGACGCGGCGAGTTTCGGATTAACCCATCCCAGTCTGAAAGCGCGGAATCGCAATCAATACGGAGGCGTGAGCGTCCAGCCGCTTCGCTCGATCAGGCTCGCCAATCTCGCCATGCGTTGCTCCATCGTGAGAACGATGGGCGCGGCGTGTGCGGCGGGCCGGCTAGTGCGAACGTTGGGCGCATAGCTCGGAGGGGCAAACTAAGCTCGCAGCACGAATTGCACCGCTGTCAAGCACTCTTAGGGCATGGCAAGCGCTTAAGGCATCGTCGCCGTAACGAGCGAGATGTATGCACCTTAAGTGCTGTCCTTTGCGACCTAATTACGGACGACGCTGCCGTTCTTGCCAATGTAGTCGAGCCCCCTCACATCCCCCGTTTCTTCAGCGCTTACTCCGCTTCTTAAACAATGCGCCACTCCAGATTTGCAGCGCCTGCTTCGTACCTGTCGACATCATTGACCGCGTTTGACGTCTCATTGTCGCAGAAACTCGCCCGCGCGCTGCACTCGCGGCCGTGTGAAATCCGCTGAGCCACATGCTCATCAGCGGATTTTTCTTCATGAAAGGATTCGGCACGGTTTCATTCTCGCGTTTGGAAGCAAGGTCGATGTTATCAATGCCTAAGTGCGCAAACAGTAGTCAATTCGACCAGTCGAGTTAAACAGTCGCCTACGTAAATCAGGTTCGAAGAGCATCGTCTGCCTCGATATCCAACCTGTTGCCGCACTCAAGCGATTCGCAATAGATACAGCGACCGAGAGCGCTGATCTCCCGTCATGGTCATTCTGCCAGCGCAAGCGACGCGCCAGCGGCCGCGCGTGGAGAAACGATTGCCGGCACATCACCGCAAAATGGTGCCACTCCCCTAAAGTGACGACTTTGGTTCATGGCGGTTCAATGGCAACTCTTTCAACCATATTAATGGAGACACGTCATGATGACCGCAAACCTGAACAGCTATGCAAGGGAAATGAAGAAGGCCAAGAAGCGGCTGGCTTCTATAACGGACCGCAAGGAAGCGGCCCGCTGGGCAGAACTATTCCACAGTCAAAAACTGCTCCCGCTGAGCTCCGGGCAGAGGGCGAAGAGATTTTGCGACCGATAGACGGCAACGACTTGGCTTTAATCTTAGAGGGCTTTGCGCGCAACGGGACGTTTCGGCCCTCCCGGTCGACGGACCGAATGATCCGAAATATTCTCATTAACGATATTTGCGAAGTCCGAGACGCGGGTGACAGCCACGAGGTGGCTGTCGAGAAGTGTGCAGCGAAGCATGCGTGCAGCGAAACAACGGTACGGAACGCGCTGTCGAGGCGCAACCTTATTTCTCTCGCTAAGACGATCAGATAGGGGGAAAGATGCGCAAGACCAAAGCCCCGGGCTTCTTCACCACATTCATGCTTCTGATCGCGCTGGTGGTCGGCGTACCGGCCGCGTTTGCCAATTCGTGGGGCTAGATCGCTCGGACCTCTGGTGGGTGCGATCAATGTGACTGCAGCTTATTGAACACATGAACGCGCGCGCGCTGGACCGAGGAGACCAAATTAAGCGCATCAAGGCACGTAGTGACGCAAAGCGCTTTTGGCTGCTCCAAGGTGAACAGCGCGCGGCGACGTAGTGTCGCCCGCTTGGTCTTAACGCGGCAGCGGCCGGCCCGTCACGTCGTGGTGTTCGCGACGCCGAAGTCCCGCAAGTCCAGCGAGGCCCAGCAGGCCAAGCCAGCCCCAGTCGAAGTCGCGTCTATCGTCAACTCGTGTTGTAGTCGTCGCGGTCGTTCCGGTAGTGCCGGGACCGCTGCCACTAGTGGTTTGTGCGATAGCCGATGAACCACATAAAACAGCCAATCCTACTATGCCCGCCGCGGCGCGCATATTATTCATTGGGGTCATACCTATTCTCCAAGAAAAAAGTTGAAAACGCTTTTGGCGACTGCCGCGAGCGATGATCCAAGCGCGCAATCGCCTTGGAGAGGGACAAAATAAGGTCCTATCGCTTTAACTGGAATAGTAAAAACCCACGAGTACACGTCAGCCATTTCTACCGTACGACCGCGAATGTCGCGACGCCTTCGTTCATGGCAGCACGCGCCGTGCGGCGCGACCTCGGCGCCGGTGCCGCAACGGCGGCGACGACGCGACCAGCAGGACGACACGCCGGAATTGCCACGAGCCCCCGGCGCAACCTGTTCTAAGGTCCGTGAAAAGTGGGCCCGTCAGGTTGCGCGGCGATACGAGTCGCGCAACGCGCGGACCTTGTCGTGATTCGCAATCACGCCGTCGTATTGGCGCTGAACGACGGCGCGAATATTTTCAGGTAGATCCTGTTGAAGGGCCTTTTTGTATTGCACCTTAGCGTAATCCTCGCCCCGCTCACATTCCTCGAGTATCGCCTTGTCGTCGCGATCCGTCATGGCCTCCTTGACGCTGATCCAGCCACGGTGAAGCGCCGCCGCGACACTGCCGGTCTTCTCGGGATCACCGCCTCCAACCTTGACGACTTGCTGCAACTCCCTCGCGCCCTCGGCACACCGCGCGGCGCAGGTGGTAAACAGCGACTTAAGCTCAGCGTCACGCGCATCGTTCGCAGCCTTGCGGAAACCGTTCTCACCGTCCATGGAAGTTTCGATCAGTTCGTTCAGCAATGATTCGATATTTGTCGCCATCAGGGTCTCGGGATCGTTGTCAAGTTCCCAGCATGGCGCTCTTGGCCGGAGGGGTCACGGCCACGTGCGCCGACTTTGCTGTAGGACTCGTTGCGCGTGACTTATCGGTTACTTGCGCCGGCGAGCGCGCGTACCTCTTCTACCCGAAGCTGACGATGCTTATCAAGGCAATGTCGCGTTCAGGTCGCGAAGTCGGGCAACCATACGCTCGCGCTGTCGCTCGACGCGCCCAAGGGCAAGCCACCCGAGTCGAGGCGCCCAGCGCTCGAATCCGCCCAATCAGGAGGGCACGCTCATTTTTTCTGTCGAGCCGTATGAGTTGCTCAAACTGGAGCTCGGGGCCGAGGGGATACGACGGCTTAGCATTCGCGAATTGGTGCAGGCGGTTCGCAAGGTACAGAACGCCTCACTCACAGGCGAAGCAGCGCCAGCAGCCCCAATAACGCCCATGCGACGCGGATTCGGTCATCGCCCTTGCCGACGGCATATTGAGCGGTCATTCACGCGAGATCACTCGATCACCTTGTCCGCCTGCAAGAGCAACTGCTGCGGAATCGTCAGCCCGATCGCCTTTGCGGTCTTCAAGTTGATTACGAGCTCGAACTTGGTCGGCTGCTCGACAGGTAGGTCGCCGGGCTTCCCACCCTTCAGGATTTTGTCAATGTAGGTTGCGGCCCGATAGTAATGTTCCGCGTTGTTCTGTCCGTAACTTCTCGTTCGCATGCACTGAGCAACGGATTCCCATGTGCAGGCCCCTGCCACTTTCCTCGCCGTCGCGATTTCGACCTTATCCGACGGACGACTGTCAATAACAGTGTCATTTACCGCGCGCGCGCCAGCGCAGCGATCGCGCTGACGACTTCCGCCTGGACTTTCGGACTCTTGTCGATGTTGATGTGGAACGTGCCGAGATCGCTTCCCATATCGATGTTGGCGAGCTCGCCCTTGAAGCCGCGATCGGCAGTGAGCGGCGTACCCCAGCCGCCTGACTGATAGTAGTTAAGCGCCCGCGCGACATTGGCCGGGACGGGGTCCTGGAGCCATGGCGCAAGCGTGATGAGCAGCTCCACGGGAACCTTGTGCGTTTCAAGCTCGCGGGCCATGTCGATTACATTGTTCGCTCCCTGCGAGTGACCGATCAGCACGAGGGGACCGGTCTTGCCGGCGGCCCGTTCCTTGAGGACCTTCGATACGGTCGACTTCCAGGCGACGTGGGCGATCGCCTCGGCCTGGATGCCCTTGACCCGAAGGTCTTCCGCCATCGTGTCGAGGCCAGTCGAGAACACGCCAAACCAGCCGCGTAGCAGATAAACCTGGGTTTGGGCCTGCACGCAGCCGCTCCCGAGCAGCGCGATGGCTACTAGGACCCGCGTCACGCCGGATGTCCAGGCAACTGCGTCACAACGGCCACGCACGCTCATCTTCCTGCAGTGCCTCGAAATGCCATAGGGGCAAACAACCCCTATCCTAACGGTTCTCGCCGCTCGCATAAGCTATCGAAGCGGGTCCCCGCACCTCTCCAACTACTCGATTCCGATGTCGTTCGCCCTATTGGTTCCTCTGCTGCTTGCACTGGGGATGTGTTTCATCCCGGTGTGGCTGCTAAGGCGCATAAACCTCGATCAAGCGCAGGACTATTTCGTCGCGTCGCAGAACACGCGACCGGAAGTGGTGCGAAACGCATCGATCGCGTACGCCGTGCGGATGGCGGCGTTCGGGCCGCTCTTCGCATGGGGCGCAAGCGGCGACTTGTGGCCCGCGATCATCGCTTCCCTGTTCTTTGCGCTGGGCATCTATTCGATTTACTTGCTGCGGAAGCCCCTGCTTGTGTTCATGGATCGCGCGCTCAGCCGCGACCAATCGATCACCGTCCATGAATTCATCGCGCAGCAGCATGGCAACGATTCGCGAGTTCGTCTGCTCACGGCAAGCCTTACGCTCTTCGCGCTCATGGGGCTTCTCGTTGGCGAGGCGGTTGGCGTGGCGGCATTCGTGAGGGCAGCGCTGCCGGAAAACGCGAATGCAGTCCACCTGTTCATGTTGGGCGCGCTAGTGTCAACGGTGCTGTACGCAACTATTGCCGGCCACGCGGGCGTCATGCACTCGGCTCAGCTGCAACTCGGCATGCTCCATTTGAGCCTCTTCGGATTGACAGCGCTTCTCTTGTACTTGCACATTTCCGCGCTTGCGCCGGCGCCGGTCCACGGCACGTTCGCGGTCGTCTTTGTTGCAGCCTGCGGTGCCGTCATGCTGTATTACCGGCGATCGAGATACGTCGACACCAACGCAATCGGCGGCGGACGGCTGCTTAGCAGGTTGGAAAAGATCCTCAACATCTTCATAACGGTCATGATCGTCATGGTGATCGTCACCGCGACGATGCAACTTTCGACGGCCGGCCTGCCAACCATCGTCGACAATAGCATCGCGGCACTGCGAGTTGAAACGAGCGTGCCCGGCGTCGGCCTGATCGCGCTGTGCCTTGCGCCACTGTGCTACCCACTCGTCGACGTCACGAACTGGCAGAGACTTGCAGGACTCCGAAAGAGCACGCAGGCCAGCGTTGCCGATGCGGACCGCGGATGCGACGTGCTTCGTCGTGTCTTTGCGATGTACGCCGTGGAAAGCTTTCTCGTGTGGTTGTTCATTTGCATGCTCGGCGCGATTGCCGTCGTCGCAATGCAAACGCAGGGCGGCGTCAATGTCCTGGCGATTTTCGTTGCGCAACTTGTCGCCCACGACAATGTGGTGACCGCTGCAGCGTTGGCGTTGTTGCTGATCGGGGTCTTCGCGATCGCGCTATCGACGATGAGCGTCCTGTTCTCGGCCGGCCTGTGCACAATCCGATACGACATCATGCCGGCGCTTTGGCCCGAGCTGGCGCCGGGACACGGACAGCCATCGAAGGAAACAACGGCGAGACGCCGTACGCTTGTCGCGGGCGGTGCGCTCGGTCTCGTCGTCGTGACGGTATCTGGGATCGCGGATCGTTTTCTTCCGATCAGTTTTGCAAGCAGCACGTTCCTCGCTGTGCTTCTCGCCGTCGCCTGCGCGCAACTGGCGTTTGCGCCGCTCGTCCTCGGCGCTATCGTCGCCCACATGCGTGGCCGCGTTGGCAACTTGAACGCCGCATGGGCGATGTCCGTTCCCGTTGTGGGTGTGACCGGTAGCGTCGCCGCCCTTGCCGTCTACGTGACTACCGGAACCGAGGCATGGCTGTGGGCCGCTGTTCCCGTTTGCGTTGGAGCGGCCTTCATGCTTTTCGCCGTCGCTGCTTATCTGAACGCTAGGCAAATTCGAATGCGAACGCACTCTTGAAAGGATAGGAAATCCGACCGGACTTATAGTCCGTCGCTCGACTGGATCGACCTGAAGTCGCCGCCCCTCGATCGAGACAGCGTCTATGCGGTTAGCCTCGATTCAGCTCCCGCAGGATCTCTTCGTTCAACCGTCGGCCAAGATAGCCGAATCCCGACTCGGAGGGATGCGTTTCGTTCGCCCAGTGCTCGCGCCGCGCGGAAAGCGTGCCACGCAAATCCACATAGATAACCTGGCCATTTCTTTTCTCGGCAAGTTCTTGCAAGAATCGATTGTAGTAATCGATGAGTTCCTTGATTGCGGCGTGGCCGACGGCGAGCTCGTCGAGGGTCGGACGAAGCGAAGTGAAGTAGCCGCAACGATGCAGCGGAGGCGCAAGCCAGGGCCCGGCGAGAAGGCGGGGGACCGGCTCGACGAGGCCCCTACCATCCGGGAAACCGTAGTCATAACCATGCATGAAGATTCGCAAGTCGGGTCGACCGGCCTTCGTCGCTTCTTCGAGAACCTTTTTGAAGATCGACTCCAGCAACGGCGCAAACTCCTCGTGAAAGATCCTCTGGATTTGGTCTTCGGACAGATAAGGGTCCGCGGGGTGTGCTCGCGTATCCGCCGCACATAGGAAACAATCGAAGACGTTTCGCTCGCAACCCATGATGTCGTTGCCGCCGCACGACAGCAGGAACACGTCTGGCGCGAGATTGCGCACCGCAGCGAGCGTCTCCTCGAGGTGGCCCTCCGCTTGCATTTGCTGCAACGTGTGCCCGTAATGGGATACGCGCCATACACTGACGTCACCCAGTGACTGAAGCAGATCCAGAAGGTCGAAATGAAGGGGATAGTCGAACCACGAATCGCCTTCCGCAACGGCGACGATGCGAGGTTTTCCGTCCGAAGCCAAGCCGCGTCTCCGCGCCTCGAAT
>DATLOI010000185.1:0-14000 GCA_035536295.1 Casimicrobiaceae bacterium
TGACGTCCGGACGACTCGACGTCGCTTGCGCGATCGCGCGTTCCAGCGGCGCGCCCGTACCGCCGCTCCACCACTCGTCGACGACGAGGTTGCGCCCCTCGCTCCACCCTAGATCGGCGAG
Source organism: Casimicrobiaceae bacterium (assembly GCA_035536295.1). Lineage (GTDB taxonomy): Bacteria > Pseudomonadota > Gammaproteobacteria > Burkholderiales > Casimicrobiaceae > VBCG01. The sequence continues at coordinate 122 of DATLOI010000185.1, forward strand.
TCCCCGCTTGAAGCTTTGAAAAAAAGGGGAACCCGGATTGGTGGACTCGATCGAAATCCATGCGACGCGAGCGCTTTTGGCGGGTTGCGCACTCGTAGTCGCCGCCGCGAACGGGGCGAGTGCAAGTGCCAGCGAAGCAGTGCGTCGGTCCATTGTCGTTCCCCCAGGAGTACGGACAGCGCAACGCGCCAAACCTTAATTCTCCGCTAAGTCTTCGCCGTTATGTTAGCTGTCATGCGGACATTGCACCGTCCGCAGAAATCTCGAAAGGAACTGAGCATGACCGTAAATCCCTTCAAGCGAACCGCCGTGGCCGTTGCATTGATGGCTGCGCTGGGCTTGGGCGCCGTGGCCGCGGAACGTGTCGTACCCGACACGACGGCGGCTGCCCCTGCCGCTGTCGTAACGTCTCCCGCTCCCGCGCAGATCGCAGCGCAAGCGCCGATCAACACACGTGGACTCCCGTCGTTTGCCGACATCGTCGAGCAACAAGGCGCCGCCGTCGTGCAAGTGCGCGCGAGCAAGGACTCGAAACGCGTGTCGCTGCCGCGTGCTGAAGGAATGCCCGAGGTGCCGCCGGAACTCGCGCCATTTTTCCGCAACATGCCGCGCAGCACACCGCGACCCGCGCTGGGTACCGGCTCCGGATTCATCGTCGGCGCCGACGGCATCGTACTCACCAACGCGCACGTCGTGGCCGATTCGGATGAAGTAATCGTCAAGCTCACCGATCAGCGCGAATTCAAGGCGAAAGTGCTGGGCAGCGACGCAACGACCGACGTTGCGGTGTTGAAAATCGAAGCGAAAGCCTTGCCGGTCGTCAAGCTCGGCGACCCAACGAAGACCCGCGTCGGCGACTGGGTGGTCGCGATCGGCACGCCGTATGGTCTCGACAACACGGTGACCTCGGGAATCGTCAGCGCGAAGTCGCGCTCGCTTCCGGGCGAAGGTGTGGTTCCGTTCATTCAAACCGACGCCGCAGTCAATCCCGGCAACTCGGGGGGACCGCTCTTCAATCTCACCGGCGAAGTGATCGGCATCAACTCGCAAATCTTTTCGCGCACCGGCGGTTTCATGGGCGTTGCGTTCGCAATCCCGATCGACGTTGCGTTGAACGTTGCCGATCAGATCCGCACAACGGGCAAAGTCACGCACGGGCGGCTCGGCGTGACCGTGCAGCCAGTCGATCAAGCATTGGCCGACAACTTTGGCTTGCCCGGTCCCAAAGGCGCGCTCGTCGGCAGCGTACAGAAGGACAGTCCGGCGGCGGCCGCCGGAGTCGAGGCGGGCGATGTGATCCTGTCGTTCAACGGCAAGCCGGTCGTGCGCTCGAGCGACCTTCCCTACTTGGTGGCGGCCACGAAGCCCGGCTCGGCGGCGAAAGTCGAAGTGTGGCGCGACGGCAAGGCGCGTGTGATGGACGTGAAGGTTGCGGAGCGCGAGGGCCCGAAGAAGGTCGCGGGCGCATCGAGCGACGATGCAGTATCGAAAGGCAAGCTCGGTGTATCGGTGCGTCCGCTGACACCTGAAGAGAAAAAGACCGCCGGCAACGAGCGCGGCGTCGTCGTCGAGCAAGTCGGTGGTGCCGCGGAGCGCGCCGGCATTCGATCAGGTGATGTGATCATTTCCGTGAATCGCGCGCCGATCAATTCGCCCGAGGAATTGAAAGCCGCCGTCGACAAGGCTGGCAAGAGCGTGGCACTTTTGATTCGCCGCGACGACGCTCAAATCTTTGTGCCGGTGACGATCGGCTGACTCCTTCTTTCGTTAGATGGCAAGGGCTCCTCGCTGGAGCCCTTTTTCTTGGGGATCGAAAGCGACCCGATCACCCGCGCTTGCCTCGCTGATTTCTTAGTGATATCATTTTGATAGGCGGGCGAACAGAGCGTCCGACACCATCGACGGAGGGACTCATGGAACGCACCGATGCCCGACGCGCGTCTTCGCACGTCGAGCGCCCAATCGCTACCTGGAACGGCTTTGTCGTGCTATTCATCGGCATCACGTTGCTAGGCTTCGCGCTGTGGCGCCTCTTCGCGATGGTCGCTGCGGGGCGGCCGACGGTGATGTCGATCGTCGTCATATCGCTGCTCGTCGCAATCGCGGTTCTAACTCTCGCCGGGCTTTTCACGCTGCAGCCGAACGAAGCGATGATCCTGCTGTTGTTCGGCGCGTATCGCGGAACGACGCGCACTCCGGGGCTGCGTGCGGCCAACCCTTTCTACACGAAGAAAAAGGTGAGCCTGCGCGCCCGCAACCTTACCGGCGAGCGGCTCAAGGTGAATGATCGACGCGGCAACCCGATCGAGATTGCCGCCGTCGTCGTCTGGCACGTCGAGGACACGGCCAAAGGCGCATTCGACGTCGACGACTACGAGAACTTCGTCAAAGTGCAAAGCGAGGCTGCGGTCCGTCATCTCGCGTCGTCCTTCGCCTATGACGAGGATGACACGCTCGCCACGCGGGAACCGACGCTGCTCGGAAGCGCGGACGTGGTCGCGGCCGCGCTCGAGCGCGAGTTGCAGGCACGCCTCGACCAGGCGGGTGTCGTTGTCGAGGAAGCGCGTTTGACCCACCTCGCTTACGCACCTGAAATCGCGCAGGTGATGCTGCGCCGTCAGCAGGCGGAAGCGATCATCGCCGCGCGCAAGAAAATCGTGTACGGCGCAGTTTCGATGGTCGAGATGGCGCTCGGCGAATTGTCCGCCAAGCACGTCGTCGAGCTCGATGACGAGCGCAAGGCGTCGATGGTGTCGAACTTGATGACGGTGCTGTGCGCCGAGAGTGAAGTGCAGCCGGTGATCAATACCGGAACGCTTTACACCTAGCGCCGACCCTCGTCGGGATCACGCTGTCGCATGGGCCAGCGCAAGTCATTCCTGCTTCGCATCGACCCCAAGCTCTGGGCCGAGGTGGAACGGCTCGCGCAAAGTGAGCTTCGCAGTGTGAACGCGCAGATCGAGTACCTGCTGCGGGAGGCGCTCATCCGACGCAAGATCGAAAAGCGCGAGGACGCCGGCGCTGCGTCCGCGCGTTCGCGCAAGTAGAGGAGACTAACTCAAGCCGCGAGAAGGACGCGCGCGATAAAGCGTCCGAGGTCCTCGATCTCTTCCGTCACGGCACTATGCGGCATCGGATAACGATGCCATTCGACGTTCCATCCTTGCTCGACGAGCAACGCGCGCGAGCGATCGCCCCAGTCGTAGCGCACCACTTCGTCGAGTGAACCGTGGGCCATGAAGATCGGCGTATGACGGTTCGCCGAATGCGCTTCGGAGACCAGATTTTCGGGATCGACGACGTACGTCGATAGCGCGGCGATTCCCGCGAGTTTCTCGCGATGGCGCAGTCCCGCATACAACGCGATCGCGCCGCCTTGCGAGAAGCCGCCGAGCACGACGCGCGACGCGCGCACGCCGCGCTGGCGTTCACGCGCAACCAGATGCTCGACATGTTCCTGCGACACGCGTACGCCATTCAAGTCGGCGCGTGCCCGAAAATCGGCGTCGAGGATGTCGTACCACGCGGGCATTACGTAGCCGCCGTTGATGGTGACCGGCAGTTCCGGTGCATGCGGAAAAAGGAAGCGCACGCGCAGATCCGGCGGCAGCCGCAGCGCCGGTACGACATCCGACCAGCCGTGGCCATCGTCGCCGAGGCCATGCAAGAACACGACGGCCGCGTCGGGCTCGTCCGCGGTCTCGATTTCAACGGCGGGAAGCAGTGAAATGTCGGTCATTTGCGCTTGTTCGAGGAAGTTGTCGCCCTTACATTCTGGCCTGTTCGTAAGCGCCGCGAAAGCGTAGAATGCCGCGCCTCCAGCCAAGGCGCCCTCACGAGGGGCGACCTTTGCAAAATCCGGACGGAACGATTGGCGTTCCGTCACAATCCCAAAAGACACGATCTTTTTGGCGGAGAATTCCTCATGGCGCCAGCCGCTCCTGCGTTGCGCGAAGTCTCACTCGACGACAAGTATTCGCTCGAGTCGGGTCGCGTCTATTTGACCGGTGTGCAGGCGCTGGTGCGCTTGCTGATGCTGCAGCGCCAGCGCGACAAGCTGGCGGGCTTGAACAGCGGCGGCTTCGTTTCAGGCTATCGCGGCTCGCCTCTCGGCGGCCTCGACCAGGCGTTGTGGAAAGCCGCCAAGTTTCTCGATCGCGCGAACGTGCGCTTTCAGCCGGGATTGAACGAGGATCTCGCGGCGACATCGATTTGGGGCAGCCAGCAGGTCAATCTGCATCCGGGCGCGAAAGTCGATGGCGTGTTCGCCATGTGGTACGGCAAGGGTCCCGGGGTCGATCGCTCGGGCGACGTGTTCAAGCACGCGAATTTCGCGGGTACGAGCAAGCACGGCGGCGTGCTGGTGCTCGCCGGCGACGACCATGCAGCGAAGTCGTCGACGGTTCCGCATCAATCCGATCATGCGTTCTCGGCGGCAATGATGCCGGTGCTGTATCCGTCGTCGGTGCAGGAGATTCTCGATCTGGGCTTGCACGGCTGGGCGATGAGCCGTTATTCGGGCTGCTGGGTCGGCTTCAAATGCGTCGCCGATACCGTCGAGAGCAGCTCGTCGGTAATCGTCGATCCGTCGCGCGTCGACATCATCGTTCCCGACGATTTTCCGTTGCCGCCCGATGGTGTGTCGATCCGCTGGCCCGATGCGTTTCTCGCGACCGAAGCACGCATGCAGGATTACAAGATCTACGCGGCGCTCCACTATTGTCGCGTCAACAAACTGAATCGCATCGTCATCGATTCGCCGCGCCCGCGCCTTGGCATCGTCACCAGCGGCAAGAGCTATCTCGATGTGCGCCAGGCGCTCGACGATCTCGGCCTCGATGAGCGCGAGTGTGCGCAAATGGGCATCCGCGTCTACAAGGTCGCCATGCCCTGGCCGCTCGAGCCCGAAGGTGTTCGGCATTTCGCCGAGGGACTCGAAGAAATTCTCGTCGTGGAGGAGAAGCGGCAGATCGTCGAGTATCAAATGAAGGAGCAGCTCTACAACTGGCGCGATGATGTTCGCCCGCGCGTCGTTGGCAAGTTCGACGAGAAAGGCGAATGGGTACGGCCGCATGGCGATTGGCTGTTGCCCGCATCGGGTGAATTGACTCCGGCGATGATTGCGCGCGTGATCGCCAGGCGCATCGAGCGGCTGGGATTGACGCCGACGCCGGACGATGTGAAACATATTCGCGATCGCGTCGATTTCATCAACGCGAAAGAAGCAGCACTCGCGCGCACCAAGATCGCGATCGCGCGCATCCCCTACTTCTGCTCGGGCTGCCCGCACAACACTTCGACCAAGGTGCCCGAAGGCAGCCGCGCGACCGCCGGCATCGGATGCCATGTGATGGCGATCTGGATGGATCGCTCGACCTCCGAGTTCACGCACATGGGCGGCGAAGGTGTGCCATGGATCGGACAGGCGCCTTTCACCGAAGAGAAGCACATCTTCGCGAATCTCGGCGACGGCACCTACTACCACAGCGGACTTCTCGCGATTCGCGCGTGCGTGGCCGCCAAAGTCAACATCACGTTCAAGATTCTCTACAACGACGCGGTCGCGATGACCGGCGGCCAGCCGGTCGATGGTCCGCTCTCCCCCGCCGATATCGCGCGTCAGTGCGCGGCCGAAGGGGTCGCGAAAATCGTCGTCGTTTCCGATGAGCCGGACAAATATCCATCCGGTTACTTCGATGCGTCGATTGCGATTCATCATCGCGATGCGCTCGATTCGGTGCAGCGCGAGTTGCGCGAAGTCGAGGGCACGACGATTCTTCTGTACGACCAGACCTGCGCAGCCGAGAAGCGCCGGCGCAGAAAGCGCGGCACGTTCGCCGATCCGCAAAAGCGAGTCGTCATCAACGAGCTCGTGTGCGAAGGCTGCGGCGACTGCGGCATCAAATCAAATTGCGTGTCAGTGCAGCCCGTCGAGACCGAGTACGGACGCAAGCGCGCGATCGACCAGTCGTCGTGCAACAAGGACTATTCCTGCGTCAACGGTTTCTGCCCGAGCTTTGTTACCGTGCACGGCGGAGGACTGCGCAAGCCCAAAAAGGCCGAGGCGCTCGACTTTTCGACGCTTCCCGAGCCGGTCAAAGTCGGTAGTGCCGAGCCGTATGGGATTCTGATCACCGGCATCGGCGGCACCGGTGTGATCACCATCGGCGCGCTGCTGGGCATGGCCGCGCACGTCGACGGCAAAGGCTGCTCGGTGCTCGATATGACCGGGCTCGCCCAAAAGAACGGCGCGGTGGTGTCGCACGTCCGTATCGCCGACACGACCGAGCGGTTGTACGCGACGCGAATCGCAGCCGGCGAAGCCGACTTCGTGCTCGCGTGCGACATACTCACCGGCGTTGGCGACGAAGCGCTCGCCAAGATGCAAAGAAAGAAGACGCGCGCGCTCGTGAACACGGCGCTTGTCATGCCCGCGTCGTTCACGCGTGATCCCGATTTGCGCTTTCCGGTGGGATCGATGGAGCGCGAGATCAAGGACGCGGTCGGTCCGGGTGACGCGGAGTTCGTCGATGCAACCAAGCTCGCGACCGGTCTCATGGGCGATTCGATCGCCACGAACTTGTTCATGGTCGGGTACGCGTATCAGCGCGGTCGCCTGCCGCTGTCCGAAGCGGCACTGATGAAGGCGATCGAACTGAATGGCGCCGCGATCGAGTCGAACAAGCGCTCGTTCCAGTGGGGACGCCTGGCCGCGATCGATCCGCAAGCCGTCGTCAAGGCGGCGATTCCGCAAGCGCTTCCCGAAACCCAACGGCTCTCCGAATCACTCGACGAAATGGTTGCCCGTCGTGTCGCGTTCCTGACCGATTATCAGAATGCTGCGTATGCCAAGCGCTACAGCGATCTGGTGGCGCGAGTGCGTGAAACCGAGTCTCGGGTAATGCCGAATTCGACGCCACTGACCGAGGCGGTCGCCCGTTATCACTTCAAGCTCCTCGCGATCAAGGACGAGTACGAAGTCGCGCGCCTGTACACGAACACCGATTTTCTCGAGCGCGTGAAAACGCAATTCGACGGCGACTACACGCTGAGGTTTCACCTCGCGCCGCCGCTCGTCGCGAAAACCGATCCTCAAAGCGGCGAGCCGAAAAAGCGTGAATACGGGCCGTGGATGCTCTCGGCGTTTCGCGTGCTGGCGAAGCTCAAGGGCTTGCGCGGAACGGGCTTCGATGTTTTTGGTCGCACGGCCGAGCGCAGGCGCGAGCGCGAATTAATCGGCGAATACGAGAAGCTGATCGACGAGCTGTTGACGAAGCTTGCGCCGTACAACCATGGAATCGCAGTCGATCTCGCGCGCATTCCCGAGCAGATTCGTGGCTACGGACACGTGAAGGAGCGGCACCTGAAGCTCGCCAAGCAAGCGGAAGCTGTCCTGCTCGACCGCTTCCGCAATGCGCAAAAGTCGTCGCTGCCCCCGATCGTCGCGGTGCCCGCCTGATTTCCGAACACAAAAAACCAGACATACCGGAGTGACTCGATGAAGCGTACCCGCGTTGCGATCCTCGCCGCTTCACTGGCCTCGTTTGCCTCCGCGTCGTTCGCAGCGACGTTTGCCGGCGTCGAGGTTCCCGCGCCGCCGCCGACCAAGAATGTCACCGAGCAGCACTGGGGCGTCACCGTCGACGATCCGTATCGGTTCTTCGAGGACGTCAAGGATCCCGCCGTGCAGGCGTGGATGAAAGCTCAGGCAAATGCCACCGAGTCGATCCTCGCCAAGATTCCGGGTCGCGACGCGCTACTTGCGCGCATCAAGGAGATCGAGGCCAGCGCTTCGGGGCTGACCGACCGCGCGGTGCGCGCGGAAAGCGGACGCTACTTTTATCTGAAGCGCGACCCTGCGGACAATCAATTCAGTCTGGTCTATCGCGACAGCGCGAACGCGCCCGAGAAACTGATCGTCGATCCCGAAGCGCTGCGCAAAACCACCGGCACACCGCATGCGGTGCTCGACTTCGCGCCCTCGCCCGACGGCAAGCGCATCGCCTACGCGATGCAAGCCGGCGGCGGTGAAATCGGCACGCTGCACGTCGTCGATCTCGCCTCGGGCAAGGAAATCATCAAGCCGATCGATCGCATTCGCTACGCGAGCGTCAGCTGGCTCGACGATGGCAGCGGCTTTTTCTATTCGCGATTGCGCGAAGGCTACGAAAAGATGGCGGCGACCGAGCGCTTCGACGATCGCAGCCGCCATTTCCACGGAATCGCCGGCGACACCGATCGGAAGGTGTTCAGCGTCACGCACAACCCGGAGCTCAAGCTTCCCAGCTACGCGTCAGGCATCGTATTCCAGATCCCGGGCACGAATCGCGTAGCGTCGCTCGTCTTGCATGGCGTCGAGCGTAATGTGGGCTTGATGCTTGCCGATCTCGACGCGGCGAAAGCGGGCAATGCGCGCTGGCAAAGCGTGGTCACGCTTGCCGACAAGGTGGGCACGATTGCCATCGGCGGCGGCTACATCTACGTGCGCACGTCGAAGGGTTCACCTCGCTTTGCGGTGATGCGAATGCCGCTTGCCAGCCCCGATCTCGCCAAAGCCGAAATCGTGATGCCCGCGAGCGAGAGCGTGATCACCGAGCTCGGCGCCGCGCGCGACGGCGCGTATGCGGTGCGACGCGATGGCGCCACGCAATCGCTATGGCGTATCGCGCACCGCTCGCCGAAGCCGGAAAAGATTGCGCTTCCTTTCGAAGGCAGTGTCGACATCACCGGTACTACCGCTCGTCGCGACGGCATCGTGTTCTCGCTAGGTGGCTGGACACGCTCGACCAAGCCGTATGTCTACGAGCCATCGCAAGCGAAGGCAATGGAGTTGCCGTTCGTCAAAAAGGGCCGCTACGACGCTCCCGACGATATCGTTGCGCGCGAGGTGCGCTACAAGAGCCACGATGGAGTCGAGGTTCCGATGTCGATCGTCTCGCGCAAGGACGTGAAGCTCGACGGCAGCAATCCGACGATCCTCTATGGCTACGGTGCGTACAGCGTCACCGAGGATCCGTTCTTCAATCCGCGCAACTACGCGTGGATCGAGCGCGGCGGCATCTACGCGTATGCGCACGTGCGCGGCGGTGGCGCGTATGGCGAGGAGTGGCATATGGCCGGCCGCAAGACCACGAAGCCGAACACCTGGAAAGATGCGATCGCGGCCGGCGAATGGCTGATCGCCAATGGCTACACGAGCAAGCAGCGTCTCGGCATTCTCGGCGGCAGCGCAGGCGGGATTTTCGTTGGACGCGCGATCACCGACCGGCCCGATTTGTTTGCTGCAGCGGTGCCTGCCGTCGGGGTGTTCGACGGTCCGCGCTTCGAGTCGAGTGCAAACGGTGTCGCGAATGTTCCCGAATTCGGCACGGTGAAAAACGAGGACGAGTTCAAGGGCCTCATGGCGATGAGCACGTATCACGCCATTCGCGACAACACGCCGTATCCGGGCATCCTGCTCGTCCACGGCGTCAACGATTCGCGCGTCGACGTTTGGCAAACGCTCAAGGCCGGTGCGCGTTTCGCGACTGCAACGAGCAGCGGGAAGCCGGTATTGAAGCGACTCGAGTACGACAGCGGTCACGGCCAGGGCAGCACGCGTGCGCAATCACAGGCGCGAACCGCCGACATCTACTCGTTCTTCCTTTGGCAATTCGGCGTTCCCGAGTTTCAGCCGAAGGCGGGACTGTGATGCGAAGCGTCGGCGCGCGTGCCGCGCTGGTCGCGCTACTCGTTGCCAGCGGCGCGAATGCGTTCGCCGCCAAATTTGCCGGCGTCGACGTACCCTCGCCGCTTCCCGCACAGCCGGTAAGTGATACACATTGGGGCGTTGTCGTGGAGGATCCGTATCGCTTTCTCGAGGACACTTCCGACCCGGCCGTGCAGCAGTGGATGCGTATGCAGTCGGAAGCAACCTCCGCGATTCTCACGCGCATTCCAGGTCGCGAGCCGCTGTTGAAGCGCCTGCAGGAGATCGACGCCGCGGTGCCTGCGGTCATCGGCAACGTGGTGCGTGATCGGCGCGGCCGTTTGTTCTACATGAAGCGCAGCGCCGACGAGAATCAGTTCAAGCTGTATCGGCGCGACGCCGCCGGCGACAAGCTGCTGGTCGACGTGGAAAGCATCGGCAAGGCCGCGGGCAAGGCGCACGCGATCAACGAGTTTCGTCCTTCACCCGATGGTTCGCGGCTCGCGTATACGGTTTCAGCCAGCGGTAGCGAAATCGGCACACTGCATGTGATCGATACCTCGAGCGGCGCCGAAGCTGCTCCACCGATCGATCGCATTCGCGGCGCCAGCGTGACGTGGCTGCCGGATAGCAGCGGCTTTTTCTACTCGCGCCTGGCCGCCGACTATGCATCGCGACCGCGCGCCGAGCGCTTTTTGGATCAGATCAAGTATTTCCGCGCGCTCGCGAATCCTAACGAGGACCGGGCGATCTTCGGACCCGGCGTGAATGCTTCGGTAACACTCGATCGCGGCGATCACGCGACGATCGTCCCCGTGACCGGCAAGCCGATCGTGTTCGTTTTCGTAACGCATGGCGTGCAGCGCGATTTCACGCTGTATCGCGCAACACTGACCGATGCGCTGGCCAAGAGAGATCGCTGGACCAAGGTCTTCGATCCTTCCGCGCAAGTTCAGGACGTGGCGATCGGCGGTTCGTGGCTGTATTTGAAAACCGCGCGCAACGCGCCCCGCTTCGCCGTCGTGCGAACGTCACTCGAACATCCCGATATCGGAAAAGCGACGACGCTGATTCCCGAAAGCGCCCAAGTCATCACCAACATCAGCGGTGCGAAGGATGCGCTGTACGTGACGCGTCGGGATGGGGCTGTGAAACGCCTGTATCGCGTGTCACACGCAAGCCGCCCGGCGATGAGCGCAGTGGCGTTGCCCATCGAAGGCAACGTTCGCGTCGTTTCTGCCGATCATGGGCAATCAGGTGTTCTCCTGGCGCTCGGGGGATGGACGCGTGCCACGCGCCACTACGCGCTCGACACTCGCGAGCTCGTCGATCTCGACCTTGCACCCAAAGGCCCTTTCGACGTGCCCGAGTCGATCGAGGCGCGCGAAGTGCGCGTAAGGAGTCACGACGGCGTGGAGGTGCCGGTATCGATCCTGATGGCGAAAGGCGCCCAGCTCGACGGGCGTAATCCCGCACTGCTTTACGGTTATGGCGCGTACGGGATCGTTGAAGAACCGACGCTGACGCCGCGCATCATTGCCTGGCTCGAGCGCGGCGGCATTTACGCGATCGCGCACGTGCGCGGCGGCGGCGTGTTCGGCGATGCATGGCGTCGCGCCGGCTGGAAGACCACCAAGCCCAACACGTGGAAGGACGGCATCGCCGTCGCCGAGTGGCTGATCGCCAACGGCTACACGAGCAAGGATCGGCTCGGCGTGATCGGTGGCAGCGCTGGAGGGATTTTCGTCGGTCGCGCAATCACCGAGCGTCCCGATCTCTTCGCGGCCGCCGTCATCGCTGTGGGCAATGTCGATTCGGTTCGTTCCGAAACGCGCGCGAATGGCGCAGCGAACATTCCCGAATACGGTACGGTGACGCGTGAAGACGAATTCAAGGGCTTGCTCGCGATGAGCCCCTACGCGAACGTGAAGCAAGGAGCGGCTTATCCCGCCGTGCTGTTCGAGCACGGCGTCAACGACAATCGCGTCGACGTGTGGATGTCGACGAAGCTCGCCTCACGCCTTGCTGCAAGCACGACCAGCGACGCACCGGTTTTGTTGCGGCTCGACTACGACGCAGGCCATGGCGTCGGCAACACGCGTGATCAGGTGCAACAGCAAGTCGCCGATCGGTGGGCGTTCCTGTTGTGGCGCGCCGGCGTGAAGGAGTTTCAGCCGACCGAGCAGTAACGCATCACACTAGTCACGCTCGTTGTTTCCGCAGTTCTGCCGAAAATCGTGTGGCTTGCGCCTCCGACAGGACTCGCTGAATCGACGCTCCGTACAGTCGGCGCACTCGGTTGCGCGTCGACGCGGCCTGCGGCCCTCCCCAAGGGGCGCCGCGCTTCTCTCGCCACCGATTTTCGGGAAGACTCGCCGGCCGAAAGTAGGTTTTTAACTTTCGGCCGTCTATTCGAGCTTGATCTCGCCGTCGAACGTGACGTCGAGATTTACCGCGCCGACCGTCAATCGCATTTTCGCGGGGAACGATTCGTTGCCGCGCAGGCGCCCTTCGCGAATCGCAGCGGCAACCGCCTGCTCGATGTCGCGCTGCGAGTTGACGCCGACGGTTTTCAGGAACTTGCGTAGCGAGAGATTGAGCGCTTCCTCGTTCATGCGCGCCTCCTGGTCACGGGTCGCAGCAACGCGAAGCCGCTTACGAGCAGCAAAGTCAGCAATGCGGCGATTCCGATCGTCGAGGTCGCCGGAATGTTCTCGCTCACGCGCGCGATGCCCTGCAAAGCCGTCGTGGGACACGAGCCGAGATTGCCGCTGCAGCGGAAAATCACTTGCCGCGTCGTGCAATTGTAAAGAACGAAGAACTCGGCAGTGTTCGCCGCCGACGCGGGGCTGTCGCCTGCACCGCCGTAACTGCCGATCAACGTGTTCGGGGGCTGCGGCAGTGTGATCGGCTGCTGCCAGGTTCCGCTGAATGTTCCGCCTGCCAGCGGGCTCGGGCGCGAATAGCTGCCGATCACCGTGCCGCTCGGGTTGGTCAGCGTGCCGAACTCGCGCGCGGGATTGACCGTGTAGCTGAACGACCACTGAACGTCGGCGGCCGTCTGGCAATCGGCGCTGGGCGCAAGCGTCACCGGACCGGATATCGAGTCCGCGAGCACCGAAGAGGATACGAGGGCGACGCCAAGCGCGCCCAGCCAACGGTAAAGCATCGAGCGAATGCCTTTGAGAATTGCCGCGATGGTACGGGGACCGCGTTGCCATGAACAAGGTTCCGGCGCGGCGGTTCGTCGGCAGGCTTCGGCCCGTCGCAGCCGCGAGACATCCTCATGTCTCTGGCAAGCGACAAGCCGCTGGGAGCCGCGATAATTACCGTATATCTATCGGGTGTTTACAGCGTGCAACCTTTTCCATCGGCGACTACGCGGTATTGTGACGCCATGTCCGCTGCATTCGATCTCTCCAATCGGGTCGCGCTGGTCACCGGCGCGGCGCGCGGGCTCGGGCTTGCCATCGCGAGCGGCCTTGCGAAAGCGGGTGCGCTGGTTGTGTTGAACGGCCGCGACGAGGCCGCGCTCGCATCAGCGCGACGAACGATCGCAGGCGCGCAAGGGCATGCCGATATCGCGCGTTTCGACGTAACCGAGCGTGCAGCGGTGCGTGAAGGTGTGCAAGCAATCATCGAAGCGCACGGCGGTATCGACATCCTCGTGAACAACGCGGGCATCCAGCGTCGCCATGCGGTCGAAGCATTCAGCGCAGCGGACTGGGATGCGATCGTGGCGACGAATCTCACGGCACCCTTTATCGTTGCGCAAGCAGTGATTCCGGGAATGCGCGAGCGCGGCCACGGCTCGATCATCAATATCGCATCGTTGATGAGCGAGCTCGGGCGACCGACGATCGTTCCCTACACGGCCGCGAAGGGCGGCGTGCGCCAATTGACACGCGGTCTCGCCGTGGAGCTCGGCCCCACGGGAATCCGCGTCAATGCGATTGCGCCCGGTTACTTCGTAACGGAGATGAATCGGGCGCTGATCGACAATGTCGAGTTCGATCGCTGGGTCAAGGGCAGAACACCGATGCAGCGTTGGGGGGTACCCGACGAGCTCGCCGGAATCGCCGTGTTTCTCGCCTCCGACGCGTCGAGCTACATCACCGGACAGACGATATTCGTCGATGGCGGGATGAGTATTTCGGTGTGACGGCCGAAAGTGAAAACCTACTTTCGGCC
>DATLOI010000186.1:0-2754 GCA_035536295.1 Casimicrobiaceae bacterium
GAAAATGGGACACGCATCACCTCCACTGATGAGCCCTTGCGTGCCGATGTGCCAATCGGAGCCCATTGCACTCCTCTCGCGCTATTCATGGGCAGCTCGCACATGCCAAATGTGCATGCCGCACGTTTTCTCATCGAAGAGGTCGCGCCAAGTGTTCCCGAGATCGTCATCGGTTTGATCGGATCCGTATGCGACGCCGTCCGACTGCTGCCGCGTCCCCGCAACGTCGCTTTGTTCGGAGTTGTGTCGGACGATGAAAAAGCGATGTTGCTCCGACGCGCTTCGATTGCATTGAATCCATTACAAAGCGGCGGAGGCTCGAGCCTAAAGGTTCCCGACTTCCTGGCGGCAGGGTTGCCGATGCTGAGTTCTGACATCGGCGTGCGAGGTTACGCACTCGTCAACGATCAGCACTACCTTCGCGCAGGAAGCTCCGACTTCGTCGATCGGCTGCGCGCTCTATCGCGGGATCGCTCACTTCGCGAAAAGCTTGCACGAGCGGGGCAGATGTTTGCGCTTTGTCATTGGGACTGGGAAGTGCTGGGACGTCGCTACGCGAACGCGTTGACCCCCTTGACCGGCGTTTCACCACGGGTTCGCGTGCTCGTCACGACCTATCGATTCGCGATTCCCCCGCCAGGCGGCGCTGAGTCGTTCCTTCTTAACGTGCTTCGGAATTTCGGTCGGAGCGATGCGCTGGACGTCGACGTTGCGGCTTGCGATGTCGGTAAGATCGTCAACAAATGGCATTTCTCGGCAACCTATTCGACGGCCGAGACAGCAATTGATCGACCGGATTTTCTCTCTGCGCTGCGTTACTTCGCCGTCGATCCGCCCGCCCTTGACGACTTCTCTGATTGTAGTCGGCTGTTTCACTCGTGGATGGCCGAATCGCGGGAGCAGGCCCAAGCGCTCAAGGATGAGCTTCGTCAGCCGATGCTCATGGGGGGCTGGAACTTTGCCGAGACTCATGCCGGCAAACCAGGCCGCTGGACCAGCTTGGAGTCCTGCATATTTGTCGGGGAGTGCGCCGACGGTCTGCGAGTCGACGGTTATGTTCCCTCGCGTACGACGCTGACGATTCAAAGCGGCGATTCGATTGCCGGCGAGCGGGTCATCGACGGCACCTTCTCCTTGCAGATCGACCTTGCCGGTCACGACGGCAGCGCGAGCTTGCTGATCAGCAGTCCCATAGTTGCGCAAGAAGATCCGCGCGAGCTGGGAGCCTTCGTCTCCCACGTCGCGGTGCGGCGATGTGGCGAATGGTCATCGATCGACCTGGCCTCGGATTTCGAAACGTTCATGCGCGGCCAGAATCAGGAGCGCTGGATCGAATCGCTCATGAAGGTGACCTCGCGACGTGAAGCCAGTGTCGACGGCGTCTTCGTCAAAGTGCGGGGCCCTCATTCCCGAGCGCTCGATCGCTGGCTCGAGGGGCACATTGGTCGCTACGATGTCGTGATTGCTCACGGAGTGCCATTCGCAACGTCGACGCGCACGACGCAGATCGCGTCAACTCACGGCGTACCGGTTGTCGTTCTACCGCACTTTCACAGCGAGGATCGTTACTATCATTGGCAAAGCTTTTATGCGATGTTCCGTGCGGCGGCCTGCGTCATCGCAGCGCCCGCTTCAAGCAAGCCGATGTTTTTGGACAAATTACCAGCGCGAACCGTCATCGTTCGCGGCGGTGGAATCGACCTCGCCGAATTCGAAGAAGCGCGCTTACGAAGCCACCAGAACGCCTTTCTTGCAGTTCATTCCAGTTTGCGCCCTTTCGTCCTGGTGCTGGGTCGCAAAGCTGCCGGCAAGAATTATCGAATGGTGGTCGCCGCAGTCGACTCTATCAATCGCCAATCGCATCGCGTCGACCTGGTAATCATCGGCCCGGAAGACGATCACGTACCGGTTGCCTCGCCGACAACCCATTACTATGGCGAACAGCCCAGAAACGTCGTGCTCGGCGCCCTCGCCTTATCGCTATGTCTTGCGAATATGAGCACGAGCGAGAGTTTCGGCATTGTCCTGCTGGAGGCGTGGGCGTCGGGGCGTCCGGTGATCGCACGACGAAACTGCGCCGCATTCGCCGAGCTCGTCGAGCATGGGCGCAACGGCGTCCTGGCAAACTCAGTTGCGGAGGTCGCAGATGCAGTAGCGACATATCTGGCCGATTCGGCACTCGCCGCGCGACATGGCGAGGCAGGACGCTCGGATTGTCAAGCTTATGCTTGGAGTCGAATTGCGCACGATCTCGAAAATGTGATCGTGGATGTCGCGGCGGCGCATCGAATGCGCACGGAAAGCGGGGAATGAGTGTACGACGAGGCGGCAGATTTTCGGGAGCATGTGCAAGAGATTGCTCGGATGGACGAAGTCCTTGCGTACGCCGGACGCATCATCCCGTGGGACGAAGCCACGATTTGCGATGTCGGCGGGGGCGGTGGTATCCATGCCGCCCTTCTTGCATGCAGGGCGAAGCGGGTTCACTGCACCGACATCATCGATCAACACGCCCGCTATCAAGGCGAATTTGCAAGATTACTGCTCGAAAAGCTTGGGCGCTACGATATTGCACTCCCTATCGAGCGCATCGAATTCAACGTTGCCGACGCCACCAACCTGCTGTTTCGCGACGGGTGGTTCGACTTCATTTGCTCGATCAACGCGTTCGAGCACATACCCGACCCGCGCGCAGCGCTTCGCGAGATCGCGCGCGCAATGCGCGCCGGAGCGATGGCTTACATCAGCTTCGAT
>DATLOI010000187.1:0-6313 GCA_035536295.1 Casimicrobiaceae bacterium
ACTTTGCGCCGTACTTGTCACGCACCGGCTGCGTCGCCTTGTAGAACGCCGGCTTGTCGGCCTCGACGAACTGCACGCCCGCCGCCTTGAGCTTGGCATTGGCGTCGCCCACATACTTGTCCCAGAGTTCGCGCTGCTCGATCTGCGCCTCGCGCGAGAACTTGCGGACCATCTCCTGATCTTCCTTGGACAGCGCGTCCCAGGTGCGCTTGCTGAACACGAAGATCTCGGGAATGATCAGGTGGCCGGTCAGGCTGTACACCTTGCTGACCGTATAGTGGTTCTGCGCGAGGAGCGTGGGCGGGTTGTTCTCGGCGCCGTCGACCACGCCGGTCTGCAGCGCCTGGAACAATTCGTTGAAGCCCATCGAGATGCCGTTGCCGCCCATCGCGTTCATCGTCTCGACGAAGATCGGGTTGCCCATCATCCGGATCTTCATGCCCTTCAAGTCCGCGGGCTTACTGACCGGCTTGTTCGAATAGACGTTGCGCGTGCCGGCATCCATCCAGCCGAGCACGATGAGCCGCGACTGCGGCGAGGCGCTCACGCGATCGAGCAGATCCTGGCCGATCGGTCCGTCGATCACCTTCCGCATGTGCGCCTCGTCGCGGAAAACGAACGGCAGGTTGAAGACGTTGAGGTCGTCGACCACCGGTCCCATCGCGCCGACCGAGATGCGCGCGATCTGCAGCGCGCCGACCTGCGCCTGCTCGATCATCTCCTTCTCGCCGCCGAGCTGCATCTGCGGGAACATCTGGATCGAGATGCGGCCGTTCGTCGCCTTCTCGAGCTTCTTGCCCATGCGCTCGATTGCTTCGACGGTGGGATAGCCAAGCGGATGCACATCCGACGCCTTCCACACGACTTTCTGCTGCGCGTTCGCCAGGCCGACGGGCCCGAGCGACGCCGCCGCCGCAAGGGCCGCGGTCGAGCGCACGAATTCACGACGCTTGTGTTGCATGACTCCTCCTCGCACGACTTAATGACGATGAATCCGGCCTTTTGCCGGCCCCTCAACTCGAACCGGCTAGACCGGCCCTGTCCTCGAACGGTCCGTCCTGCGTAAAGCGTCCGCCGTGAAACCGGTTCTGCACATCCTCCGCGTCCGGCATGGGCGTCCGTGACTCGACCGCCCTCCGAAAGCGTTCCGAGCTGTCCTTCGGCGCCCACCCTATCGCCATAGCGTCGGGATTGCGCCACAGCAAATCGCGATTGGCCGATACACCATACACGATCGCAAACCCCGCTCCATCGGCCACAAGCGAGCGTTCGACGAGCGACTTCAAGTCGTCATAGCTTAGAAACGAGCGCAGCATCCGGTGCGTGCTCGGTTCGGGGAAACACATCGCGATGCGCAGGCAAACGGTGCTGATGCCATAGCGATCGTGAAACAGCCGCGCGAGATTCTCGCCGAAGCTCTTCGAGAGTCCATAAAGGCTCGACGGACGGGCGGGCATCGACGGATCGACGATCTGCGTCGTCGGATAGAAGCCAGTCACCTGCCCGGAGCTCGCGTAGACGACACGCCTGATCGCAAGCTTGCGGGCTGCTTCGTAAAGATTGAACGTCCCGACAATGTTCGCATGCAGGATCCGGTCGAACGTATCCTCGACCGACACACCGCCGAAGTGAATGATCGCGTCGACGTCACGGCAGATCGCATGCACGGCCGCACGATTGCCGAGATCGCAAGCCACGCACTCATCGTCCGCCTCGGCCGGCGGTTGCACGAGATCGGTCACGCGAAGCGACGTGCAAAGGTTGCGCAGATGCGGGCGCAGCACGCGGCCGAGTCCGCCCGAAGCGCCGGTCAGCAGCAGCCGATGGAAAGGAGCGGGCATTGCGAGCGTCGACGGAGCCGGGCCAGCCTGTATGATGTCGTACACGTCAGGGCGTTGCAAGTCCTTGCCATGCCTCCCCGCTCGCCGAACCCGCCGAGTCTCACCGAGCGCGTCGTCACCGACCTCAGAGCACGCGTCCGGACGGGGGAATTTCGCGGCGGCGCCAAGCTGCCGAGCGAAAGTGAGCTCGTCGCAACTTATGCCGTCAGCCGGACGGTCATCCGCGAAGCGATATCGCAGCTTCGCGCGCAGGGTCTCGTTGCAACGCAGCGCGGCATCGGAACCTTCGCGCGCACGCGCAAGTCGTCGCCCCCCGAACTCACGTTACCCGCCGTTGACAGTTCGATCATCGGCCATCTCGCGGCGATCTACGAGCTTCGCATCAGCCTCGAAACCGAAGCCGCCGCGCTGGCCGCAAAGCGCATTACGCGCGCCGATCAGCAACGCCTCGCACGCGCGTTCGAAGCGATCGCCGCGGCGAAGAACGCCGACGAAGCCGTCGATGCCGACTTCGCCTTCCACGTGATCGTGGCCGAGGCGACGGGCAACTCCTATTTCGCGGACCTGCTGCGCCATCTCGGGCGGGCCATGATTCCGGGAAAGGGCGTCGACGGTCCGCATGCCATGCAACGCGATGGCGGCGAGCACGATCGTATCGCGCATCGCGAGCATCAGGACATCTTCCACGCGATCATTCGTCGCGATGCCGATGCTGCGCGCGCGGCGATGCGCACGCATTTGTCTAACAGCCGCGAGCGCCTTTCGCTCAATCAGTAGGCTCGCGTGCCGCATCGCTTCACCACACCCCCTCGCCGCGGACGCACGCCGACGAAGCCCGGAACGTCAGCGGGTCAGGTGCAGAGCCTGACGCGCGGCCTGTCGATCCTCGAAACGCTTGGCAAAGCCGACGGCGGTCTCACATTGACCGACGTCGCCCAGCGCACCGGACTTGCGCCGTCGACCGCGCATCGCCTGTTGTCGACGCTGGAGCGCATGGGCTACGCGTTCCAGGCGGGTGACTTGGGGCTCTGGTATGTCGGCTTGCAGGCGTTCACCGTCGGCTCGAGCTTTCTGTCGGTGCGCGACTGGGTCGCACAAAGCCATCCGTACATGCGCCGCTTGATGGAACAAGCCGGCGAAACCGCGAATCTCGCGATCCTCGACGGCACCGAGGCCGTCTTCATCGACCAGGTGCAATGCAAGGAGACGATGCGCACGATCGTGCGCATCGGCAGCCGCGTCCCGTTGCACGCCTCGGGGGTCGGCAAGGCGATCTTCGCGACGCTGCCCGACGAGCAGATCGACGCCATCTTCAAGGTGAAGGGACTGCCAAGAATCACCGAGAACACGATCACGTCACCGGAAACGATGTGGGCGAGCCTCAAGGTGATCCGCCAGCGCGGCTTCTCGTTCGATGACGAGGAGCATTTGCTCGGCACGCGTTGCGTAGCCAGTCCGATCTACGACGAGCATGCAGAGAGTCTCGGCGCGATCTCGCTTGCGGGTCCGGTTTCGCGCCTCCACGACGCGCGCATCAAGCAACTCGGACCGATCGTCGCGCACATCGCGGAGGAGATCACGCGCAAGCTCGGCGGCCGCTGGCCGCACCCTTATTGACGAAACCGGCTGCTACCCGTGCGCCCCGCTGCGCGACATGTCAGTGCGCAGGGCGGCCCCAAGCACTGACTGCGCCCCCTTGGGGGCAGCGAGCGAAGCGTGGGGGGTCGTTTCATCCTAGCGTTTGGCCGCGAGCGCGACCTCGTCGATGGCGGCAAAGATCGGGGCGCTCGCAAACACGATGTCATCGCCCGGCAGCCCGAGCAGCCACTGCTTGCGCAGAATTCCTTCCTTGTCGACGAGGAAGTACGCACGCAGCGCCCGCACCTTGTCGGGCGCCAGCACGCCGTAGGTCTTGATCGCCTGAACGTACGGATCGCTCAGCAGCGGGAAGGGCGTTCGGACCGAGTCCGCAAACGCCTTGAGAGCGAACCTGTTCTCGGAGCTGATCCCGATGAGCTGCACGTTGAGCTCCTTGAACTTCTGGTAGTCCAAGCCGCGCTCGTTCACATTGGCCGAGCACGTGGGCGCCCACACGGCGCCGATGAACTCGATGAGGACGAGGTTCTTCCCGCGAAATTGGCTCAGGCTGACCTTTTTACCCGTCGTATCGTCCAGCGTGAAGTCCGGTGCCGGCTTGCCGACTTCGAGCGCTGACACTGGCTGAACGCCACCCAACGCGAGCATTAACAGCATCGCCGTTGCGAGCACGATCGTTCTCATTTGCTCTCCTCTATTCGATCACGCGAGTCGCGCGCTGCAACAAGGTTGGTGAAAGCGACAGCCCTAACGCCTTCGCTACTTTCAGGTTGATCACCAGCTCGATACGCGGGTTCGATTCGACAGCGATCGCTGCGGGTTTCTCGCCCTTGATGATCCTGTCCACCAGCCGGGCGGCGAGCCGCCCGGATTCATGAAAGTCGGCGCCGTAGCTCACAAGGCCGCCGCGCTCGACCCAGAATGCACCGCTGAACATCGTCGGCAGCCCGTGCTGCGACGTCATGTCGAGAATGAACCCCGGAATGTTCAGCGACAACTGCCCCGGGATTATGACCGCGTCGGCGTCACTCTTGCGAAGCGTGGCGAAAATCTTCCGCGCCTCCTGTTCGGTCCGCAGGGGCCGCTCCAGCAGCGTCATCCCGAGCTGGCGGGCCGCCTCGCGCGAAAGTCGCAGCGCCTCGACCGAGGGTTCGTCGTCCGGATCGTAGGGAAACGCGACCCGCTTCAGCCCGGGCAGTATTTCCTTCAGTATCTCGAGGCGCTTGGGCCCGAGCTCCTGTGACAGATCCGAGATCCCGGTCAGGTTGCCGCCAGGATGCGAATAGGTGCGCACCAGTCCAATTTGAACCGGATCGGGCATCTCCACTGCAAACACAACGGGTAACGTTGTCGTCGCCGCCTTGGCTACCTTCGCCGCGTTAAGACCGTTGGCGAAAATGATCGTGCTGCCGGAGCTCATCAAGTCACGCATGGCCTGAGGAAGCGCCTTCACGTCACCGCGCGTAAAGCGCACGCCGATGACGAATTGTTCGCCTTCCCGATACCCGAGTGCGGTCAGCCCGTCCCGCAGGCCGACTATCCCCGGTGTCGGACCCCAGCCCTCGGTAAGCGCGCCGATCTTTACGAGTTCAGCAGGCGAGACGCTCCCGGCAAATGCTGCGAGCAACACGCCAAGAGCGAGACGGTTCAGCGTCATGACGTCGCAGCAGTGCGAGTGATCCTGGTGACTAGCGCAACACCGGTCGCACAGATGTCCTACGTACCAAGCGGCCGCGAAGAAGGCTCATGTGGATACCATACCTGAAATCACACGCAATTGTGATTCCGGCGCGCCCACAGCACCGATCGAGCGGACGATGCGGAAACTCAACGGAGTGCAGTTGAACTACGACGCCGCACGCCGATGACTTCGCCGCCTAGGTTCCCGCGACCATCGCCCAGCGCCTCGCAAGATCGGGCTGGGGCGAGGGGCGCCAGCGACTGAGCAGTTCGTCGGCAGCATCCATCTCGTTGCACGTCAGCGCGACGTCACAACCTGCAGCAAGCGCAGCATCGGCACGCGCGACGAGATCGCCGACGCCGGTTGCGCCGGCCATGCCGAGATCGTCGGAGAACACGAGCCCGTCGAAGCGCAGCCGTCCGCGCAGCTCGTCGCTGATCCATTTGCGCGAATAGCCGGCGGACTCGCGATCGACGGCCGGATAGACGACGTGCGCCATCATCACCGATTCGAGCCCAACGCCACAGAGCGCACCGAACGGAACGAGGTCGTCGCAGCGAAGCGCATCCAGATCGCGATCGTCGACCGGCAGCTCGAGATGTGAATCAGCAGCAATGTAACCGTGCCCGGGGAAATGCTTGCCGCACGCAGCCATGCCGGCCGACTTGAGTCCCGCGTGCAACGCCGCCGCGAGTTGCGCGACCGCGTTCGGATTGCGATGGAACGCGCGATCGCCGATGATCGTGCTCGCGCCGTGATCGAGGTCGAGCACCGGCGTGAAAGAAAGATCGATACCGCATTGCAAGAGCTCGCGCGCGATTGTTTCGCCGATCTGCCTGGCCTCGCGCGTCGCGGCCGCAACGTCGTCGTCCCACCACTCGCCGAGTGTTCGCATTGGTGGAAGCGTCGTGAAGCCGTCGCGAAAGCGCTGCACGCGGCCGCCTTCGTGGTCGACGGCAATGACGAGGGGCGGCTCGCGCAGCGCGTGGATCGATGCTGTGAGCGCCGTCACCTGGTCGCGGCTCTTGAAGTTCCGCGCGAACAATATAACGCCGCCGCATAGAGGATGCGACAAGCGCTCGCGGTCGGCCGGTGTCAGCGTAAGCGCCTCGACGCCGAGCATGACGGGACCGCGGGGCAGAGATCGAGCCGTCATCGTGAATCAGCGCTCGGGCAGTCCGGCCATGCGCAATCC
>DATLOI010000188.1:0-71188 GCA_035536295.1 Casimicrobiaceae bacterium
CTGGAGGATCGGAATGCCGACGATCATCGCGAACGTGAGGCGGTCGCGGCGCATCTGCACGAATTCCTTGCGCATGACGGCGGAGAAGCGGGCGATGGAGAAACTTGTCAATGGATCGCCTCCCGGCTGGTCGCTACGCGACGTCGCGCACCCCCTCCGAGGAGGACGCGGGTGCAAGGAGGCCGGGGGCGTTCGTGGAAAGCGACGGGCCCGCGCCCTTGGGGCGGCCCGGCGGGCGCGGGAGACGGCTGGCCTCCTTGCGTGGACATCGTCCTGGAAAACGCCGGAGTCGGCCATCTCGTGTCGACTCGCGACGCCGCGATCCCCACGCAAGCAACGCGTCGGGCCCCTCGCTGGCTGCTCGCGCCACGCCCTTCCCTCCTGACATGACGAACCCGAGCCCACTCGTCGACGACGACCTGGTGGCTTACGCCGATCGGCAGCTTGCGCCGGAGCGCGTCGCGCTGGTGGAGGCGTGGATCGCGCGCGATGCGCAGGCCGCCGCGCGCGTAGCCGAAGTTCGTGCCCAGAATGCCATGCTGAGCGAGGCGCTCGACCCGGTACTCGTCGAGTCGATTCCTCGACGACTGCTCAAAGCCGCGCGGCCCCCGGAAACGCAAAATCCGCGTTGGCGATCGGCGCTGGCGCTGGCCGCGATGCTTGTCGTTGGTATTTTCGTTGGATGGATTGCGCGCGACACGCTGCTCACTTCGCGCGGCACACCAACTTCGTTCGCACGCGAAGCGGCGTTCGCGCACCTGATTTATGCGAGCGACCAAGGTCGTCCGGTCGAGATCACTGCGCAGGAAGAGCCGCGGCTCGTGCGCTGGCTCACGCGTCGTACGGGTGTACAAGTCGCTGCGCCGGACTTGAATTCGGTCGGCTTCGCGCTGGTCGGGGGCAGGCTCGTTGCGGGCAATCAAAAGCCGACCGGGCTATTCATGTACGAGAACGCGGAAAAGCAAAGGCTCACGCTGCAATGGCGCAAGGTCGAGCCGGGCACGTCCGAGGCGCAGTTCCGCTACGCGATCGAAGGCGGCGTCGGAATCTTCTATTGGATCGACGAGAATTGCACTTACGCGTTATCGGGTAACGTCGACCGCGCGCAGCTGTTGAGCGTTGCGCGTGTCGTCTACGGGCAGCTCGCCGCCGCCTACGTGAATCCGACTGCGCGTTGAAGTTGTCGCGCCACTTCTCGGCTCGCCGGCTGCGCAGCCGTCTTTTGCTATCATCACTTGCATTCGACGCGCATGAAATCGCGCGTCACATTCGATCTTGCGAGGAGGAGTTGCCATGCTTCGTCGCGCTGCGCTGGTATTGATTGCGGGCTCGCTGGTGGCGCTTGCCGGCTGTCGTTCCGCGCCGGTATACAACATCGTCGAGGCGCCGGTGATGAGCCCGCGCGGTGCGTCGATGCAGGAAGTCGAGCGTGCGATCCTGCAGGCCGGCGCTGCGCTCGGCTGGCAGATGGTGTCGAATAGGCCGGGCCACATGGTCGGCACGCTTTTGCTGCGCGATCATCGAGCCATCGTCGACATCGACTACACGCCGAAGGTGTACTCGATCCGCTATCGCGACAGCAGCGGTCTCGACTATGGCGGCGGCCAAATCCACAAGAACTACAACGGCTGGATTCAGAATCTGGATCGCGAGATCCGCACGAGGCTCGCCGCGGCCTAGCCGGGCCGTGGCGGTCCGCTAGAAGTCGGGCGACAACATCTTGCAATCCTCATCGAGCCTAAGCGAGCAGACAGCGTTCGAGTCCGAGGTCGCGACGCTGATCGCGCAGGCGGTCAACCTCGAGACGCCGCCTGAAGAGATCGATCCGAACGCGCCTCTCTTTCACACCGGGCTCGGGCTCGACTCGATCGACCTGTTGGAAATCGCGCTCGCGGTGTCGCAGCGTTATGGTAGCGAGCTGCGCTCCGATGATCCGGACAACGCTCGTATTTTCGCGTCGCTGCGTAACCTCGCTGCGCACATCGCGGAGCGGACTCGCACTTCGTAAGGACTGCATGCTCGGGGCCGGATCAGGGCCCAACGCGCATCGCGACTCATGAAGCGTCTTCCCAGTGCGATCGCGGGCATCGTTGCCATCGTTTGGCCGGTGGCTTCTCATATCGCGACGTTGGTAGGTCGTGATGCGTGGTTGCCGTCGATCACTGCATTCGCGGCGATTGCGATTCTTCTTGTGCTGATCGTCGCTGCGGCGGGTGTTCGCCAGCGAGGAATCCTGACTGTCGCGCTCGTCATGGTTGCGCTCGGATGGTATTTCACACCTGATTTGCTCGTCTTTCTGCCGCCCACTGCGATCAACGTGGCATTCGGCATGTTCTTCGCGTCGACGCTGCTTCCAGGACGCGAGCCGCGCATCGCGCGCTATGCACGACTGGAGCGCGGTGCGGCGCTTCCGGATGACATCGCGCGGTACACGCGATGGCTGACCTGGATTTGGAGCGTGTGGTTCTTTGCCGCGGCGGCGCTGAGCATCGTGCTTGCGCTCGCGGCGCCGCTCAACGTGTGGTCGGCGTTCGCGAACGTCGTCAACTATGTGTGCGTCGCCGTGTTGTTCGTCGGCGAGTACGTCTATCGGCGAATCCGCTTTCGACAACACGTGCATGCATCGCTCGGAACGTTGCTCGCCGTGGTGATCAACGATCGACCGCTGTCATCGCGGCGCGCATCGACATGAGCGACATCGCACTCGTGGCGGGTCACGATGGCGCGCCGATCGCATGTCGCGGCTCTCGCGTCTTTGCTGTCGACGAGTTCATCGCGGCCGCCGATTTGCTCGCTCGGGCGTTGCCGCCGGCAGGCTTCGCGCTGCTGCTATGCGAAGACCGGGTGAGCTTCGCGACCGCTTTTTGTGCGCTGGCGATGCGCGGCACGACAGCGCTGTTGCCGCCAAGTCACGCACCGCATGCACTTGCATCGATCGTCGCGACGCGACGGCCTGGATTCGCGCTGGTCGATCGCGTGGGCATCGTAAGCGGCCTGATGGAAGTCGCTGTCGATGCGGACTGCACGCCGCCCCCGTCGACGACAACGATACCGGCTATCGATGCGGGTCATGTCGCTGCAATCGTTTACACGTCGGGAACCACAGGGGAGCCGCAGCCGCACGAGAAAACCTGGCGCTCACTGACAGAGGGCGCCGCGGGCTTGAGAGCAAGGATTGCGTTTGCGCGCGGTGACGCGATCATCGGCGCCGTGCCAGCGCAGCACATGTGGGGGCTCGAAGCGACCGTGATGCTCGCGTTGCAAGGCGGCGGAGCGATCGACGCCGCAACACCTTTGTTGCCGCACGAGATCGTTCGCCGACTTGCGCAGTTTTCGGCTAGGCGCTGGCTCGTGCTGACGCCGCTGCACGCACGCAGCATCGTGCGCTCGGATGCGCAACTTCCGGCGTTGGCGGGAACGTTGTCGGCGACAGCAGCACTCGACGCCGAGACCGCCCGCTCGATCGAGCGCCTCACCAGTGCTCCTGCGATCGAGATCTACGGCTCGAGCGAGACCGGAGTGATCGCAACGCGGCACCCTGCCTGTGAAAGCAACTTCGACCCGCTGGCCGGAATCACGCTCGACGCAACGCAGGATAACTTCGTGGTCAGCGGCGCACACGTGAAAAGCGTGACGCTGAATGATCGCATTCGCGTGAACGAGGATGGATCCTTCGCGTTGCTCGGTCGTGATTCCGATCTTGTCAAAGTCGGCGGAAAGCGCGCGTCGCTTGCGATGTTGAACGCGGCGTTGCGCTCGATTGCAGGTGTCGTCGACGCCGAATGCGTGGTGCGCGACTACGGCGCATTGTCCGTGCGCGTCGCCGCGATTGTCGTTGCACCGGGTGTCACGCGAGAGGCGATCGTTGCAGCGCTGCGCGATCGAATCGACCCCGTTTTTCTACCGCGGCCACTGTATCTCGTCGATGCATTGCCGCGCAATGCAATCGGCAAGATCGCCGCGGATGCGCTCACGCAAACATTGCACGAGCTCGAGGACAGCGAACGCCTCGACTCGCGCGCGACATGAACGCGCAA
Organism: Casimicrobiaceae bacterium; assembly: GCA_035536295.1. Lineage (GTDB taxonomy): Bacteria > Pseudomonadota > Gammaproteobacteria > Burkholderiales > Casimicrobiaceae > VBCG01. The sequence goes on from DATLOI010000188.1 coordinate 4,038, forward strand.
ATCGTAGAGCTCGTCGTGTGTGACACGCATCCCGCGCTGGCCGGCCACTTTCCGCACGATCCGATCGTTCCTGCGGCGTGGCTACTGACGCTGGTCGCCCAAGCTTGTCGGGAAAGTCTCGGCGTCACGAAGCTCGCGGGCCTGCGGAGTGCGAGGTTTCGCGCGCCGCTGCGTCCTGACATTGCATTTGTAATCGAAGTCGAACATCAAGGCGAAGCCTCGATTCGCTTTCGGTTGCTGGCAGCCGATGTGCGCATTGCCGATGGCGTGATCGAGGTCGGCGCATGAGCCAGGCCTGGCTTGCGCAGCGCGAGCGCGGAACGCTTGGCGCGCTGCGTCTTATCACGTGGATCACGCTGCACCTGGGCTACGGAGCCGGCCGCGCGCTGCTCTTTCCGATTTGCGCATACTTCATCGTGTTTTCGCGCGCTGCACGCCGTGGCTCGCGCGAATTCCTCGAGCGCGTGCTCGGGCGGCGAGCGACCTGGCGCGACATCGCAAGGCACTATCACACGTTTGCGGCTTCGATACTCGATCGCGTGCTGATCGCACGACGTGGAATGGCCGATATCGACGCGCGTGTGCATGGCGCCGACGACGTGATGGATGCATTCGCGCGCGGCCGCGGCTTGCTTCTGCTGGGTTCGCATCTGGGCAGCTTCGAAGTCGTGCGTGCGGCAGCGGCGATCGAGCCGAAGCTAATCGTCAACATCGTCATGCACGAAGGCAATGCAGGCCAGATTGCGGCATGGTTGCGGCAAGTCGCCCCGGATTTCGCGCCGCGACTGATCGAACCTGTGCATGGTGACGCCACGCTGCGCATTCGCGATGCGCTGGCGCGCGGTGAGGTTGTGGCGATGCTCGGCGACCGTCCGATCGGCCGCTCGCCGACGCGCCCGGTGTCCTTTCTCGGCGCCAAGGCGCAGTTTCCCACCGGTCCCGCGCGCCTGGCGCTAGCGCTCGATGTGCCGATCGTGACTTTTTTCGGGTTGTATCGCGGACCGCGCAGCTACGACGTGTATTTCGAGGCGCTCACGCCGAATCGCGCACTCGCTCGCGACGCCGCAGTGGCGGATGTCGTCGAGCGCTACGTGCAACGGTTGGAAGCACGAACGCGGTCGGCGCCCTACAACTGGTTCAATTTTTACGCCTACTGGAGCGAAGCGGCGTGAAGCGCGTTGTCGCGACCATTGCGCTACTGCTCATTGCAACGCCGATTCTTGGACAATCGATCAGCGTAAGCCAGTTGATGACGATGCTCGCCGGCGTGAGTGAGTCACAAGCGCGGTTTACCGAAACTCGCGAATCGTCGTTGCTCAAAGCGCCACTGGTCGTCTCGGGCCAACTCGCCTATCGTCGGCCCGACCGCCTCGAGAAGCGCATCGAGACGCCGTTCGCGGAAGTCACGGTCATCGACGGCACACGCATCACGGTGAGCAAAGGCGGTGCGGCCGAGCGCTCGTACAGCGTTCCCACCGGAGCGCCACGCGCGCTGGTCGAGAGCTTGCGCGCGACACTTGCAGGCGATCTTGCAGCACTCGAGCGTTACTTCGTGGTGCACGCAAGCGGCGTCGCCGACGCGTGGAAGCTCGTGCTCATTCCGAAGACTGCAGAGCTCTCGAACTACGTGACGCGCGTCGAGATTGCGGGCAACAAGGTACAACTGTCTCGCATCGAAGTGGTCGAAGCGAGCGGAGACCGCTCGCTCACGGACCTAAAGCCCGCGCAAAAATGACATCGCGCAAGGTAGCCGCGGTGACGGTATGGGCCGCGGCGCTCGCGGTCTCGTTGTTCTGGATCGCGCGGCAACTCGTCGTCACGACCGACCTGTCGGCGTTCCTACCCGCAGCCGCAACGCCTGCGCAAGCGCTCTTGGTGAAGGAATTGCGCGATGGCGTCGCTTCGCGTTTGGTCCTTGCAGGGATCGCAGGGAGCGACCCCGAAACACTGTCCGCAGCAAGCGAAGCGCTGGTCGGCGAGCTGGCGAATGATCCGCGCTTTGCCGCAATCGCGAATGGCAATATCGCGCGCATGCAGCGCGAGCGCGACGCCATTCTGCGCTGGCGCTACCTGTTGAGCCGCGATGCGCGCCCAGAAAGATTCACCGCTGCCGGACTGCGTGAATCCTTCGACGAAGCGCAGCGACTGCTTGCATCCCCGCTCGCGAGCATCGTGCGTCCGCTAATCGCGAGCGATCCCACCGGGGAAACGCTGCGCATTGCGCAAAGCATCGCGGGCGGGCCACGGCATCAGGAACATGGCGTGTGGTTTTCCGAAGACCGCCGGCGTGCGTTGATCACGTTCGCCACGCGCGCAGCCGGCTTCGACCTCGATGCGCAGCAGGCCGCCGTCCAGGCGATACGTGACGCTTTCGCCCGCGTGGCACCGCCATCGCTGATACTTACGCTGTCGAGCCCGGGAGTGCTCGCCGTCGAATCGCGCCGCGCAATCGAGAACGACGCGAAGCTTGCGTCGTCGCTTACTTTGGCGGGCGTTACCGCCCTGCTACTCTTCACGTACCGATCGGTGTGGCCCACGCTTCTGTCGGCGATTCCAGCATTGACCGGCCTTGCGATCGGCATCGTCGTCGTATCGATGATATTCGGCCCCGTGCATGCGATCACGCTCGGATTCGGCGCGATGCTGATCGGCGAAGCGGTCGATTATCCAACCTATCTATTTGCGAACAACGCACCCGGCGAGCCGCTCGACACAACGCGGTCGCGAATCGGCGCGACGCTCGCGCTTGCGGTGGCGACGACGGCGTGCGGCGCATTGGCGATGATTCTCTCCGGATTTCGCGGACTCCAGCAACTCGGCGTGCTGATCATCTCGGGAGTCGTCGTTGCCGGACTTTGCACGCGCTTCGTGTTGCCCGCGCTGACACCCGCGAATGCATTGGTGCGAAAGCAGACGCGCGGATGGTTCGATTTCACGCGCTGGCTGCCGCTGACCGGGAGTCGTCAGCGGCTCATCGTCGGCATCGCGCTCGCACTTGCGATCGCGATACTCGTTATCAGGCGCGAATCACTGTGGGACGACGATCTTGCCAACCTCAATCCCGTGTCGGCGGGCGTCAAGGCGCAGGACCGTGAGCTGCGAGCGCAACTCGGCGCGCCCGATCTGCGTTATCTGGTCGTCACCTCGGCGAATGACGAGCAGCAAGCGTTGGTCGCGAGCGAGAACGTGATGCGATTTCTCGATGCGCTCGTAACCGAGAAGGTGATCGGAGGCTACGACGCTGCTGCTCGTTATCTACCGAGCGAGGTGGCGCAACGCGCAAGGCGGGCAGCGCTTCCCGATGCGGCAACGCTGAGAGCTTCGCTCGCTGCGGCCCTCGCCGAGCTGCCGTTTCGAAGCGACGCGTTCAATCCGTTTCTGGTCGAGGTGGAACGCGCTCGCACAGGACCGTTGCTGCGTCGTGACGATCTCGCGAACACTACGCTCGGCCTGCGCGTGGATGCGCTCTTGTCGCGTGATGGTGGGCGCTGGAACGCGATCCTCCCGCTAAGCGGCGTCACCGACGCAGCAGCAGTAGCGCGAGCGCTGAGCGAACATCGCGCTGCGGCAACGCTCCTCGACCTCAAGTCCGAAGCCGATACGCTCGTGGCGAGTTATCGCGAGCGTGCCGTGCAATCTTCGCTGATCGGCCTTGCCGCAATCTTTGCAGTGTTGCTGACCGGCGTTCGCTCGCTGCCCAAAGCGCTGCGCCTGATGGTTCCTGTCATCGTCGCAGTCCTGCTGACGGCAGCGGCGCTCGTTGCGGCGGGACAAAAGCTTGGCGTGTTTCACGTCGTCGCCTTGCTCCTGGTTGTCGGCGTAGGCATCAATTACGCATTGTTCTTCGGGCGGGAGAACGCCTCGAAGAACGAGCGTGATCTCACGACGTTGTCGGTGATCGTTGCGGGGCTCGCGACATTGTGCGCGTCGCTATCGCTCGCCATCGCAACGACGCCGGTGTTACGGGCGATCGGCGTGACGACCGCGCTCGGTGCTGTCTTTGCGTTCGTCGTCTCGGCGATGCTCGTAAGCGGAATGCGACGATGAAAGCGCACGTCGCGGCGATGACGGTGACCACGGCCGCAGGTGCTGGCACTCTTGCGACGCTGGCCGCACTGCGCGCACAGCGCTCGCCACTCGTGCAACAGCCATTCGAAGGCGTCGAGTTCGATACGTGCACCGGCGTCGTGAGCGAGCTCGATGATGTCGCGCTGCCGCCTACGCTTGCGAGCTACGATTGCCGCTCGAATCGCCTGGCCGAATTCGCACTCGCGCACGATGCCTTCGAAGCCGCGCTCGCCGCGGCGCGCAGGAGATACGGGCCGACGCGAATCGGCGTGTACGTCGGCACGAGCGGATCGGGAATACTCGAAGTCGAGCTCGGCTATCGTGCGCGCGATCCGCAAGGCGCGTTGCCGTCGTCGCTTCGCTATCGCGAGGCGATGAATCTGTTCTCGCCCGCGGCCTATCTTCTCGAGCGACTTCAACTCAGCGGTCCGGCGGTCGTCGTGTCGGCCGCATGCGCGTCGAGCGCGAAAGCGTTCGCCGCTGCTGCGCGTGCGATGGCGACCGGGCTTTGCGATGCGGCCGTCGTCGGAGGAGTGGAAGCACTTTGCCTGACGACGCTTTTCGGTTTTCGTTCACTCGAGCTTCTGTCGGCGCAACCTTGCCGACCATGCGACGCACGGCGCGATGGCATCTCGCTCGGCGAAGCGGCGGGCTACGTGCTGTTGACGCGCGATCCGGGGTCGCTCGGTTTTGCGCTGACCGGCTTTGGCGAAGGCAGCGATGCCTATCATCTTTCCACTCCGCATCCCGAAGGCGTGGGTGCAGCGCTCGCGATGCGCGCGGCGATTGCAATGGCTGACGTCGACACGATCGACTACGTCAACTTGCACGGCACGGGCACCCGTACCAACGATGTCGCGGAAGACATCGCGATTCGCGCTGTGCTGGGTGATGCGGTCGCACGAAGCTCGACCAAGGGCATGACCGGACACACGCTTGGCGCGGCGGGGCTCGTCGAAGCCGTCGTCACGCTGCTCGCGATGCGCGAAAGCTTTCTACCTGGCACGTTCAACTGTGCTGATGTCGATCCGGCGATCCGCGGCAACGTGATCTTGCAAGGTCGCGTCGCGTCGATACGCCATGCGCTTTCGAATTCGTTCGGCTTCGGCGGCAGCAATTGCGCGCTCGTGTTCGAGAACGCAGCATGAACATTGCGATCACAGGCGGTGCCCTCTGCGGTCCCGGCGTGCCGGACTGGGCAAGCGCGATCGCGTTGTTGCGTGGCGAAGCGCAGTACGAAGCGACGCAGGTACGCGAGCCTTCTCCGGTCGCTCTGCCGGCGAACGAGCGTCGACGTCTGCCGGGCACGGCGCGCGTTGCACTCGGCATCGGCATCGAGGCGCTCGAAGCGGCGCAGCTCGACGTGGGTGACGTTGCGACGGTGTTCGCGTCGTGCGGATCGGATGGGCAGATCACGCATCAGATCTGCGAGGCGCTCGCCCGCCCGATACCCGAGATGTCGCCGACTCGCTTTCACAACTCGGTTCACAACGCTGCGGCGGGCTACTGGAGCATCGCACTCGGCTCGCGGGCGCCGTCGACCAGCCTTTGCGCGCACGCTGGCTCATTCGCTGCCGGCTTGCTCGAAGCTGCAACACAAGCGACGTTCGAGTCGCGGACGGTTCTGCTGATCGCGTACGATCTGCCGTATCCGGCGCCGCTGTCATCGCTCTGGTCGGTCGAAGGAACGTTCGCGGCGGCGTTCGTTATCGCGCCCTTGGCGAATGCCGATGCTCCGCTGCTGAATATCACGCTGACCAGTGAGCCCGTATCCGAATGGCCGCGTGGTTTTCCGGTCGCGCTGGCGACGCATCCTGCCGCTGCGGCATTGCAGATTGTCGCGCTGCTAGCTGCCAAATGCGTGTCCCGCGCCGTCATTCCGTATCACAGCGGTTGCAACGTCGCGGTTTCGATCGGATGAATGGTCGCAACATCGACGTCGCAACCTTGCTCCCGCAGGCGGGTGCGATGGTGTTGCTGCGCGAAATAGTGATGCATGATGCAAAGCGTATCGAATGTCGCGCCGATTCGCATCGGGATCCCCATCATCCGCTCGCGCAGTCGGGAATGCTGCCGATATTCGCCGGCGTGGAATACGCAGCGCAGGCGATGGCCGCGCATTTCGCGCTATGCGACGCGGACGGTGAAGGCGCGGCGACGATTGGGCTTCTCGGCGCGCTGCGCGACGTTAGTTGGACGGTCGATCGCCTGGACGACATCGCGACGTCGCTCACGATCGTCGCCGAACGGCTGGCGAGCGATGCGAGCGGATCGATATACGCGTTCTCGGTGTCGACGGGCGGTCAGGCGCTGTTGCGCGGACGTGCTACCGTCGTGCAGCGCAAACGATGAGCAACCCGAGCGATCAAATGAGAGTCACGCTCAACGAAGCGACGATCGCGGTCGTCATTCCGGCCTATAACGAGGCCGCCACGATTCGCGATGTCGCTTCGCGTTGTCTTGCGAAAGCCCGCAGCGTATTCGTCATCGACGACGGATCGACCGATGGCACATCGGATGCGCTCGCGGACCTGCCGATCACGCTCATTCGCAACGAAGTCAATCGCGGGAAGGCGGCCAGCTTGTGGATTGGCGCGAGCGCTGCGCTCGAGCGCGGTGCCGTGGCGGTCGTGACCATCGACGGGGACGGTCAGCACCATCCGGAGGATATCTCATCGTTGCTTCGCGTTGCGTCGACGCGGCCCTCGGCCATCGTCATCGGCTCGCGGCTGCACGCCAAAGCGGAGATCCCGCCGTCGCGCTATCGTGCGAATCGCTTTGCGAACTTCTGGATCAGCTGGGCGGCGGGCCGCGCGATCGACGATACGCAATCGGGGTTTCGTCTTTATCCTGCCGCGATTTTTCGCGAGCTTGTCGTCCGGCACGACCGCGCGCATTCGTTCGTATTCGAAAGCGAGGTGCTGATTGTCGCGTCGGAAGCGGGCTTCGACGTCGTCACGGTGCCGGTCGCGGTTTCGTATGCAGTCGCGCATCGCGCGAGTCACTTTCGACCGGTCGCCGACATTGCGCGCATCGCCGCGATGCTCACCAGAAGACTCATCGGTCGGCGAATGAACCTGCGCGGCCTGACGCGAAGTTTGCAGCGCGACGAATTGCGCGGCATTCCGTCGCCGATTCGGTTGCCGCGCAAGCGGTAGATCACGCGGCTTATCAGCTGCTCGAGCTTCGCGATGTCGAGCCGCCGCGCTTGGATGCCCCGGTCTTGCGGCTCGCGGATTTGCGTCCGCTTGATCGTTTGCTCGCACGCTTGCGCGTCGAACTGGTTTTCTTCGCCGAGGAAGACTTGCGCGCGCCGGCTTTCTTCGCAACGGTCTTGCGTCCCGCCTTTTTCGCTGCACTCTTGCGGCCCGAACCGCTCTTGCGCCCACCGCCGGTCTCCTTGTTGACCGTAGCCCATGCGCGACGCGCGGCTTCCTTGTCGGATGTGCCTCGCGATTCGTAGCTATCCTCGATGTGCTCGGCCATGCGCTTTTGCTTGTCGGTGTAGGCGTCCTTGGAACCTCGTGGCATCAAACACTCCTTTTGGGTGACGGTCCACGATAATTCGCCGCATGAAGTTGCGATCGAAATCGGCGTAATCGGATTCACCTGTCCGTGCGCGTCTGTCCGGAAGGTTGCTCACGTCAGCGGTAAGATGGCGACGATGAAGCCCGGGGCACACGATCCCGCGCCAATGGAGGAACCGCAATGACTGTTTTCGCTCGACGCCTGGTCGCAGTCGTATTCTCGCTTCTCGCTTCCGCGACGATTGCGCAGAACTTTCCAAATCGCCCCGTCACGTTGATCGTGCCCTGGCCCGCAGGAGGCTCGACCGATCAAGTGATGCGCGCGCTCGCGCAGGCGACCGAAAAGCATCTCGGCCAGCCGATCGTCGTCGAGAACAAGGCCGGCGCCGCGGGCACGCTCGGTGCGACCGCGATGGTCACCGCGAAGCCCGATGGTTACACGGTCACGCAGATTCCGATCAGCATCTTTCGGCTTCCGCACACGACCAAGGTCGGTTTCGATCCGCTGAACGATCTCACGTATTTGATCGGCGTGTCGGGGTATACGTTTGGGGTCGCCGTACGTTCCGACGCGCCATGGAAAACATTTCAGGAAATGGTCGCGTTCGCCAAGGCGAATCCGGGCAAGCTGACCTTCGGAACGCCAGGCGCGAACACGTCGCTGCACATCACGATGGAAGAGATCGCGTACCGCTACGGCATTCAGTGGACGCACGTTCCATTCAAGGGCAACGCCGACAACATGCAGGCGCTGCTGGGTGGCCATGTCGATTCGTCGGCCGACGCAACCGGTTGGGGGCCGCACGTCGACGCGGGCAAGATGCGACTCCTCGTCACGTGGGGCGGGCAGCGCACGAAGCGATGGAAAGAGGTGCCTACGCTAAAAGAGCTCGGCTACGACATCGTGTCGACGTCACCGTACGGCATCGCCGGCCCCAAGGGCATGGATCCCAAGATCGCGATGATCCTGCACGATGCGTTCAAGAAAGGGATGGAGGATCCGATCCACATGCAGGCGATGGAGAAGTACGACCAGGATCTGATCTATATGTCATCGGAAGACTACGCGAAGTTCGCGCGCAAGACGTTCGAGGAGGAAAAGGCGACGATGACGCGGTTGGCGGTGACGCAGAAATAGAGCCTGCCGGATTCGGCAAGCGAGTCGACGCGCGCGAGAAGGGCCGATGGTAATGCGTTGCTTACCGGGACTTGCCCTCTGCGCAGTGCTCGCGGGGTGTACGACGCAGGCGATCGTCTACTCGCCTGACGACGAGCTTGACGGTCCGGCAACGGGCACTGTCAAACCGCTGCGCAGCATACTCCCGGAGAAGGATGCATCGATTCGCCTGGTCATGATTCATGGTGTGGGGGATCACTGCTCCGGATATGCGCTGCACCCGAAAGAGGGCTGGCTGAACGACAAGACGATTCAACACATCCGGATGCAACCGCTGGAACCGCCGCGCCCCGCGCAGAGGATCTTTTCGAATGTCTTCAACAAGGAACTCAAAGGCGCGCAGGACGACCGGTCTTATGTCGAATACGCAATCCGCGAGTTTGCATTGCGGTTGGATAACGACGAAGTCCCCGTTCAAGCGATCGAAGTCACCTGGTCGCATATCACTCAGTGGATCAAGTCCAACTATCTGGGCTACGACTCACCTTCGGTAACGCCGGCGCCGGGCGACAAGACCGTCGGTTGCATAGAAGCTCCCGACAAGAACGTGAAGCGCATCAAGTCGCCGCCCGAACGCTTGTTTCTCGATCGCGTGATCAAGGAAGCAGTGTTCGACCGCCGCCTATCGGACGCCATCATCTACGCGGGCTCGTACGGCGCGGTGATCGAGCGCGCTGTCGCCGAAGCGCTGTGCCGCGCGATATCAGCGAGGCCGAACGCCAAAGAATGCATATGGCCGACGCAAGCGGAGGTTGCGAGCGATCGGAACGCCTATCTATTCGTGACGCATAGCCTGGGAAGCAGAATCGTGTTTGACACGATTCTTCATCTGGGTGATTACGAATCCGCACGGTCCAATCCGTTTTCCGAACAGGAAATCAAGTCAGCCGTGCCGTTCATCCGGCACATGCTGGCCAATACGACCGCCGTCTACATGATGGCGAACCAGCTTTCGCTGATTGGACTGGCGCACCTACCTCTCAATGCTCGTTCGACCGAGATCCTGAAACCTCTCGTTGTCGATCCGATGGCGTTCGGCTCGCAGAAGGACGTTGTTGCGGGACGTCGTGTCAAAGCGCCCAACGAAGATGGATGCGACAGCGTCTTGACTCAGTTCGGACACGCCCGCATGGCAGCCCGGCGCGCCCTTCGCTTGCACTCGACGAAAGGCGACGCCCTACAGCTCATTGCTTTCAACGATACCAACGACCTTTTGACCTGGCACGTTCCATCCTGGTACGCGAAGCGTGAATTGAAGCCCGATTGCGAGGCCAACGTGGAACTCGTCAATGTCTTCGTGCAGAACGCAGCGCACTTGCTGATCGTCGAGCCGCCGCAGTCAGCGCACCTGGATTACTTCAGGAACGCGAACGTCTGGGAAGTGATCGCTTGCGGGGCGAGCAACGGCAAGGTAGTGCAATGCCCAAAGTAGCTATTTCTCAGCCAGCTTCTTTATCTGACCCCGCAAGACTTTCCCCGTCGCCGACGCCGGTAGCGCCCGCATCAGGCGAATCTCCGCAGGTCGCTTGTACGGCGCGAGCTGCGCGGCTGCGAATGCGCCGATCGCTTCGGCACTCGCGTCGTGTCCCGCCGCAAGCTCGACGAACGCAACGATTTCTTCGTTGCCATCGGCGAGCGTGCGACCGACGACGACCGACTGGCTGACCGCGGGATGCGCGTTCAGCACCGTTTCGACTTCGATCGGATAGACGTTGAGGCCCGAGCGAATGATCAGCTCTTTCGAGCGACCGACGATGAACAGATTGCCTTCGTCGACGCGCGCGAGATCGCCGGTCTTGAGCCAGCCATCGTGTGTCAAAACTTCTGCGGTCGCTTGCGCATCATGGTAATAGCCTTTCATCACGTTCGGGCCTTTGACCCACAGCTCGCCGACGTCGCCTGCTTGCGCTGCAGCGCCGGAAGCATCGACGATGCGGATCTCGATGCCGGGAATGGGAGGTCCAACCGAGCTATCGTCGCGCGGCGCGCTCAATCGTGTTTGCGACACGGTGGGTGAGCATTCGGTGAGGCCATAACCGTTGTGCAACGGAAAGCCGAAACGTTTCTCGACCTGCGCCTTCAGCGTCATATCGAGTGGCGAGCCGCCCGCGTAGAGATAGCGCAAGCGAGGCGCCGGCACGCGAACGCCCTCGGTCAATTGCTCGAGCATGCGTGCGTACATCGCGGGCACGCCCTGGAATATCGTGAGTTCATCGTGGGCAAGCATCGACAACGCGCGCGACGCGTCGAATCGTGCAACGACATGGAGGCAGGCGCCCGCGCAGAACGTTCCGAGCAGCACCGACGCAAGCCCGTAGACGTGATAAATCGGTAACGCACCGAATACATGATCGCTGGGCTTGATCTCGCGCAATTTCGCTGACACACGCGCGACGAACAGGAGATTCGAGTGCGTCAGCATTACGCCCTTCGGACGCCCCGAGGTTCCCGACGTGTACACGATTGCAGCGACCTGGCCGCTGTCGTCGGCGGTCATCGAGACGCCGGCATTGGCTTGCGGTGCGATCAGCAACTGCCCGAGTCCTGGCACATCCGTCGGCGCAGCAGAGTGGCGAATCGCATGCTCGTCGATCTCTCTTGCGAGGCCAGGCGCGAAGAGCATCGTTTTTGGTAGCGCATGACCGCGGATTCCATCGAGCTCGCGCGCCGACAACCGCGGATTGACGATCACCGCGCAAGCGTCGCGCGTGCTGGCGGCGAACAGCATTGCGATCAACGGAAGGGAATTCTCGGCGACGATCATCACCCGATCGCCGGCGCGCACACCCTCATTCGCCAGCAGCGCACCACAAGCCTCGATCGAAACCTGCAGCGAACGCCAATCGACCTCGCGCTCGCCGTCGCGAAGCGCGATTCCAGTCGGCGTTTCGCTCGCCCAACGACGAACGAGCGAGTCGATGCGCTCGTCGCTCACGCGGACGCGTTACGAATCATCGCGCGGGCAATCACGAGCTGCTGAATCTGCGTCGTTCCCTCGTAAATGCGGAACAAGCGCACGTCGCGATAGAACCGCTCGATCGCGTAGTCGGAGACGTAGCCAGCGCCGCCGTGGATTTGCACGGCGCGATCGGCGACGCGCCCGCACATCTCCGATGCAAACAGCTTGCAGCACGATGCTTCGATCGACACATCCTCGCCATCGTCGCGACGGCGCGCAGCATCGAGCACCATCGATCGCGCAGCATAGATTTCGGTGCGACTATCGGCGAGCATCGCCTGGATCAGTTGAAACTCGGCGATGGCTTTACCGAACTGGTGCCGCTCGATCGCATACGCCAGAGCGTCGTCGAGCATTCGACTCGCGGAGCCCACACACACCGCGGCGATGTGCAGTCGACCCTTGTCGAGCACTTTCATCGCCGTCTTGAAGCCGACACCTTCGCGTTCGCCAATCAGGTTGCCGGCAGGCACCCGACAGTTCTCGAAAATGACGTCGGCCGTGTGCGCGCCGCGCTGGCCCATTTTCTTGTCGTTCTTGCCAATGACGAGGCCAGGTGTTCCGCGCTCCACAACGAATGCCGAAATTCCGCCGGCGCCCTTGTTCGACGGATCGGTGCGCGCCATTACGGTGAAAATACCCGCTTCGGGCGCGTTGGTGATGAAGCGCTTCGTCCCGTTCAGCACATAGGCATCGCCATCACGCCGCGCGCTGGTGATAAGCGATGCGGCGTCGGAGCCCGAGCCCGGCTCGGTCAATGCAAACGAGCCCACCACCTCGCCACTCGCAAGGCGCGGCAGCCAGCGCGTCTTCTGCGCCTCGGTACCATCGATGACAATGCCTTGCCCACCGATGCCGTTGTTGGTGCCGATCAGCGAACGAAACGCAGGCGAAGTACGTGCAAGCTCGAACGCGACCAGCACCTCTTCTTCCATCGTGAGGCCGAGACCGCCGTAGGCCTCGGGCAACGACAGCCCGAAAAGCCCGAGCTCCCGCATCTCGGCGACGATGTCTTCGGGAATCGCGTCGCTATCGGCCACCCGATGCTCGTTGGGAATGAGGCGCTCGCGCACGAAGCGCTTCACGCTGTCGAGCAGTAGGTCGAGCGTTTCGCGGTCGCGGATCATGCTTGGCAACGCTCCTGGAAAGGGAAGCAAGCAGTCTAGCGCAGCCTGAAACCGAAACTGCGCGACAATACGGCGATGGCCCAATCCCACTACGAAGCTCGCGAGCGAGTCGCGCTGATCGGCATCGCCAGTCCGCCGGTCAATGGGTTATCGCATGACGTGCGTCGTGCACTCGTCGCGGCAGTCGATGCGGCGAATGCCGATGCCAACGTGGACGCAATCGTCATCACCGGCAACGGCAAGTTCTTCTCGGCAGGCGCCGATGTGCGCGAATTCAACACGCCGCGCGCTACCGCGGAGCCAACGCTGCGCACATTGATCGAGGTGCTCGAAGCGAGTCCCAAGCCCGTAATCGCAGCGATCAACGGCACCGCGATGGGCGGCGGTCTCGAATTGGCGCTCGGTTGCCATTTCCGTGTAGCGGTTGAATCCGCGCCGCTCGCACTTCCGGAAGTGAGGCTCGGCCTGATCCCAGGCGCTGGCGGCACGCAGCGATTGCCACGTGCGATCGGCGTCGAGAAGGCGTTGAACATGATCGTCAGCGGCGCAAGCGTGCCGGCTTCGCAACTCGCCGACGCGCAATTGCTCGATAAAGTTGTCGCTACCAATGCCGTGGCTGCGTCGATCGAGCTTGCGAAGATGATTGTGACCGAGAAACGCCCGCGCAAGCGCCTGCGTGACGTCGTCGTTCGTTATCCGAACGCCGAGGCGTTTTTCAAGTTCGCGAGCAACACCGTCGCTGCCGTCGCCAAAAATCTTCCCGCACCGGCGCGTTGCGTCGAAGCGGTGGGCGCTGCGGCAACGATGCCGATCGACGAAGGCCTGCGCTTCGAGCGCCGACTCTTCCTCGACCTTGTGGCATCGCCGGAATCCAAAGCGCTTCGCCACGCGTTTTTCGCGGAGCGGAGCGCGGCACGCATCGCCGGCCTTGCCGACGACATCGTGCCACGTCGAATCGAGCGAGTCGGCATCGTCGGCGCCGGAACGATGGGTGCGGGCATCGCAACTGCATTCGCGAGCGCGGGATTGCCCGTGACCCTGGTCGAGACGAACGCGGAAGCGCTGGAAAAAGGCGTCGCGACGATTCGCGGCACCTTCGAAAGCGCTGTGAAACGAGGGAGGCTCGATGCAGCGGGGCTCGATCGCAATGTCGCACTCGTTCGTCCTTCGGGTGCTTACGACGATCTCCGCGAGGCGGATTTGATCATCGAAGCTGTGTTCGAAGACATGGCGGTCAAGCAGGAAGTATTCGCAACGCTCGATCGCGTCGCCAAGCCAGGCGCGATACTCGCCACGAACACCTCGACGCTCGACGTGAACAAGATAGCCTCTGTCGTGCGCGATCCATCACGCGTGATCGGCCTGCATTTTTTCAGCCCCGCGAATGTCATGAAGCTTCTCGAGGTGGTTCGCGCGGATCGAACGGCAGACGATGTGCTCGCAACCGCGATGGCCATTGCCAAGCGCATAAGCAAGACCGCGGTGGTCGCACGCGTTTGCGACGGTTTCATCGGCAATCGCATGATCGAGCACTACCTGCGCCAGGCGATGTTCCTGCTCGACGAAGGCGCTTCCCCGCGCCAAGTCGACGCAGCGCTCGAAGGCTTCGGCATGGCGATGGGACCGTTTCGCATGGGCGATCTGGCGGGACTCGATGTCGGCTGGCGCATTCGCCAGCGCCGCTACGTCGAGCGTCCGCAGGTTCCCTGGTCGCGAATCGCCGATCGCTTGTGCGAGCAAGGGCGCTTCGGGCAGAAAACGGGAGCCGGCTTCTATCGCTATGAAAAAGGTCGTCGCGACGCGATTGCCGATCCCGCGGTGGACGCGCTGATTTCCGACTATCGACGTGAGATCGATAGCACGCCGCGCAAAATCGCGCCCGCCGAGATCGTCGATCGCTGCATTCTCGCGCTGGTGAATGAAGGTGCACGCCTGCTCGACGAAGGCATTGCGCAGCGCGCGTCCGATATCGACGTCGTTTACCTGACGGGCTACGGCTTTCCCGTCTACCGCGGCGGCCCGATGTTCCATGCCGATACGATCGGCCTCTACAACGTCGTGCGACGCATACGCGAATTCGCGCAGCTCCCGCGTGCGGACGCGACATTCTGGACGCCGGCGCCGTTGCTCGCGCGGCTCGCCGAATCCGGCGGCACGTTCAACGAATCGAGCGCTCGATCATGACCGACGCCGTCATCGTTTCCACTGCGCGCACGGGCCTTGCGAAAAGCTGGCGCGGCGCGTTCAACATGACGCACGGTGCTACGCTCGGCGCGCACTCGGTTCAGCATGCCATTGCGCGCGCAAAGCTCGCGCCCGAAGACGTCGACGATGTGCTGATGGGCTGCGCATTTCCCGAGGGCGCAACGGGCTGGAACATCGCACGACAGATCGCGCTTCGCGCCGGTTGTCCCGCGAGTGTCGCCGGGGCCACCGTCAACCGCTTTTGTGCGTCGGGTTTGCAGACGATAGCGATGGCGGCGCAGCGGATCATTGCGGGTGAGGCCGATGCGATCGTCGCCGGCGGCGTCGAATCGATCTCGTGCGTGCAAAACGAGTCGAACAAGCACATGCGCGAGGACCCGTGGCTCGTCGAGCACAAGCCGACAATCTACTGGTCGATGTTGCAAACCGCGGAGAACGTCGCGCGTCGCTACGACATCTCGCGGGAGCGACAGGACGAGTACGGTGCACGCAGCCAGCAACGCGCTGCTGCAGCGCAGGCAGAAGGACGCTTCGCCGATGAAATCGTTCCCATGACGGTGACGATGGGCGTCGCCGACAAGGAAACCTCGCGCATCTTCACACGCGAGCATACGATCGCGGGCGATGAAGGCATTCGCGCCGATACGACCTACGAGGGAATCGCGAAGCTGAAGCCCGCGCTACCTGATGGAATGGTGACCGCCGGCAACGCGAGCCAGTTTTCAGACGGCTCGTCGGCATGCATGCTGATGAGCGACAAGGAAGCTTCGCGACGCGGCCTAGCGCCACTCGGTGTGTTTCGCGGGTTTGCAGTCGCCGGTTGCGAGCCCGACGAGATGGGGATCGGTCCGGTCCCCGCAGTGCGCAAGCTGCTCGCGCGCACCGGCAAGTCGATCGCCGACATCGATTTGTGGGAGCTGAACGAAGCGTTCGCCGTGCAAGTGATCTATTGTCGCGATACGCTCGGCATCCCCGACGAGCGTCTCAATGTGGACGGCGGCGCAATTGCCGTCGGCCATCCGTACGGCGTATCGGGAGCGCGATTGACAGGCCATGCGTTGTTGGAAGGACGTCGTCGTGGGGCGCGATATGTCGTCGTGACCATGTGTGTTGGCGGCGGCATGGGTGCCGCGGGCTTGTTCGAAGTAACTAAATAGTTAACGACTGCTGGGAGCACACGACGTGAATCACCGTCTTCGCGCATGGACTCTCGCGAGCATCGCAATGCTTGCGATCGCAACGTCGCAGCACGCGCTCTCGCAAGACGTCTATCCATCGAAGCTCGTGCGCATCGTCGTGCCGTATCCGCCCGGCGGTGCATCCGACATCACCGCCCGCCTTCTGGGCCAAAAGCTCGCCGAACATTGGAATCGAGAAGTCGTCATCGACAATCGCCCTGGCGCGAATGGCATCGTGGCACTCGAGCATGTCGCAAAGCAGCCGGCGGATGGCTACACGTTGTTGTTTGCGAACCTCGGCCCGAATGCGATCAATCCTGCCGTGTATCCGAAGCTGCCGTACGACCCGGTAAAGGATTTCACGCCGATCACCCTCACCACACTCGTACCGCAAGTGCTGGTCGCCTCTCCCTCGCTCGAAGCAAAAACGCTGCAGGATGTGATCACGTATGCGCGCGCCAATCCGGGAAAGGTGAACTACGGAACCGGCGGCAACGGCTCGGCGAACCATCTTGGCGTCGAGATGATTGCGCTCACCGCCAACGTGAACTTGACGGCCGTGCCATACAAAGGCGATGCGCAGGCGATGACCGACACGATGTCCGGTCAGGTCGCGATGAGCATGCCGACGGTGCCTGCCGCGCTGCCTCAGATCAAGGCCGGTAAATTGCGGGCGCTAGCCGTTGGAACGAAGTCACGCGTTGCCGCATTGCCCGACGTTCCGACGATGCAGGAAGCCGGCATCGCTGGCTATGAGTCATCGTCGTGGGGCGGCGTCATGGGGCCCGGTGGCATGCCGGCGAATCTGGTCACGAAGATCCATTCCGACCTCGAACGAGCATTGCGATCGAGCGACGTCGCGGACAAGCTCGCCGCGCAAGGCGCGACCGTCGTTGCAGCGGGACCTCGGGAATTCGCAACGTTCCTGCGCGACGAGCTCGTCAAATGGGATCGCGTGGCGAAAAAAGCGAACATCAGAATCGAGTAATCCTCATTCGACCGAGATTTTCGCACGCTTGATCACTTCGCCATAACGTTTGAGATCGGTTTCCATCAACGATTTCACCTCCGGTGGCGTGATCGTGTACGGCTCGAAGCCAACCGCAGCGAAGCGCTCCTTCACGTCGGGATCGGTGAGGACCTTTGCGACATCCTCGCCAATTTTCGCGGCGATCGCCGTGGGCGTTCCGATCGGTGCGAACAGTGCGACCCACGCGCGAATTTCGAAGTTCGCTGGACCGCCAGCCTCGGCGACCGTCGGAATGCTCTCGTACCCCGCCACGCGCTTTGGCGCGGCCACCGCGATGAAGCGAACTTTGCCCGCCTTGTACATCGGTCCTGCCGACGCCGCAGTGCCGAACGCCCAGTTGACGTCGTTGTTGCCGACCGAGCTGTAAAGCTGCGACATTTCCTTGAACGGGATGTGGACCATCTGTGTGCCGGTGGCTGCTTCGAGTTGCGCGGCGCCAACGTGTCCGGGACTGCCGACGAACCACGACCCATACGTCAATGCATTGGGCTTCGCTTTCGCCGCATTGACGAGGTCGGTGATGTTCTTCCATGGGCTCGCAGCTGGCACCGCGACGAAGAAATAAGTGCGAAACAACGTGGCGACAGGCATGAAGTCGCGCACGGGGTCGTACGGAATGTTCTTGTAGAGGTGCGGCTGCAGCGACATGTGCGCGTCGTCCATCTGCACCAGCGTGTAGCCGTCCGCAGGCGCTTTTTTCCCGGCCTCGATTGCAATGAATCCGTTGGCGCCGGGCCGGTTCTCGATGATCACCGACTGGCTCCATATCTTCGAAAGCTTGTCGCCGACGATGCGCAGCACGCTATCGGGGCCGCTTCCGGGCGGGAACGGCGTGATGATGCGGACTGCCTTCGCGGGGAAAGTCTGGGCGCTCGCCGAGAGCGCGACGATGAACAGCGCCGTGCCGATGACGGTCACGAGCGGGCGATAGACTTGCATGGTGTCCTCCTTGGCGGAAAGCGCGCCGCCCACATTGAAGCATGGATCCTTACAGCGCGATCAGCCCGCGCGGTGTGCGCAACATTGCGGCAACGCGCACGACGCGATCGAACGAGACGCGCATGTCATCGGCGAGATCCAGCTGTTCGAGCGAGCGCCGAATCGGTGCGGGCTCGCGATGCGTCGCCGCAAGCTGCTCCAGCTTCGCGCCAGAATCCGGCAACGCATCGGCGGGATGATCGCTGTCCCACTGGATCAGCGTCGGCAGCACGCCTCGTCCCGGGCGCTTGCCGTCATCCGGGACGGTGATGCGCCAGCGGTAGTCGCCACGTGAGAATGCGTGCACGGGACCGGTTTCGTAACCGCATCGTGCGATCGCGCGTTCGAGATCCTTGGTGCGCGCAACCCAATGCACGAGTTGCGGGCGGCCGAGAATGTCGGCACGCAAATCTCCATCGTCGAGATCGAACCAGCGCTTGCGCGACGGTGCCGGAGCGGAGGGGTCGATCGCGATGATTTCCAGGTACAGCCGCTCGCCGAGCCTGACGAGCGCGTTGTGCGTGCCCATGTCGACGTGCTTCCCACCCGGACGAGCGACGATTCCCGTCAACTCGGCGAAATAATCGATGCCTTGCGCGAGCGTCGTTGCTGCGTAGACGAGATGATCGATCTCGGCGAGAGGCGTCACGTCGGTAGTGCGGTCTTGTTGGAGGTCGACGAAGCCGGAGGCGCCTCGCTCGGATCGAAGTCGAGCTCGACGCGCGCACCGTTCGGATCGAAAAAGAACACCTGCCACGGGCCTGTGCCGGCCTGGCGACGATGCGCGTAGTGAATGCCGAGCTTGTCGAGCCGCGCGAGTGTTTCCGCGAGTCCTGTCGCAGAAAACGCCATGTGATCGAGCACCCCCGGCTTCAACTGATCTTTCGAACGGCCGCCGATGATGTGGAGCACCGGTTGGTCGCCGCAATACAGCCACGCACCCGGGAAATTCAGGTCGGGACGAACGCCGGCGACAAGGCCCATCGTCGCGCCATAGAATTCGACGGTGCGATCGACATCGTCGGTCAGCACCGTAAAGTGGTTCATGCCGGTGATCGCCATGTTCGCTTCTCGCGCTCAAAGCGCGATGTTAACGCCTGGGGGGCAGCGCGATGGCGAGCCAACTGTTGAGCAGTGGAATTGCATCGGGCGCGCTGGCGTCGTTGAACGGCAGCGACGCATCGCCGCCGGACCACGCGTGGCCGAGCGATCCGATCTCGATCAGTCGCACGAGCGTGCGTCCGTCACGCTTCCATTCGCGTGTTCGCATCGTGTATCCCGCCGTCGATGCATCGCGCGAATCGCTGTCTGCATCCGGAATCGATGTTGCAGATCCCGACGGAACCTCGAAGCCGTTGGTTGCCAGATACTGGCGAACGAGCGCGACTGCATGACGCGGTGCGACGACATCGTCTGCAAGCCCTTGCACGACACACAACGGAACGGAGTCGTTCGAGCGCGAATGCAGTCGAGCCTCGCGACCGATGTTCGCGATGTCGGTGTCAGGGCCACGCTTCATCACCGAGAGCGCCGTATATGCCGAGTGCGCCGCACCGCAAGCAATGCCCGCGTGCGTGAATACCGCGCGCACGACTTCACGATGCTGAACACCCAGCACCGCCGCGAGCGCTCCGCCCGCAGAAAGTCCTGCGACAAGCACCCGGTCGGAATCAATGCGAAAACGCCGCTTCGCTTTCGCAATCATTGCGATGATGATCGCCGCCTCGCCATTTCCCTCCGCCGTGCGCTTGTCGAACCAGTTCCAGCAGCGATACGGATTCGCGCCATCCGATTGATCGGGCATCAGGATCAGCGTGCCGTTCGCGTCCGCGAGATCAGCGATGCGCGTTCCGCGCGCGAGCTCATCCGATGTTTGCTTGCAGCCGTGAATGAATACGATCAGCGGCGCGCTTCGAAAGCGCTTGAGTCCGCGCGGGCGATAGAGACGAAAATTTCGGCGCGGCAAAGTGAAAGGACGAAAGCCGATCCAGCCTTGCCACGAGAATGCGCTGCCTTCGATCCAGCGGCCGGGGGAGGGCTCGCGACCAAACAGCGCGCGCAGTCTGGACGAGAGGCGGGCGAACCAGCTACGTTGATCTTGCACGGCGTCAGATGGCGTGATGCGACGCCGACGCTCGCGTTAATAGGCCCGCGGCCACCGACCACTCACCGGGGAAGAAGCCGCTTGCCGGAGGGTACGGTTGAACGCGGGGTTGGGCTGCACCGAACTACGACCCATAGGCGTACCCGATGAATCTGCGCGGGTATCGATTGACGATGACGGTTGCGCCCGGTTGCATAAGCGTTCCAGTCGCAATAGTTTGCTCTGCACCGTCATCCAAACGCACACGGCACGTGACCGACCGTCCGGGCGCGAAGCGAGATGACGAAGTTCCGCACGAAGTTATTCGACCCGAGATCGAATCGGGAACCCCGTCGGTACGTTGAGAACCATGGCGAGGACCAAAAGCGCCAAAACTCCGACGAAGGTATAACCCGCGAGCAGTTCCAGCTAGCGTGCATTGGGGTCGATGCGGCGATCGGATATGCGTGTTGCCTAACGCGTCTTAGCCATCAGTCGGCAGCGTAGTCCACGACGTTAAGCCCGTCGATTCGGGAAAGCTCACGCGCGTTTCGCGTGAGGAGCGTCACGCCCGTCTGAATCGCGGCAACGCCTATCCACAAGTCGTTCGGTCCGACGGCAAGCTTGCGCTTGCGAAGGCTCGCAAAGGCCTTGGCATAGTGCAGCGGGGTATCGCTATCGGGTAACACGAGAGCATAGTCAGCGATGAATGCAGCGACGCGCTCCAGGTCGTGTCCTGCAATGACGGCTCCCGCAAGGAACTCGCCTTTCGCGACCCAAGGCAGGCCAAACGCCGCATCGGCATGTCCGCGCAGAAAGCGGGCCTCCGAACCTTTTGCGGGCTGACGCCACAGCCCGACCAGAAACGTCGTGTCTATCAGGAAGTCCAAGGATCGCGCCAGTTCTTCCAATCGTTGTTGCGCGCGACGACGTCCTCGATGACCTTCGACTGAGCCTCGGTGAGCCTCGGCAGTGCTGCCGCACCCGCGAGAAGCTGCGCGCCCGTTCCCCGTTTGGGAACCACGCGCAGGATCACCTTCGAGAACGAATCCCTGGGTGACTTCTTGAGGGCTGCGAGGCGATCGTACGCTTCGTCGGTGAGAGTGATGGTTTTCATGCACTCATTATACACGAGTCGTGCAGTCGTGTTGCGCGCTCGAAATCCAGGATCATCGTGTCTTCGGGGCTCATGCCGGCAACGCCATGCCTTCGTTCAGGATGCCGATGTAGCGCGCGTAGCTGAATATGCGCCCGCGCTGCCTGCCCGTCAGCTCCGAAACAATTTCGAGACGCTCGAGGTGGGCGAGCGATTTGTTGACCGTTGCGGGGGTGAGCCCGGTGCTCGCCGTCAGTAATGCAGCGGTTGCAATCGGCCGGCGCTGCAAGGCGCGATGAATCGTGAGCGCGGAGTTGGCAGGACGACCTAGCGCTTCGATGCGTCGCCCGTCTGCCGATGCGAGTTCGAGTAGTCGTTTCGCGGAAGTCGCGGCCTGGGTTGCCGCGCTAACGATTCCATTGCCAAAGAACTCGAGCCAGCTTTCCCAATCGCCTGATAGACGCACACGATTCAGCAACTCGTAATAGGTCTGCCGGTGCTCTTTGAAATGCAAGCTCACGTACAGCAGCGGCTCGCGCAGCAGATTGTCGTTGGCGAGTTGGAGCGCAATCAAGAGCCGCCCGACGCGACCATTCCCATCCATAAACGGATGAATCGTCTCGAACTGTACGTGCGCCAACGCTGCCTTCACCAGCGGCGGGGCAACGTTGGCATCCTCCTGCAAAAAACGCTCGAAGTGCTTGAGCAATTCGGCGAGCTCGTTTGACGGCGGAGGGACGAACGCGGCGTTTCCAGGGCGCGTGCCGCCGACCCACACCTGACTGCGCCGGAACTCGCCCGGCGTGGCCCGGTTGCCACGACCTTTGCCGAGCAGCACTGCGTGAACCTCGCGCAGCAGTCGCAGAGACAGCGGAAAGCCTTCACGAAGGCGCTTCACGCCATGATCCAGCGCCAGCACGTAACGACTGACTTCACGAACATCCTCGGCTGGAACGCCCGGCTGCTCGTCGATTTCAAACAGCAAGAGATCGGCAAGCGAAGACTGCGTGCCCTCGATCATCGAGGAGAGCACGGCCTCCTTGCGCACAAAGCTATAGAGTACGAGCGACGCATTTGGTAGGAAGTCGGTGATTGCATCGAGTCGACCTAGTGCCAGCAGCCCCTCGTCGAAAAGGGCGCGAAGCACGGGTGTCCACTTGATCGGCGGGCGCGGCGGTAGCGGCGCGGGGACGAAGGCACGAAAGGCTTCGCCGGCGGCGGCAACTTCGCTGTAACGGCCAGGGGAAGGGCGCTTCAAGGGAAACGATCCCGAAATAACGGTTGACGTTATTTTAGGATAATGCCATATCGTAAAACAAGAAGCTGCGCTAATTTAGGATGAGCCGTTCTCGATGATCCGCCGGTCACCCAAATCAGATGAGCACGATGTCGTACTGTTCCTGCGTATAAATCGACTCCACTTGCAGCGACACCGGTTTGCCGATGAAGTCCCCCAGCTGCGCCAGGCTCTGCGATTCCTCATCGAGAAACATGTCGATCACCGCCTGCGAAGCGAGAATCCGAAATTCGCGCGCATTGAACTGCTTCGACTCGCGAACGATCTCGCGCAGAATCTCGTAGCAGACTGTTTGCGCCGTCTTCAATTCGCCGCGGCCTTGGCACGTCGGGCAGGGCTCGCAGAGGATGTGCGCGAGCGACTCGCGCGTGCGCTTGCGCGTCATCTCGACAAGACCAAGTTGCGTGAATCCGTTCACCGTGAGCCGAGTGCGGTCGCGCTCCAACGCGCGGCTCAACTCCGCGAGAACGCCCGCACGGTGGTCGGCGTGCTCCATGTCGATGAAGTCGATGATGATGATGCCGCCGAGATTCCGCAACCGCAGTTGCCGCGCGATGACCTGCGCCGCTTCGAGATTCGTCTTGAAAATCGTGTCGTCGAAGCTGCGTCCGCCGACGAAACCGCCGGTGTTGACGTCGATCGTCGTCAGCGCCTCGGTCTGATCGATTATTAGATAGCCACCGCTTTTCAAATCGACGCGGCGGGCGAGCGCCTTCTCGATTTCCTCTTCGACATTGCCCGTATCGAGCAATGGCCGCTCGCCCTGATAGTGCGACAACCGCTCGACCAGCGCGGGCGTGTATTGCTGCGCGAACTCGAGCATTTTGACAAACGTCTCTCGCGAATCGACCATTACGCCGGTCGTTTCCTCGACCGTCATGTCGCGCAGCACGCGCTGCGCAAGATTCAGGTCTTGATACAAAAGCGCCGGCGCCGGAACATCGCGCGCGCGAGCAGTCAAATCGCGCCACAGCTTGGTCAAGTATTCGATGTCGGCGGCTATCTCGCGATCGGACGCGGTCTCGGCCATCGTTCGGATGATGAATCCGCCGGCGCTTCCCTCGGGCAGCAACGTCTGCAGTTTGCCGCGCAGAATCTCGCGCTCGGCTTCGTCCTCGATCCGCTGCGAGATCCCGATATGCGAGTCCTGGGGCAAATACACGAGCAATCGTCCCGCGAGACTCACTTGCGTGGACAGGCGCGCGCCCTTGGTGCCGATCGGATCCTTGATCACCTGCACGAGAAGACTTTGGCCTTCGTGCAATAGACGCTCGATCGGCCGCTCGATGTGATTGCCGTGATTGCCGTGATTGCCGTTCTGCCGATGTTCCCAGATATCGGCGATATGCAGAAATGCTGCTCGCTCGAGCCCGATCTCGATGAACGCGCTCTGCATGCCCGGCAAAACCCGCGCGACCCGGCCGAGATAGATGTTGCCGACGAGTCCCCTCGCGCTCGCTCGCTCGACGTGCAACTCCTGCACGATGCCCTGCTCGAGCATCGCGACGCGCGTTTCCTGAGGGGTTACGTTGATGAGGATTTCATGGGCCATCGAGGAGGGGAGAGGCGATGCATGGAATCCCTGGAGCGCTGCGGCGGTTCGAATCGAACGGCAGCGTCTGCGAATAAGTGGTTGTGCGGAGTTATAGCACGACCAACCCCGTCCTCGCGAGAAGCTCCGCCGTCTCGAACAGCGGCAGGCCCATGACTCCGCTGTAGCTTCCGTCGAGATGCGCGACGAAGGCCGCCGCGCGTCCCTGTATTGCGTATCCGCCGGCCTTGCCCAGCGCTTCGGGCAGCGCCGCGTAACGTGCGATCTCATCCGACGAAAGGTCGCGGAAGCTCACGCGCGATGTGGACATCGTGAAAGCAATGTCGTCATCGCTGGTCTTTAGCGCGACTCCGGTCATCACGTCATGCGTACGACCTGACAGGCGCGCCAGCATATCCGCTGCGTGGGAGGCATCGCGCGGCTTGCCGAGCACCTCCGTGCCGATGACCACTTCGGTGTCCGCGCCCAGCACCGGATGCAGCGCGAGCTTGCGTTGCTGCATGCGTGCCCACGCCACCGCCGCCTTGGTGCGTGCGATGCGCTCTACGTAGTGCGCAGGCGGCTCGTCGTCCTCGGCCTCTTCGACGATGTCGCGATTGCGTCCCGGCGCTTCGCGAAGATGCAGCTCGTCGAACGCAACGCCCAGTTGCCGCAACAACTCGCTTCGACGCGGACTTTTCGACGCAAGGTAGATCATGCTCGACCTCCAGATGCGCCCATGATAGTCGTCATTCGCGATGATACGGATGGCCGGCGAGAATCGACGTTGCGCGATAGAGCTGCTCGACCAGAACGATGCGAACAAGCCCATGCGGCAACGTCGATGGGGACAATGACCAGCGCGCAATTGCGTTCGTCTTGAAAGCGTTCGAGAGGCCGTCGGCGCTGCCGATTGCAAACGAGATCGATATCGCTTCGTCACGCCAAGTCTCCAGCCGCGACGCGAGATCGCGCGTGCTCCATGCGCTGCCATGCTCGTCGAGCGCGATGATCGACGTCCCCGCGCATGCCTTGGTCAGACGACTCGCCTCTTCGTCGAGTTGCTGTTCGACGGTTCGGCCTGCTGTGCGTGATGCGGCTTTGACTTCGATGAACTCGACCACGAATTCGCGCGAGAACCGCTTCGTGTAGTCGGCGACGCCTGCATCGACCCAGGCGGGCATTCGCGAACCCACACCGACAATTCGAAGCCGCATCGTCATGCGGCATTAGATGCTCAAGCCGCAGCCGCCTTGCGTCGCGACGCGCTCGGAGGCGCCCACAACTCCTCGAGGTTGTAGTACTGCCGCACCGCAGGCTGCATCACGTGCACGATGATGTCACCCGCGTCGACCAGCACCCAATCGCCGCTCTCCTCGCCTTCGGTGCCGACGATGCGCGCGCCGCTTTCCTTGAGCTTGTCGCGAACGTGCTGCGCCAGCGCCTTCACCTGTCGGGCCGAATCGCCGCTTGCGATGACCAGCGTGTCGTAGAGAGTGGTGAGCTTACGGACGTCGAAAACGGCGATATCGCGCGCCTTGATGTCCTCGAGTGCTGCGACCGCGGTCTTTGCAAGCGATTTAACTGGCATCCGAACCTGTGGCGTAGAGGTGATGAGTTTCAATATAGGACAAAACCGCGGCAGGCAGCAAACCCCGCACTTCCTCGATTCCGGCCCTGCCCCGCGCAAGCGCGCGACGTAAGGCAGTGGCCGAGATCGCGTAGGGCGTCACCGCAACTCTGAAAATGGCGCCGGCGGGCGAGGTTTCAAGTTGGACTCGGGATTCACTTTGGCGGTTCTGCCAAAGCTGAACCAGCGGTCCACGCAACACGTCGTCGAGCGACGCGCCGGGCCGCGTCACGACTGCGATGTGCGCGAAATCAACGAGCTCCATCCAGCGATGCCAAGAGGGAAGCGCCGCGAACGTATCGACGCCCATCACGAGCACGATCGCTCGAGTAGGCATCTCGGCACGGAGCTCCTCGAGCGTCTCGATCGTGTAACTCTTGCCGGTGCGCGACAGTTCGCGCGCGTCGATCGCAAGAACCGGGAATTCGGTCAGTGCGAGCTCGAGCATCGCCAGTCGCTGCGCCGGAGTCGCCGAAGGCGTGCCGCGGTGTGGTGGATCGCGAGCGGGTAGAAGACGCAGCTCGACAAGCTCGAGTGCATCGCGAACATCGATCGCGGCGTGCAGGTGTCCGTAGTGAACAGGATCGAACCTGCCGCCGAAGATTCCTAATGCATTTCCCATCAGTGACCGCGGGAGGCGTCGCGCATGTAAATCGCGGCGGTCAGGGCGAGCGCTGCGAGGGGCGCGGGGACGATCGACGTTGTAACCAATTAGGCCCTAGAAGCCTGACCCGGACTGTTTCAGGAACGCGATTTCCTCGGGCGTCGAGGCGCGACCGAGGATGGCGTTGCGATGCGGATAGCGGCCGAAGCGGCGAATGATCGCCGCGTGTCTCTCGGCCCATTCAAACGCGCCCGGGTTGCCCGAATCCGCCGACAGCGCACCGAACAACGCGAGAGAACGCTCCTGCATCCGCAAGTCTTCCGAGTGCTCGAAGGGCATGTAAAGAAACCAGCGCTCGAACTGATCGAGTTCGCGATCGTCCCCTCGGTCGACGACATCGAGCGCGGTGGCGAGCGCCCGTTCGTCGCCTGCGAACGCGAGCGGCGTGTCGCGATGCGCATTGCGTGTGAATTGATCGAGAACGATCACGCGCGCGAGCGAGCCGCGTGGCGTCGTGCACCAGTTTCCAAAAGCTCCCGCAAGCGCGGCGGCGATCGTCGCGCCGAAACGCGAACGAATCGTCTCGTCGAACGCCGCATCCTTGCGAAACCATTGCGGACGCTCGACGTGCGGCGGCTCGCCGAGCCAGAAATCGAGCACCTCACGGGCGGTATCGGGAATCGAGCGATCCATGTCCGCCGTATAATGCGAAAGCGCTTGTTATGCAAGCGCAGCGCATATTGTCGACACAGAATACTTCCTACCGCGACGTCTTCCTGCTCGCCTGCTGCCAGGCGCTGCTGCTGACCAACGCCGCCGGCCTCATAACGATGACTGCTTTGGTCGGCTTTTCGCTGACCGAAGTGAAAGCGCTCGCAACGCTCGGAGCGACCACCTATGTGCTCGGCTCGGCATTGGCGACGATGCCGGCGTCGTTGTGGATGGCGCGTGTCGGCCGGCGCACCGGGTTCATGACCGGCGCCCTCGTCAATGTCGGTGGATGCGGACTCGCCGCGCTTTCGCTGTATTGGCAGAGTTTCACGCTGTTTTGCATTGCGAGCGCGATCATCGGCATCTACAACGCGATAGGTTTGCAATACCGGTTCGCTGCTGCCGAGATTGCTACCAAGGCCGATCGCGCCAAAGCAATCTCGCTCGTGCTCGCGGGCGGTGTCGTCGGCGGTTTTCTCGGTCCCGCAACGGTGCACTTCGGCATGGATCTTTTCGGTGTGCCGTTTCTTGGATCTTTCCTGCTGCTCGCGGCGTGGGCGCTCGTTGCCCTTGCGGTGCAAACGCGAGTGCGGGTTCCTGCTCCGTCGATCGAAGAGAGCAGCGGAGCGGGCCGTCCGCTCACCGAAATAGTTCGCCAGCCGGTGTTCATCGTGGCAGCCCTATCGGGCGCGCTCTCGTACGGCCTCATGAATCTCTTGATGGTCGCCACCCCGCTTGCGATGAGCTTTTGCTCGCATCCATTCGCGGCCGCGACGACGGTGATCCAGTTGCATGTGCTGGGAATGTACGGACCGGGATTTTTCACCGGGCAGTTGATCACCCGCTTTGGCGTGTTGCGCGTCATCGTCGCGGGAATTGCACTGATGGGTTGCTGCATCGTTGCCGCGCTCGCCGGCGACAGCATCGGACACTTCACCGCGGCGCTCGTCTTGCTCGGGCTTGGCTGGAACTTCATGTACACGGGCGCGACCACGCTTCTGACCGAAAGCTACGCACCCGCCGAGAAAGCGAAAACGCAGGGTGCCAACGACTTCATCATCTTTTCGACAATTGGCGTGTCGTCGCTTGCGTCGGGAGTGCTCGTCTCGTCGGCAGGCTGGGAGCGCATGAACCTCGGCGCGATTCCCTTGCTGGTGATCGCGCTCGTTGCAGTTGCATGGCTAGCGATGCAACGGCGCAGCGCGCGCGTTGCGTCGGTTTAGGGGACTGCGCGAGCGGGTCGGAGTCGCTTCAGCAGCGTTACGACTGCGAACACGATGCCTCCGGCGACGACGCCGACCGCGAGGTTCAGCAACGATGGCGTGACCGCTTCGGCGAGCGCTCCTATGCCCGGCCACGCGCCAGCGCGATGCGCCCAGTCTTCGATGTGCGCGTAAAGCCACGTGACGCCGTGAGCTAGGATGCCTCCGCCAACCAGGAACATCGCAAGCGTTCCTGCCATCGACAGGAACTTCATGAGCCATGGCGCGAAGCTCACGATCGCCTTGCCGAGTGCGCGCGCGACCGCGCTCGAGCGCTGCGACAAGTGCAGTCCGATATCATCGAGCTTGACGATCGCCGCGACGAGTCCGTAAACACCAACCGTCATGACGAGCGCAATGCCGACGAGGACCAAAACACGCGTGGTGAACGCTGCATCGGCGACGGTACCGAGCGTGATCGTGATGATTTCCGCTGACAGAATGAAATCGGTGCGAATCGCGCCTTTGATCTTGTCTTTTTCGAGGGCGACGGGATCAATCGTCTCGTCGGACAATGCTTCCACCATCTTCGCGCGATGCGCGGCGTCCTCGGCGTGGCTACCGAAGAAGCGATGCGCGACCTTCTCGAAGCCTTCGTAACAGAGAAACGCGCCGCCGATCATCAGAAGTGGCGTGACTGCCCACGGTGCGAAAGCGCTGATCAGAAGTGCCGCGGGAACGAGAATCGCCTTGTTGACCAGTGAGCCCTTGGCCACGGCCCATACCACCGGCAGCTCGCGATTCGCTTTGACGCCGCTGACCTGCTGCGCGTTGAGCGCAAGATCGTCGCCCAGGACACCCGCGGTCTTCTTGGTGGCGACCTTGGTCAGCAACGCGACGTCATCGAGGACGCCGGCGATGTCGTCGATCAGCGCAAGAAGGCTCGAGGCGGCCACGTGATTACACCGCTCGTCGCTACGTTCGCGTCTGGCCCGACCCCAGCACCACCCATTTCTGGCTCGTAAGTCCGGCCAGACCGACAGGGCCGCGCGCATGCAGCTTGTTCGTCGAGATTCCGATTTCCGCGCCGAGTCCGAACTCGAAGCCGTCGGCGAGGCGGGTCGAAGCGTTGACGATCACCGAGCTCGAGTCGACTTCGCGCAAGAAGCGCATCGCGGCAGCGTGATCGTTGGTGATGATCGCGTCGGTATGTTGCGAGCCGTATTGCGCGATGTGCTCAATCGCCGTATCGAGCGAATCGACGACGCGCACCGCGAGAATCGGTGCGAGATATTCCGCGCTCCAGTCGTCTTCGGTCGCATTCTTCATCGCGGAAACGAGTGAGCGCGCATGCTCGTCGCCGCGCAGCTCGACGCCTTTGCTTGCGTAGATTTGCGATAGCGGCGGCAACACTTTCGACGCGATCGCCGCGTGCACCAGCAGCGTTTCCATCGTGTTGCAGGTGCCGTAGCGCTGCGTCTTTGCGTTGTCTGCGATCCGCACCGCCATGTTGACGTCGGCGGCAGCGTCGACATACACATGACAAACACCGTCCAGATGCTTGATGACGGGAACTTTCGCGTCGCGCGTGATACGCTCGATCAGCCCCTTGCCGCCACGCGGAACGATCACATCGATGTGCTTGTCGTCGGCAATCAAATGGCCGACCGCGTCGCGATCGGGTGTCGCGATCACCTGGACCGCGGTTTCGGGAAGTCCCGCCGACCGCAATCCTTCGTGAATGCACGCTGCAATCGCCGCGTTGCTCGCGAGCGCTTCCGATCCACCGCGCAAGATCGTTGCGTTACCGGCTTTAAGACATAGCGCTGCCGCATCGGCGGTCACGTTCGGCCGCGATTCGTAGATGATCGCGACCACGCCCAGCGGCACGCGCATCCTGCCGACTTGAATGCCGCTCGGGCGATGGCAGAGATCGCTGATTTCGCCGACGGGGTCGGGAAGCTTTGCAATTGCTTCCACGCCCTCGGCCATCGCAGCGATCGACGCCGACGTCAGCGTCAAGCGATCGATGAACGCGGCGTCGTGCCCTTTCTTATGCGCGGCGGCGACATCGTCGGCATTCGCCGCAAGCAGGCGCGCGTCGTCCCGCCGGATTGCATTGGCAGTCGCTGTCAGCGCGTGATCCTTGGTCGCAGTATCGGCGCGCGCGAGCGCACTCGCCGCCGCGCGAGCGGCCACGCCGACGCCATCGACGTAATCGGCAATGTTGGCGAAGCTGCCAAGACCGGGAACGGCGAGATTGGTCATGCGCGGATTCTAGCGTGCGATGCGTAGTACGGCTAAGGCCGTCCCGGAACCAGCGTCTTCACGCCTTGCCCGGTCCCCACCAACATCACGTTGGCGCCACGGCGCGCAAACAGACCCACCGTCACGACGCCAGCAATCTGATTGATCCTCGTCTCCACGTCGACCGGGTCGACGAGTGACAATCCGCGTACGTCGAGCACGAGATTGCCATTGTCGGTCGTGAATCCCATGCGCCACTCCGGCTGTCCGCCGAGCTTCGCGAGCTCACGCGCGACGAAGCTGCGCGCCATCGGAATCACCTCGATCGGCAACGGGAATTTGCCGAGGACGGGAACCAGTTTGGACTCGTCGACGATGCAAACGAACTTCCTCGATGCGGCGGCGACGATCTTCTCGCGGGTCAACGCGCCGCCGCCCCCTTTGATCATCGCGCCGTGCTCGGTCACCTCGTCGGCGCCATCGACGTAAACCTGAAGGTCGCCGGTGTTGTTGAGCTCCTCGACCGGGATGCCGTTCGATTTCAATCGCTCGGCCGACTTGACCGAGCTTGCGACCGCGCCTTTGATGCGGTCCTTGATCTTCGCGAGCTCGTCGATGAAAAAGTTCGCTGTCGAGCCGGAGCCGACACCGACATACGTGTCATCGACGATATGCTTGATCGCCTCGCGCGCCACGGCGCGCTTTTGCTCATCCTGGTTCATCAACAAATTCTATCAACCCTTCGTACAATCGATGAAAACGATGGTCGACGACGCAAAATCCGATACGTCCGGCGCGGCGGCGCGCTTCACCGCATTCGCCCCATTGATCGCGCTCGCCGTGCTCATCGCGGGTGCGCTGCTCCCGTCGTCCGCATGGTTCAACGTTGTCGCCGGACTGTCGCTCATCGCCGCGGTGATCGTCGCCGTGCATCACGCCGAAGTCGTCGCACACAAGGTCGGCGAGCCGTTCGGCACGCTGGTATTGGCGCTCGCTGTCACGGTCATCGAGGTCGCACTGATCCTGTCTTTGATGCTTTCCGGCGGGGCCGACAAGGCGGTCGTGCCGCGCGACACGATCTACGCAGCCGTCATGATCATATGCAACGGTGTTGTCGGCGCGTGCGTGCTCGTCGGCGGCATTCACCATCACGAGCAGTCGTTTCACATGGAGGGCGCGCGGTCGGGGATCGCCGCGCTGATCTCGCTCGCCACGCTTTCGCTGGTCGTCCCTGTCTTCACCACGAGCTCGCCCGAGGGCACGTACAACAATGCGCAACTCGCGTTCGTCGCGGTGATGTCGCTCGTCCTGTGGCTCGTCTTCGTGTTCATTCAGACGGTGCGGCATCGCGATTATTTCCTGCCGGCGGCGGGCTCGGCCAGCGAAGACGAGCATGCGCCCCCTCCCAATGCGCGCGCGGCCTGGAAGAGCTTCGGTCTTATGGTGGTGGCGCTGGTCGCGGTCGTGGGCCTTGCGAAACTCCTGTCACCGGTCATCGAAGCGATCGTGCGCAACGTCGGAGCGCCGCAAGCGGTCATCGGAATCGCCATCGCGCTGCTGGTGCTCGCGCCCGAGACGACTGCAGCGCTGCGTGCGGCGCGATCGAACCGTCTTCAAACGAGCCTCAACCTCGCGATCGGCTCGGCGCTCGCGAGCATTGGACTCACGATTCCGGCGGTAGTCGTCGCCGCCATCGCACTCGATCTGCCGCTGGTGCTCGGTCTTGGCGCGACGAATATCGCGCTGATGGCGCTGACATTCGTGGTCACGACGCTGACGCTCGGTTCCGGCCGCACGACACTCATGCAGGGCGCGATTCACCTCGTGTTGTTCGCCGCGTTCCTGTTCTTGTCGTTGGTGCCGTAATTCGCGCAATCATGCGTAGAGCAAAGCGAACGCTGCCGTCGCCGCGTCCAGTTGCTTGCGCCGCTGCGCGATCGACCACTCGCGCGTCGCTCTATCGATCGCAACGGTCGTCCAGCCGCCGCCATCTTCGTCGGAGATGTGAACGAGCAGCGTGTACTTGCTGTATTCGACGCGCACCCGGTGCTGCGGATTGCCTTCTTCCTCGAGGCCGCGCGCTGCTCGACCACGCGCTTCGCTCGCGACAAAGGAGGTCCAGCGAGCGCTTTTGCTCGCCGGTTTCGGAAGAAGCTTGCTGCGTGCATCCGCCACGGAATCAATCGCGGAACGATGACGTCAGCGTTTTCGAATCGGCGGCAAGTCGGTGCACACGCCTTCGTACACTTCCGCCGCTAGCCCTACCGACTCGGACAACGTCGGATGCGGATGGATCGTGCGGCCGATGTCGACCGCGTCCGCACCCATTTCCACCGCAAGCGCAATCTCGCTGATCAAATCGCCCGCATGCGTACCGACGATTCCACCGCCGACAATGCGATGCGTTTGTGCGTCGAATAATAATTTCGTGAAACCTTCGTCGCGACCGTTCGCAATCGCGCGCCCCGACGCGGCCCAGGGAAACAACCCTTTCTCGACCTTCTGGCCGTTTGCTTTCGCCTCGTCCTCGGTAACACCGACCCACGCGATCTCGGGATCGGTGTAGGCGACCGAGGGAATTACGCGAGCGTCGAAAAAGCTCTTCTCACCTTGCGCGGCTTCGGCGGCAACATGGCCTTCATGCACGGCCTTATGCGCAAGCATCGGCTGACCGGTGATGTCGCCGATCGCGAAGATGTTCGGGACATTCGTGCGCATTTGCGAGTCAACGCCGATGTAGCCGCGGTCGCTGACGGTAAAGCCTGCGTTCTCCGCGCCGATCTTTTTCCCATTCGGCGAGCGACCAACGCTCATCAGCACCGCGTCGTACGGCTGAGGGCCTTGCGGAGCGCCTTCACCTTCGAACGTCGCGTAGATCGCGTCCTTGCGCGCGTCGATCGCGACCGTTTTGGTCTTCAACATGATGCGATCGAAGCGCGGCTTGTTCATCTTCTCCCACACGCGGACGAGGTCGCGATCCGCGCCCGGCATCAACCCATCCATCATTTCGACGACATCCAGGCGCGCGCCGAGCGTCGAGTACACGGTTCCCATCTCGAGACCGATGATTCCGCCCCCGACGACGAGCATGCGCTTCGGCGTGCTTTGGAGAAGTAGGGCCGACGTCGAATCGAGGATGCGCGGATCCTGCGGCACGAAAGGCAATTGAATCGCTTGCGAGCCGGCCGCGATGATTGCCTTCGCAAACTTAACGACTTTTTTGGCGCCGGTTTTTTGCTGGCCCTCGCCTTCGGTCAACTCGACTTCGAGGTGATAGGCGTCGACGAAGCGCCCGATGCCGCGCACGACCTCGACCTTGCGCGCCTTCGCCATTCCCGCGAGGCCGCTGGTGAGCTTGCCGACGACTTTGTCTTTCCAACCTAAAAGTTTGGCAAGATCGATTTTCGGCGCGGCGAATGCGATGCCGTGCTCGGCCATCGCTTTCGCTTCGTCGACGACGGCAGCGATGTGCAATAGCGCTTTCGATGGAATGCAACCCACGTTGAGGCACACCCCCCCGAGCGTCTTGTAGCGCTCGACGATCACCGTTTTCATTCCGAGATCGGCGGCACGAAACGCGGCGCTGTAGCCGCCCGGTCCCGCACCGAGCACGAGCATTTCGCACTCGACGTCGACGTTACCTTGGTACGTGCCGACGGGCGCCGGAGCAGAAGGAGTTGGCGACTGGGCAGGCTGCGCAAGCGGTTGCGAGGCGGTTTGCGTCGGCGGCGGTGAAGGCGCCGGTTGCGCGGCAGGCCTGGCTTGCTCTTTCGCCGCACCCGCCGCATCGCTTTCGAGCGTGAGCACCAGCGTGCCTTCGCTCACCTTGTCACCGGCTTTGACTGCAATCGATTTCACCGTGCCCGCCGCAGGCGATGGCACGTCCATCGTCGCCTTGTCCGATTCGAGCGTGACCAGCGGATCTTCGGGCTTGATCGAGTCGCCGGGCTTCACGAGCACTTCGATGACCGGCACGTCCTTGAAGTCGCCGATGTCCGGGACCTTCACTTCCAGCGTGGCCATCAACTGCCCCTAAAGAATGACGCGCCGGAAGTCGGCGAGAATTTGCGCGAGATACGCGGTGAAACGCGCAGCGGCAGCACCGTCGATCACGCGATGATCGTACGAAAGTGACAACGGCAACATCAATCGCGGTGCGAACGCCTTGCCATCCCACACCGGTTTCATCGCGCTCTTCGACACGCCGAGGATCGCAACTTCGGGTGCGTTCACGATCGGCGTGAATGCAGTTCCGCCGATGCCACCGAGCGAGCTGATCGAGAAACATCCGCCCTGCATGTCGGCCGGCCCAAGCTTGCCTTCGCGCGCTTTCGCTGAAAGGTCGGCCATCTCCTTGGCGATCGCAACGAGTCCCTTTTGATCGGCGTTCTTGATGACGGGCACGACGAGACCACTCGGCGTGTCCGCGGCGAAGCCGACATTGAAATATTTCTTGTAGACGAGATTGTCCCCGTCGAGCGAGCTGTTGAAATCGGGAAATTTTTTCAGCGCCGCAACACTTGCCTTGATCAGGAACGCGAGCATCGTGAATTTCACGCCCGCTTTTTCGTGCTCCTTGTTGAGCTGCACGCGCAGCGCCTCGAGCTCGGTGATGTCGGCGTCGTCATGCTGCGTGACGTGCGGGATCATCACCCAGTTGCGCGCGAGATTCGCGCCGGAAATCTTCTTGATGCGTGACAACGGCTTCGCTTCGATCGCGCCGAACTTCGCGAAGTCGACTTTCGGCCACGGCAATAGATCAAGCGTGCCGCCACCGCTGACGCTCGACCCTTTGGCGGCTGGTGCGGCGAGCGCCTGCTTCACGTAGGCCTGCACATCTTCCTGAAGGATGCGACCTTTCGGTCCGCTTCCCTTCAGTTTCGACAAATCGACGCCGAGCTCGCGCGCGAATTTGCGAACCGAAGGCGATGCATGCGCGGACTTGAATGCGGTCGTGTCGACAGGCGCTGCAGCAGGCGCGGCCGGTGCGGGCATCGGTGCTTGGGATGTACCGGCCGTGGGTGCACCAGGGGCTTGCGATGCAGCGGGCGCGCTCGCAGCAGCGGCTGACGAAGCAGGTCGCGCGGCCGGCGCGGGCGCGCCACCTGCCTTCGCAATACTCGCGATCACCGTTCCTTCGCTGACGCGATCACCAACCGAAACGCGCACGCCCTGCACCGCACCGGCAATTGGCGCGGGCACGTCCATCGTCGCCTTGTCCGATTCGAGCGTCAAAAGCGGATCGTCGACTTTCACGATGTCGCCGGGCTTGACGAAAATCTCGATCACCGGGACATCCTTGAAGTCGCCGATGTCCGGCACCTTCACTTCAACACTCGCACCTTCGGGAGGCGTCGCCGACGCACCTTCCCCGGGCGTATCGGCGAGCCCCTTTTCGCCACGAGGCGCATTCTCGGCGTCACTCGGCTCCGGCGCTTGCATCGACGCCGTCGCAGGAGCCTTGGCACCGTTCGACTCTGCTGGTTTGGTCGACGCCCCGCCAGCGGACGCCTTCGCCGCGCCCGACTCGAGCACGACGATCGAAGAGCCTTGACTCACCTTGTCGCCGACTTTGACGCGCAGTTCCTTCACGACACCGTCGGACGGCGACGGCACATCCATCGTCGCCTTATCCGATTCGAGCGTGACGAGCGAATCCTCGGCTTTGACCGAATCCCCCAACCCAACCAAAACTTCGATGACGGGAACGTCGGTGAAATCGCCGATATCAGGAACCTTCACGTCGATCGTGCTCATTACACCGTCCAGGGCGCAGGTTTGCTCGAATCGAGCCCGTATTTCTTGATCGCTTCCGACACTTTCGCCGCCGGCAGCGCACCCTCGTCGGCGAGCGCTTTGAGCGCGGCAATGGTCACCCAGCGTCGGTCGACTTCGAAATGATGTCGCAACTTCTCGCGTGTGTCAGACCGCCCGAAGCCGTCGGTGCCCATCACCACGTAGCGACGAGGAACGAACGGCCTGATCTCATCGGCAAACAGTCGCATGTAATCACTCGCGGCGACGATCGGCCCTGTCGTACCGCCGAGGCATTCTTCGACGTACGAGCGGCGCGGTGCTGCGGTCGGATGCAAAAGATTGTGGCGCTGCGCCGCATAACCTTCGCGCGCAAGCTCGGTAAAGGAAGGACAGCTCCACAAGTCGGCATCGATGCTCCAGTCGCTCTTCAACAATTCCGCTGCGGCGATCACTTCGCGCAAGATTGTTCCCGAGCCGAGCAACTGCACACGCAGCGCACCTTTTTTCGAAGCCTTCGCGCCATCGCGGAGCTTGTACATCCCTTTCAAGATCCCCGTCGCGCTGCCTTCGGGCATTGCGGGATGCGTGTAATTCTCGTTCATCAGCGTGACGTAGTAATAGACATCCTCCTGATTCGCCACCATCCGGCGCAACCCATCCTGGATGATCGTCACCACCTCGTACGCGAACGTCGGATCGTAGGAGATGCAATTGGGAATCGTCGCGGACATGAGATGCGAATGGCCGTCCTCGTGCTGCAGTCCCTCGCCATTCAACGTCGTGCGTCCCGCCGTGCCCCCTAGCAGGAAGCCGCGGCAACGCATATCGCCGGCAGCCCACAAAAGATCACCGACGCGCTGCATTCCGAACATCGAATAGAAGATGTAGAACGGAATCATCTGCACGCCGTGCGTCGAATACGACGTTGCCGCAGCGATCCAGTCGGCTGTTGCGCCCGCTTCGTTGATCCCTTCCTGCAGTATCTGCCCTGTCTTGCTCTCCTTGTAGAACATGAGCTGGTCGGCGTCTTCGGGCGTGTAGAGCTGGCCCTGCTGATTCCAGATGCCGAGCTGGCGAAACATGCCTTCCATGCCGAACGTGCGCGACTCGTCAGGAACGATCGGCACGATGAATTTGCCGAGCGTCTTGTCGCGCACGAGCGTTTGCAGCATTTGCACGAAAGCCATCGTTGTCGAGATTTCGCGATCGTCGCTGCTTTTCAACAAGCGCTCGAATGTCGTGAGCGGCGGCACTTGCATCGGCTCGACCTTGCGGCGACGCTGCGGCAAATAACCGCCGAGCTTCATGCGCGACGAGCGCATGTATTCGAGCTCGCGACTGCCTTCGGGAAACGTCAGATAAGGCATGTGCTCGAGCTTGTCGTCGGCGACTGGCAGGCGAAAGCGATCGCGAAAGCGCTTGATCGCCTCGACGTCCATTTTCTTTTGCTGGTGCGTGATGTTCTGCGCTTCGCCGGCGGTTCCCATCCCGAAGCCCTTGATCGTCTTGGCGAGAATCACCGTCGGTTGGCCGCGGTGATTCACCGCGGATTGATACGCGGCATACACCTTGAACGGATCGTGACCTCCGCGATTCAACGCCCAGATGTCGGCGTCGCTCCAGTCGGCGACCATGTCGAGAAGCTCGGGATACTTTCCAAAGAAGTACTTGCGCACATACGCGCCGTCTTTCGCCTTGAACGTCTGATATTCACCGTCGACGGCTTCCATCATTCGCTTGTGCAGGAAGCCGCCCTTGTCGCGCGCAAGAAGCTGATCCCACTTGGTTCCCCACACGACCTTGATCACGTTCCAACCGGCGCCGCGGAAAACGCTTTCGAACTCCTGGATGACCTTGCCGTTGCCGCGCACGGGTCCATCGAGACGCTGCAGATTGCAATTGATTACGAAGATCAGATTGTCGAGACGCTCGCGGCCCGCCATGCCGAGAGCACCTGTCGACTCGGGCTCGTCCATCTCACCGTCGCCCATGAACGCCCACACCTTGCGGCCTTCGGTCTTCGCGATGCCGCGATCGGCAAGGTATTTCATGAAGCGTGCCTGATAAATCGCCATCAGGGGTCCGAGCCCCATCGACACCGTGGGGAATTGCCAGAACTCGGGCATCAACCACGGATGCGGATACGACGAGATGCCCGTGCCGTCGACTTCCTGACGGAAATTGTCGAGCTGCGATTCGGTGAATCGACCAAGCATGAACGCCCGTGCATAGACGCCGGGTGCTGAATGGCCCTGCACGAACACCAGATCCCCGCCATGCTCGGCAGAGGGTGCATGCCAGAAATGGTTGAACCCGACGTCGTACAGCGTTGCGGCCGACGCGTAGCTCGCGATGTGGCCGCCGACATTGGTCGACTTGTTCGCGCGTACCACCATCGCCATTGCATTCCAGCGTGCGTAATCGCGAATACGCTCTTCGAGCTCGGCGTCACCCGGGAACTTGGGCTGCAGGTCGTGCGGGATCGTGTTGATGTAGTCGGTGTTCGCGGAGAACGGGAGGTAGGCACCGTCCTTCCGCGCGACGTCGATCAACCGTTCGATGATGAAATGCGCGCGGTCGGGTCCCTCGGCAGCAAGAACGCCCTTGAGTGCATCGATCCATTCCTGCGTCTCGATGGGGTCGCGATCCGGCGAGGAGTCGAGCGGTGCCATGGGGAGCCCTCTTCTTTGCAAGGATGCTTATTCTGAACCGTCCGGCGAACGCTGCGAATCGACGATGACAACTTGATCGGGTAGCGCGACCAGGTCGATGCGCACGTCGTGCTGCGCGGCCGGCACTTCGTCGACGAGCTGCATCAAAAACGCGCCGGCGGCACGCTGGACATCGTCGCGGCACAGCGGCAACAGGCGGTCGTAGTAGCCGCCACCGTATCCCAGTCGCCGTCCCTGGCGGTCGAACGCAACGCCGGGGACGAGCACCCAGTCGACTGCTTGCGGATCGACGATCGCTGTCGAGGGGTTCGGCTCGGGAATTGCGCGAAAGCCTGTCGCAATATCACGCGCGAGGTCGGTGACGACATGCAACACGAGCATTCGCGCATTGGCATCGACACGCGGAATCGCGACAGTCTTGCCGTCTGCGAGCGAGCGTTGCACCAACGGAAGCACATCCCACTCGCTTCCGAACGGCAGTGTGACGAGGATCGTCGCTGCCTTGCGAAAAGCAGCAAGCTCGCTCAAGCGTGCTGCAATTCGCGCCGACTCGGATGCGTGCACAGAGGCCGTGAGCTTGTCGCGCTCGGCTAGAACTCTCGCGCGGAGCGCTCGCTTGGCTTCGCGCAGGCCGCGTGAGTCCGCGGATGCGATTTCTTGCGGAGGCGCCGCGGTCATGCTTCGATGGTAGCGGAAGGCTGCGCCGCGCGCGCCGCCGCTCTATAATCGAGCAATTCAACCGACGCGGTTCATCGTGAAAGACGACGCAAACTCGGCTGCGCCGCCGATCTATCGGCAACGACGCGAAGCGGTGCTGCACGCGATGCGCAAGGAAGGCGGTGGGCTCGCGATTGTTCCGACTTCACCCGAAGTCGCGCGCAATCGCGATTCGTTGTTTCCGTATCGACACGACAGCTATTTCTATTATCTGTCGGGATTCGCCGAGCCCGAAGCGGTGATCGCGCTCGTCGCAAGCGACGACGGGGACAGGCACGTGCTGTTTTGTCGCGAGAAGAACGAAGAGCGTGAAATCTGGGACGGCTTTCGCTTCGGCCCCGCCGCTGCGAAAGAAGGGTTCGGCTTCGACGAGGCGTACCCGATCGGCGAGCTATCGTCTCGCCTGATCGAGCTGACCGGCGATCGCCCTGCGTTATTCACGCCTCTCGGTCTTTTCGAAAGCTGGGATCGCCAGGTCACCCAGCTTCTCAACGACGTGCGGGCACGCGTTCGCACCGGCGTTGCAGCCCCCGAGACAATCGTCGACATTCGCGCGCTGCTGGATTCGCAGCGGCTGATCAAGGACCAGCATGAAATCGCGCTGATGAGAAAAGCGGCGGGGATTTCGAGCGCAGCGCACCGGCGCGCGATGCGCGAGGCACGCCCCGGCTGGCACGAGTATGAAGTCGAAGCCGAGCTCCTGCACGAGTTCCTGCGCGGCGGCGCGCGCGAGGTCGCGTATCCGTCGATCGTCGCGTCGGGACCGAACGCGTGCGTGCTGCATTATCGCGACAACGATCGTCGCATGAAGGACGGTGATTTGCTATTGATCGATGCCGGTTGCGAGTATCAGGGCTACGCCTCAGACATCACCCGCACGTTTCCGGTGAATGGCAAGTTCAGCGGCCCGCAACGCGATGTCTACGAAGTCGTGCTCGCGGCACAGCTCGCGTGCCTCGATGCGGTGAAGCCAGGCGCGGGATTCAAGGACTACCACGAAGTGGCCGAGCGTGTCATCGCACGAGGATTGATCGATCTAAAGCTGATCGAAGGACCGCTCGACGCAGCGCTGGAAAGCGCAAGCTACAAGCGCTTCTACATGCACCGCGCCGGGCATTGGCTCGGCATGGACGTGCACGACGCCGGGCTGTATCAGGTGGCGGGTGAATCGATGCAACTCAAGCCCGGCATGGTGCTGACCGTCGAGCCGGGCTGCTATATCCGCAGCGCGGACGACATTCCGGCCGCGTTTCGCAACATCGGCGTGCGGATCGAGGACGACGTGCTCGTTACCGCTGATGGCATCGAGAACCTGACCGCCGCGACGCCGAAAACGATTCAGGACGTCGAAAACAGTTGTCAGTAGATGTTTGTATCGTAGGTGCGGGGCCGGTTGGCGCGACGCTCGCCCTCGCGCTCGCCGGTCACGAACTCGACGTCGTCGCGCTCGACGCACGCGCGCCAGCGATGAGATCGAAGGGTGATCGTTCTCTTGCGCTGTCGCACGGCGCGCGCCTGATCTTCGAGCGCATCGGAATCTGGCCATCGCTCGAGGAAGTTCCGGGTGCTGTTACGGCGATCACGGCGATCGATGTCTCGCAGGCCGGCGGCTTCGGCACGACGCGTCTTCGCGCTGACGAGCAAAGCGTGCCTGCGCTCGGTTACGTCGTGTCGCACGGTGCGTTGCAACACGAGCTTGACAAAGCACTCGAACGCTGCGGACTAACAACTCGCTTCGGTACGACCGTTGCGCGAGTCGACGGCGATCCGTTGCACGCAACGCTTGCGCTCGAAGGGAGCGACGAGCGCATCCGTGCACGACTGGCCGTGGTTGCCGATGGCGCCGGCACATTCGTGCAGGGTATGCAACGCGTGCGGCATGATTACGGCCAGGTTGCCCTGGTGGGTTCGCTGTGGCTCGATCATCCGCATCAAGGCGTCGCTTACGAGCGCTTCACGCCCGAAGGCCCGATGGCGTTGTTGCCCGAGGGCGATCATTACGCACTGGTATGGACCATGCGTCCCGATCGCGCGCGTGCACTGCTTGCGCTCGCCGATGATGCGTTTCTCACCGCGCTTGCGAGGCGCTTCGGCACGCGAGTTGCAGGCTTCGCGCGCGTCGAGTCGTTGCGCACGTTTCCGCTGGTGCTCGAACGCACGCGTCCAGCCGTCGCGGCGCGCTCACTTGTGATCGGCAACGCGTCGCAGCAGCTCCACCCCGTTGCAGGACAGGGGCTGAACCTCGGGTTGCGCGATGCGTGGGAGCTTTCGCAATCGATACTTGCAGCGTCTCGCGATGAAATAGGCACGCCATCGATGCTCGCACGCTTCGCAATGCGCCGCGCGCCCGATCGCGCGGCGGGAATTGCGTTCACACACGGTCTCGTCCGCATTTTCGGCAACGACATTCCGCTGGTGCGCTGGCCGCGCGGATTGGCGCTCGCAGCACTCGACGCGTTGCCGCCTGTGAAGCGGGCTTTCGCGCGCACCATGCTTTTTGGAATTCGCTGAAAATGATCGCCGAAAGTGCAAACCTACTTTCGGCCGAAATGTCGACCCGAAAATCGGTGGCGGGGGAAGCGCGGCGCCCTTGGGAGGGCCGCAGGCCGCGTCGCCGCGCGACCGAGTGCGCCCGACTGTATCAGCGTCGATTCAGCGAATGTGTTTAATGAGGCGCAAAGCCACACGATTTTCGGCGGAACTGCACGCAACACCAGTGACTGCATCGAGCGTGCCTGCGACACATCGAAGTGCTCACTTTCTTTTTTATGGCGTGATGACGATTCGATTGTCAAGTTGATCGTCAGCGCGCTCGATTTCGCGATGCGCGACGCGGGAAGTTGTGGTTATAATCCGCTCCCCCTTCGCAACATCGTTCGTCGTGCGCATCGGTTATCACACGTTGCACAACGCGCTCGCCGTCGCACCGATGGCCGGCGTCACCGATCGACCGTTCCGCGTGCTGTGTCGCCGCATGGGTGCGGGCTACGCGGTGTCGGAAATGGTGGCGAGCAATCCGCTGTTGCGCACTACCGACAAGTCGCGGCGGCGAATCGATCACGAAGGTGAGCCCGCGCCGATCGTCGTGCAAATCGCAGGTGCGGATCCTGCAACGATGGCTGATGCCGCCCGCTACAACGTCGAGCGTGGCGCCCAGATCATCGACATCAACATGGGTTGTCCGGCGAAGAAAGTTTGCAACGCCGCTGCAGGCTCGGCGCTCCTCGCCGACGAAGCGCTGGTTCGAGCGATCCTCGATGCAGTCGTTGCCGCCGTCGACGTGCCCGTCACGCTCAAGATTCGCACCGGCGTCGATCCCCAGCATCGCAATGCACTGGCCGTCGCTGCGATCGCCGAGCGAAGCGGGATCGCGGCGTTGACCGTGCACGGCCGCACGCGCGCTTGCATGTTCGTGGGGCCGGTCGAATACCAAACGATTAGGCGCGTGAAGGACGCCGTGTCGATTCCCGTCATCGCCAACGGCGACATCACAACGCCGCAGCGGGCCAAGGAGGTCTTCGAATCGACCGGTGCAGACGCGATCATGATCGGTCGCGCGGCGCAAGGACGGCCGTGGATATTCCGCGAAATCGAACACTTTCTCGCAACCGGTGAGGCGCTGCCGCCACCGACGGTGCAGGAGGCGCGCGAAGCGATACTCGCGCACCTCGATGATCATCTTGCGTTCTATGGCGAGGAGGCCGGTGTGCGCATCGCACGCAAGCACCTCGGCTGGTACACGCGCGATCTGATCGGCGGTGCCGCGGTGCGCGCGCAATTCAATCAAACAACGACGGCGGCTGCGCAGATCGCCGCGGTCAGACACTATTTCGACCAGCTTGCCGACGCAGGCGATCGACTCGCTTATCAAAGCGGTGTGATCGTCGACGGCGGCTTCGCACGCGGGCATGCGCCGCGTGACGAAGGTGCGTCGTGGGGTAGGGAGGCCCTCGCCGCGTGAAAAGAACGACCAGGCTCAACGGCAGCACCGAGATCGGGCGCAGCATCGATCGTTCGCTCGACCAGTATTTTCGCAAGCTCGACGGCGAGTGTGCGTCCAACGTCTACGACATGGTGATCGATCACGTCGAGCGGGCGTTGCTGGCAAACGTCATGGCGCGCGCGCAGGGAAACCAGACGCAGGCGGCCGACATGCTCGGCGTCAATCGCAACACGCTGCGGACGAAGCTCACCAAGCACAAGCTTCTTTAAGGACCGCCGTGCGCGTTTCGCAGGCGCTCCTTTCGGTCTCCGACAAGCGCGGTATCGCCG
This sequence comes from Casimicrobiaceae bacterium, assembly GCA_035536295.1. Taxonomy (GTDB): domain Bacteria; phylum Pseudomonadota; class Gammaproteobacteria; order Burkholderiales; family Casimicrobiaceae; genus VBCG01. The sequence goes on from DATLOI010000188.1 coordinate 48,106, forward strand.
ATCTCGCTCGTGCGCTTTCTGCACGGGGCGTGCAGCTCTTGTCCACCGGCGGCACTGCTCAGGCGATTCGCGATGCGGGGATTGCAGTGACCGACATCGGAACGCATACCGGCTTTCCCGAGATGCTCGATGGTCGCGTCAAAACGCTGCATCCTCGCGTGCACGGTGGCATTCTCGCGCGCCGCGATGTTGCCGCGCATCGCGAAGCGCTCGCAAAGCACGACATTCCGACCATCGACCTGGTGGTCGTGAATCTCTACCCGTTTCGTGAGACCGTTGCAAAGCCTGGAGTCACACTGCACGACGCAATCGAGAACATAGACATCGGCGGTCCGGCGCTGGTGCGTTCGGCGGCGAAGAACTGGGCGCATGTCGGCATCGTCGTCGATCCCGACGATTATGCGAAGGTGCTAGACGAGTTGACTTCGAACGCTGGAGCGCTTTCCGACGACACGCGCTTTCGTCTCGCGCAAAAGGCATTTGCCCATACGGCAGCGTACGACGGCGCGATCGCGAACTGGCTGACCGCGCGCAATCTCGATGGCGCAACGGGCGGATTTCCGACGTCGTTTCGCTATGCAGGTGAGCTCGTGCAGACGCTGCGCTATGGTGAGAACCCGCATCAAAGCGCCGCCTTCTATCGCGACGACGATGCGCCGCAAGGCTCGATCGCGCGCTTTCGGCAGCTGCAGGGCAAGGAGCTTTCCTACAACAACCTCGCCGACGCCGACGCGGCATGGGAATGCGTCAAGGGCTTCGCGTCGACGGCGTGCGTCATCGTCAAACACGCCAATCCATGCGGGGTTGCGACCGCAGCCTCGGCGATCGACGCGTATCGCAGGGCATTCGCGACCGATTCGGCCTCTGCGTTCGGCGGCATCATCGCATTCAACGTCCCGGTGGATGCGGAAACGCTGGAAGCCGTTGCGGCACAATTTCTCGAGGTGTTGATTGCGCCTTCGTTCACGCGTGAGGCCCTTGTCGCCATCGAGCGCAAGCCGAACGTTCGGGTGCTCGAGATGGAGTCGCCGGAGGGTCACCACCCTGCGCGCGCTGCGTTCGACTTCAAGCGCGTAGGTGGCGGGTTGCTCGTGCAAACTGCGGATGCCGCAACGATTCGCGCCTACGAGCTTCGCATTGTCACGAAGAAGTCACCGACCGATGCACAAATGGACGACCTGCTGTTCGCGTGGCGCGTTGCGAAGTACGTGAAGTCGAACGCCATCGTGTTTTGCGGGGAGGGACGCACGCTCGGCATTGGCGCGGGACAGATGAGTCGCGTCGATTCGACCCGAATCGCGGCGATCAAGGCGAAGCACGCGGGACTCGAGCTCAAAGGCTCGGTCGTCGCCTCGGACGCATTCTTTCCATTTCGCGACGGGCTCGATGTCGTGGCCGATGCCGGCGCGGTGGCGGTGATTCAGCCCGGCGGCAGCATGCGCGACGCGGAAGTGATCGCCGCGGCGAACGAGCGTGGCGTGGCGATGGCATTCACCGGCGTGCGGCATTTCAGGCATTGAACACGCCGGCGGAGCAGGGGTCCTCGATGACACCAGACGGTCGCCGGCGCATGTTGCTGTTCCTCGGTCTCTTTCCCGCAGTGGCCGTCGGGCAGCCGACAGCGTCGCCAAAAGTCGCCCGAGTCGGCTATCTGTTCCATGGCTCAAGCGATTCCGGTCAATGGATTTTCGCCGCTGTCCAGCAGCGGCTCCGCGAACTGGGCTGGGTCGAGGGCAGGAACGTGGTCAGCGAGTACCGCTACGCTGACCGAAAGCCCGAGCGACTGGAAGGGCTCGCAGGTGACCTCGTTCGACGCAGGGTTGATGTTATCGTGGCGCTGCAAACGGTGTCGGCGCACGCCGCCAGGAAGGCGACGCGCGACATCCCGGTCGTGTTCGCAACCAGCGACTCACAGGGCCTGGTCGACAATCTGGCCCGCCCGGAAGGCAACCTCACCGGCGTGAGCAATATCGGCGCTGCCATCGCCGGCAAGCAGCTGCAGGTGATGAGGGAAGTGGTTCCCGGATCATTACGCGCGGTGGCGCTCGTGAATCCGGAGAATCCTTCCACGCGAGGGTTCGTGAAGGATGCCGAGACCGCCGCGCAGTTGCTTGGGTTGCGTCTTGCGATCGTGGCCAAACGCGAACTTGGCGAGATCGACCGGCTGCTTCGCGCGATGGCGCAGACGCCCGATTTCCTCGTGGTCCAGAACGACGCATTGTTCCATTCCGAGATGAAGGGAATCGTGAGCCTTGCAGCCGCGCATCGGCTGCCCGCCATCTTCGGTGCGCGCGAGTTCCCGCTGGCCGGCGGTCTGCTTTCCTACGGCGCGAACCTCCAGGCCACGTATGGCGAGCTCGGGAACTACATCGACAAGATTCTCCGCGGCGCAAAGCCTGGCGACCTTCCGGTGACGCAACCAACGAAGTTCGAGCTGGTCGTCAACTCCAGGACGGCGAGGACACTCATGCTCGCGCTTCCGCCGTCGCTCACGCTTCGTGCCGACGAGATCATCGAATGAACATCCTCGTCATTGGCAGCGGAGGCCGCGAGCACGCGCTCGCGTGGAAGCTCGCGCAAAGTCCGCGCGTCGCCCGCGTGTACGTCGCGCCGGGCAACGCCGGCACGGCGCGCGATACGGCGCTCGTCAACGCATCGGTCAGCGGCAACGACGCGCTGGTGCGATTTGCGCGCGAAAACGACATTGCGATGACGGTCGTTGGACCCGAGGCGCCGCTCGCGCAAGGTGTAGTCGACGCGTTTCGCGCCGCGAAGCTGCGTGTCTTTGGTCCGACGCAACAAGCGGCGCGACTCGAAAGCTCGAAGGATTTCGCGAAGTCGTTCATGGTGCGTCACGGAATTCCGACTGCGCGCTATGCGACGTTCTCGGATGCGACGGCTGCGCACGCGCACGTCGACGCGAATGGTGCGCCGATCGTCGTCAAAGCGGACGGGCTCGCCGCCGGCAAAGGCGTTGTCGTTGCAACGACGCTTCGCGAAGCGCATGCGGCGATCGATGCAATGCTGGTCGACAACGCAATGGGAGATGCCGGTGCGCGCGTGGTGATCGAGGAAGCGCTCGAGGGCGAGGAAGCAAGCTTCATCGTCATCGTCGACGGCCGCAACGTGTTGCCGCTCGCCTCGTCGCAGGATCACAAGCGCTTGCGAGATGGCGATGAGGGTCCCAACACCGGCGGAATGGGCGCCTACTCTCCTGCGCCGATCGTGACACCGGCCATGCACGCGCGCTTGATGCGCGAAGTCATCCAGCCAACGGTGCAAGGAATGGCGGCCGACGGCATTCCGTACACGGGCTTCCTGTACGCTGGCGTGATGATCGACGCCACCGGCACGCCGCGTGTGCTCGAATTCAACTGCCGCATGGGGGATCCGGAAACGCAGCCGATTGTCGTGCGCTTGAAAAGCGATCTGGTCGACATTCTCGATCATGCAATCGATGGAACGCTCGATCGCATCGATGCCGAATGGGATCGGCGCGCAGCGCTTGGCGTCGTTCTCGCCGCGGCCGGTTACCCGGACGCCCCACGCAAGGGTGACCTGATCCGCGGGCTCGCTAATGTGAACGGCGAGACGCACCCGGATGCGCACGCTTTCCATGCCGGAACCGAGCTTCGCGGCGATGACGTCGTCACCAGTGGTGGGCGTGTGCTGTGCGTCACCGCACTCGGCGATTCGCTGAAACAAGCGCAAAAGCGGGCGTACGCCGCGATCGGGGCGATTTCGTTCGACGGGATGCAGTATCGCCGCGACATCGGCCATCGCGCACTCGCCGGCAAATGAATTTCGACGCTGCGCGCGACTGGTTCGCTTCGCTGCAAGAACAAATTGTCGCGAAGCTCGCCGACATCGAAGGAACGTCCTTTCGCCGCGACGCGTGGACGCGTCCTGAAGGCGGAGGAGGAATCGCGCGACTGATCGAGGACGGCGCAGTCTTCGAGCGCGCCGGCGTCAACTTTTCGGACGTGCGCGGCGAAACATTGCCGCCATCAGCGACCGCGTCTCGTCCCGAACTCGCCGGCCGCGCCTGGCGCGCGGCCGGCGTGTCGCTCGTCTTGCATCCGCGTAATCCTTATGCGCCGACGGTGCATATGAATGTGCGGCTGTTCGCTGCCGAGAGAGCCGATGCGCAACCGCTGTGGTGGTTCGGCGGCGGCATGGACCTCACGCCGTACTACGGCTTTGTCGAGGATGCCGTGCACTTTCATCGCACTTGTCGCGAAGCGCTTGCGCCGTTCGGCGCGGATGTTCACGAGCGTTACAAGCGCTGGTGCGACGAGTATTTCTACTTGAAGCATCGCCAGGAGCCGCGTGGCATCGGCGGCATTTTCTTCGACGACCTGCACGAAGGCGGATTCGATCGTTGCTTCGCGCTCGTGCACGCGGTCGGCGAGCGATTCATCGATGCGTACGTGCCGATTCTCGAGCGTCGCAGGAATCACGCTTACGGCGAGCGCGAGCGCGAGTTTCAAAGCTACCGGCGCGGCCGCTACGTCGAGTTCAATCTCGTGTGGGATCGCGGAACGCTGTTTGGATTGCAAAGCAACGGTCGCACCGAGGCGATTCTGATGTCGTTACCCCCGCGCGTGTCGTGGCGCTACGAATGGAAACCCGAGCCGGGCTCGCCTGAAGCGAAGCTGTACACCGACTTCCTGATTCCGAGGAACTGGGCGCAATGAGCCCAACCGACGACGATGACGAGCGCCGGCCGCCGCCGCGAGTGCCACGCGACGCCGAGCATCTGGTCGAAACGCGCATCGCTTCGACGCACGTGTTCGACGGCGCACTTTTGCACGTGCGGCGCGATCGCGTGCGCCTACCCGATGGGCGTGAGTCGATTCGCGAGTATGTCGTGCATCCGGGCGCAGCGCTCGTCGTGCCACGACTTGCAGACGGACGCGTGGTCGTCGTTCGCCAGTTTCGCTATCCGGTGAATGCGGTGTTCATCGAGTTCCCCGCAGGCAAGCTCGATCCTGGCGAGAGCGCACTCGACACGGCGCAGCGCGAGTTACGCGAAGAAGCGGGATACACCGCGTCGCACTGGACGTCGCTCGGCGTCATTCATCCGGTCGTCGCTTACTCAACCGAAGCGATTGCGTTGTTTCTCGCCGAGGACCTCGTGCATGTCGGCGCGCGGCTCGACGAAGGCGAGTTTCTCGACGTGCACATCGTCGATCTCGCAACGCTCGAGGCGGATGTCGATGCGGGTCTTCTCACCGACGGGAAAATGATTGCCGCGCTGCATTTTCTTGCGCGCCATGACCTGTGAACCTCGTTGCCCGCCGTCTGTTGATTCGCGGACGCGTGCAAGGCGTCGGCTATCGCGACGCGATGATGCGTCGCGCCGAGCAACTCGGCGTCACCGGATGGGTACGTAACTTGCGCGACGGCACCGTCGAAGCGCACTTGCAGGGCAGCGCCGATGCGGTGGAAGCGCTCGTGCATTGGGCGCGACGCGGGCCGGCGCTCGCAAGCGTCAGCGAAGTCGTCGCGAACGACATCGCAACGGAAGACTTACTGCGAAGCTTCGTTGCGCGCCCAACCGCCTGATGCACGTCAAAACGTCTCGGCGTCGCGCAAGAATTCGAGCAACGCATCGACCTCGACGAGGGGTAGGGGCGGCGTGAATCCGTTCCAGCGCGTCAGCGCGCTTCCCAACGTTTCCTCGGGCATGTAGCCCGCGCGCCAGTCGCCGAAAGAGCGCTGCGCGACCGAGCGGTCGAAAAGCGACGCAAGCTGCCGATGTCGATCATCGCCGGCAAGCCGGCCCCACAACGCGGTCAGCGCAGCGTCTGCGCCTTCGACGAGTTGCAGGAAGCTCTCGCCGCTATAAATGAGAGCGCCGGTAATGCCGTCACGCGCGTTGTTGGAGCGGCTCGTCCCGATGATGTTGCTCGTGTCGGCGGGCCGCAAGCCCGGCCGGGCAAGGCTCGAAAATGCGATCTGCCGAACCACGTCTCTCGTCCCCTCGAACCAGGGCTTCGAGTGTAGCGGGCGTGCAACGAGATCGCTTGAACAAGCGGCTAACTCTCGCGACTTACCGGTCAGGCGGCGGCGACACCTCGACGCGACGATGGTTGCGGCGCAGCCGAGTTTCCGACCAATCCGCGCAAGCCCGCCGCCGCGAAGCGGGTCAGCTCCGCGTCGTTCAGCGCGTGATACTCCGGCGCCACACGCTTACCGCACCGCGCGCGAGATTCCTGGTCGAACAACGTACGTATGTAACGCAGACCCGATGCAATCGCCGCGTCGCTTGCATTCGGCAATGCGGCTCGCAGCGCACGTTGCGCCGCTATCGCAACGTCCTCATAGTGCAGCGCAAGTAGCCGCTCGCCATTCAAATCGGCGGCAAGACGCGCGACGAGGCATAAATAGTTGCGCCAGCCCCCGTCGCTCTCACTGCCGATCAGGGAAAAGGGCTGCCACAATGCGCTCACCACATCCTCGACGCTCCAGCGCTCGCGTGCGAACAACGCCGACAGGGCGGCGAGCTGCGACCCCGACAAGCGCTTTGCGCGACGCGCGAGTGCTTCCTCGAGCAGGCGGTCGACCGTTCCGAAGTGGTAATGGATAAGACCGGTATGAAGACGTGCTCGCTTCGCGATCGCCCGATGCGAAAGCGCCGCGAGCCCTTCATCGGCGGCGATCGCCTCGAGCGCATCCAGAAGCCGATCGCGGGTCACGCTCCCGCGCTCGGTCGCGCTGGCCGCGCGGCTTTTCGTGGCTTTCGTGTCATTCGACATAGTCCGCTCCCTCGTTCGCCCTGCGTAAACAGGCCCTAGGCGATCGCAAACAAGTCTTTCCATGCAGCATAAGACGAAGCCGCCCACAGCGGCATCACGATCAGCAAGGCGAGGCCGAGTGTAACGAACGCGAGTCCCAATAATGCGATCGATAGCGCGCCGAACAACAGGAACGCGGGCGCATTCTTGAAAAATGCCGCCGCGCTGGTCGCAATTGCTTCCCTGGCACTCGCGCCTTCGAAAAGTGCGAGCATCGGCACCAACGTCAAGGGCAGCGAGATTGCCACACCCGATCCGTAGATTGCGAGCACCGCAGCCGGCTTGAGATCACGCACGTCGTCGATGGCAAAGAGATTGATGCCGGCGATCTGCCAGGCAACGAGCCATTCGACGCAGGACACGACCAGACTCGCACGAACGACAGCGCCGATCGCCGGCAACGGTGCGCCAAACGGCGCAAGAAGGTGGGCAAGGCGCGGCGCATCGCCGCGATCGCAGGCAAGCGCTGCGTAAAGGAGGCTGCACGCGAGAAGCGGTATCGCGATTCGCGCTGCGGCGGCGCCCACCGTTGGAATCAGGTCGAGCACCAGCTCGCCGACGAACACGACGAGCGCCATGCCAGCAAAGCCCAGCGGGTGCTGCTTGAAAAGTCGCATCGCCTCCGAATACCACGCGAACGCGCGGTCGAGCCGCACGGGGCGCGCTTCGCGAATTACGCTGGAGCCGGAACGAGGATCGGTCACGTGTTTTGGTTACCTTCGCAAGCGACCCAGCCACTTCACGCTTCGCCAAGATACGCCGCGCGCACAGCAGGGTTCCCGAGCAGTGATTTCGAATCACCTGCGAGCGTGATGTCGCCCGATTCCATCACGTACCCGCGATGCGCGACTTCCAGCGCGAGCTTCGCGTTCTGCTCGATCAGGAGAATCGTCACACCTTCGCGCGACACCATGAGCACGGTCTCGAACACTTTTTGCACCATCAACGGCGCAAGCCCCATCGACGGCTCGTCGAGGAGCAAAAGGCGCGGCCGCGACATCAGGGCGCGCCCCATCGCAAGCATCTGCTGCTCACCTCCGGACAAGGTGCCCGCGGTCTGGCGACGACGCTCTTTCAAGCGCGGGAACAACGCGAATACGCGCTCGAGATCGCTCGCGATACCGGCGCGATCGCGCCGCGTGTACGCACCCATCGCGAGATTCTCCTCGATCGTGAGTGCACCGAACACGCCACGGCCTTCCGGCACCATCGCAAGGCCGCGCCGTACCAGCTCGAACGACGGGAGGCCGGTGACCTCGTCGCCGGCGTAGCGAATCGTGCCGCTCCTGACCGGTTGCAGTCCGCAAATGCCTTTGAGCGTTGTTGTCTTGCCCGCGCCGTTCGCGCCGATCAGGCAGACGAGCTCGCCGGTGCCGACATGAAGATTGATTCCCTTCACGGCCTGAATGCCGCCGTAAGCGACTTCGAGCTTCTCCACCGCGAGCAGAGGCGCGTCCATTCGCAAACTGCGCTTACGCGCCCTTCAAGTGCAGCGCGATGTCGCCGCCCAGATACGCAGAGATGACTGCGGAGTCCTTTTGGACTTCGGCCGCAGGCCCCTCAGCGATCTTACGGCCATAGTCGAGCACCAGCACGCGACTGCAGAGACTCATCACGAGCTTCATGTCGTGCTCGATCAGAAGAATCGTCGTGCCCCCGTCACGAACGGTTTGCAGCAACTTCGCGAGCGATGCGGTCTCGGTCGCGTTCATTCCTGCAGCGGGCTCGTCAAGCGCCAGGAGCTTGGGATCGGTGGCGAGCGCCCGCGCAATCTCGAGCCGGCGCTGGTCACCGTAAGGCAAATGCTTGGCGAGATCGTTCGCCCGGCGCGACACGCCGACGTAATCGAGAAGCTCGTACGCACGCCGCTCGATCGCGCGCTCCTCTTCGCGCGTCGATGCATTGCGCAGCATCGCGCCGAACACGCCGGCCCGCGTTCGCACATGACGGCCGATCATGACGTTCTCGAGCGCCGAAAGGTTCGCGAACAGGCGGATGTTCTGAAAGGTTCGTGCGATTCCGCGTGCCGCGACTTCGTTCGGTTTTTGTCCGGTCAGCGGCATGCCATCGAAGATGAACGTGCCACCGTCGGGCGCGTAGATCCCGGTGAGCACGTTGAAAAGGCTGGTCTTGCCGGCGCCATTCGGTCCGATGAGTCCATAAATCTCGCCGCGGCGAATGACAAAGCTCACGTCGGCGAGCGCCTGCACGCCGCCGAAGCGCTTGGTGATCCCGTTGCCGGTGAGCAGCGCGCTCTCGTCTTGCGCAAGCATCGGTTCACTCATCGCGCCACCGTCGCAGCAGCGCCGTTACGGCCGGTCTCGAGCTCACGCTTGCGCGTCGCCGATGGCAGGATGCCCGCCGGGCGGAACAGCATCATCAACACGAGCGCGAAGCCGAACAGCAGCATACGGATCACTTCGGGCTCGATCAGCATGCGTCCAAACAGCGCACGCTGCACGGGCTCAACCGTATAGCGCAGTACTTCTGGCGCGAAGGAAAGCAAAAGCGCGCCGAGGATCACGCCCCAGATGTTGCCCATGCCGCCCAGCACGACCATCGACAGGACCATGATCGATTCGACGAGGATGAAGCTCTCGGGACTGATGAAGCCCTGCATCGCCGAGAACATCCCTCCCGCCACGCCGCCGAACGAAGCGCCCATCGCAAACGCGAGAAGCTTCATGTTGCGCGTGTTGATCCCCATCGCGCGTGCCGCCACTTCGTCCTCGCGTATCGCTTCCCAGGCGCGACCGATGCGCGAGTCCTGCAGCCTCGAGTTGATGATGATCACGACGATCAACACGACGAGCAGCAGGTAGTAATACTTGATCGGGCCGCTGAACGCGAGACCCATGAGTGTGTCGGTGTCGCGAAACGAGAGCGTACCGATGCGAAACGGATCGATCAGCGTTACGCCTTGCGGGCCGTTGGTGATGTTCACCGGCTGCGAGAGGTTGTTCAAGAAAATGCGAATGATCTCGCCGAAGCCGAGTGTCACGATTGCCAGGTAGTCGCCGCGAAGCTTGAGCGTGGGTGCACCGAGCAGCACGCCGAAAAGACATGCGACCGCGGCGCCTATCGGCAGGATCACCCAGAACGGCAGATGCACGTTGAAATGCGGAGAGGCGAGCAGCGCGTAGACATAGGCACCCACCGCGTAGAAAGCGATATAGCCGAGATCGAGGAGACCCGCGAAACCGACGACGATGTTGAGCCCCAGCGCCAGGAACACGAAGAGGATCGCGAGATTGGTGATGCGCACCCAGGCTGTACCGATGCTGGCAAGTGCGAACGGCAGCGCGACCAGCGCCAGGCCGATGATGGCGACGCCCACCCAGAAGAGCGCCGGATTGCGACGCGTATCGATGAAAGTTCGAACGCTCGTATCGCTCATCGATTGACTCTACGCGCGATCGCCGACGCGCTCACCGAGCAAGCCGGAGGGTCGGAACACGAGCACCAGGATCAGCACGATGAATGCGAATACATCCTGGTAGTTCGACCCGAACAACACGATGTTCGGATCGGTCTCGCAGCGCTTGGCAAGTGTCTCGGACCACGAGGAAAGCAAGCAGAGATTGGTCAGATCACCAACGTAGCCTGCCCCAAGCGCCTCGATCAGTCCGAGCAACAAGCCGCCGAGCATCGCGCCCGCGAGATTGCCGATGCCGCCGAGCACCGCCGCGGAGAATGCCTTGAGTCCGAGCAGGAACCCCATCTGGTAATGCACGACGCCGTAATACGTGCCGATCATCACGCCGGCTATCGAGCCTAGCGCCCCGGCGATGACAAACGTCAACGCGATCACGCGGTTGATGTCGATGCCCATCAAGCCTGCAACCGCCTGGTTTTGCGCGGTCGCCCGCATCGCGATGCCAAGCCGCGTGCGATACACGAGCGCGGTCAATGCCGCCATCATCGCAACCGACACGCCGATGATCGCAATCTGCACGTTGGTGATCGTCGCACCGTCCGGGTTACCGGTGATGTGGTAGCTGACCGACTGCACGATCTGCGGATACGGCAACGGATTGCGACTCCAGATGATCATTGCAAGATGCTGCAGGATGATCGACAGCCCGATCGCGGTGATCAACGGTGCGAGCCTTGGCGCTTTGCGCAGCGGGCGATACGCGACACGCTCGAGGGTAAAACCCACCGCCATGCAAACGGGAATCGCGACGAGCGCGCCCGCGAGCACGATCGCAAGCGGCGGCAGCGGCGCGTTCGCGCCGACCAACGCGACGATGACGCTGTACGCGACCATCGCGCCGATCATCACCACTTCGCCGTGCGCGAAGTTGATGAGCTGAATGATCCCGTAGACCATCGTATAGCCCAGCGCGACGATCGCATAGACGCTGCCGAGCGTTACGCCGTTGATGAGCTGTTGGATGAAAATATCCAAGGCGGATCGATAGAGGGTCGAGGATAGAGGGAGCGCTAGCGCCGTGCAGCGAGCGTGCCGGACGTCAACTGAGAAGATCTCTTCGAGCTACGCGGCAATGATCGCATGCGGTAGACGCCCCCTCGATCCTCGATCCTCGCCCCAAAGAAAACGGCGCCCTGGGGCGCCGTTCTCTTTCATCCCTGCTTCATTTCTTCGGAGCAGGTGCAGGGGCTGCGGTTGTCGCAGGCGCGGGCGTTGCGGCCGGCGCAGGTGCGGGCGCCGCAGCGGTCGCGGGTTTGCCGCCCATCGACTTCATGAACTCGTCGAAAGCGAAGCTCTTGCCTCCGGTCACGACCCCAATGGGCTCGAGCTTGCCGCCCTTCATCGTGAAGATCGTGATCTCGGCGTTCTTGCGATCGCCTTTCTCGTCGAATTCGATCGTGCCGGTGGCGCCCTTGTAGCTCAGCTTCTGCAGCGCCGGCAGATATTTCGCCGGATCGGTCGAGTCGGCTTTTTGCATGGACGCGATGATCATGTTCGCCGCATCGTAGGTAAACGGCGCGTAGATGATCGGATCAGTGTTGAACTTCGCCTTGTACGCATCGAGAAACTCTTTCGACGCGGCTTGAGCGGGCAGCCCGGCCTGCGAGCAAATGAGCCCTTCCGCGACCTTGTCGCCGGCGAGTTGCTTCATCGTGTCGGTACAAGCGCCGTCACCAAAGCTGAACACGGCGTTGATGCCGAGCTCGCGCGCCTGCTTCAGCATCGGTCCGCCGGTGGCATCCATGCCGCCGTAGAACACTGCGTCCGGCGCGCGGCCCTTGAGCTTGGTCAAAATCGCCTTGAAATCAGTGGCCTTGTCGTTGGTCTTTTCACGGCCCACGACCTGAACACCAGCGCCTTTGAGCGTCTTTTCGACTTCGTTGGCGAGCCCTTCGCCATATGCCGTGGCGTCGTCGACGATCGCGACTTTCTTGAGCTTCATCGAGTTCAGGTATTGAGCAACCGCCGGGCCTTGCTGATCGTCGCGGCCGACGACGCGGAAAATAGTCTTGAAGCCCTGCTCGGTCAGCTTCGGATTGGTCGCCGAACCCGAGATCATCGGCAGATTCGCCTGGTTGGTTACGGCGGAAGCGGGAATCGTCACGCCCGAATTGAGGTGACCGACGACCCCCGCGACTTTCGCGTCGACGAATTTTTGCGCGATCGTCGGGCCGAGCTTGGGATCGGCCTGATCGTCTTCGCCCTGCAACTCGAACTTGACGGTCTTGCCGCCGATTTTCATTTTCTTGGCAGTTGCCTGCTCGACGGCGAGGCGCGCGCCGTTCTCATTGTCCTTGCCGAGATGCGCGATCCCGCCCGTAAGCGGGCCGGCATGGCCGATTTTGACGGTGACCGTATCATCGGCCGGTGCCGCCGGCGCTGCGGTCGTGGTTGTGGTCGTGGTTTTCGGTGCTTCGGCTTTTTTCGGCTCTTCCTTGCTGCAGCCGTAGAACGTGGCCAGCGTAGCCGCCACCAGCGTCAGGCCGATTCTATGTGCGTTCATTGCGGGAGTCTCCGTACGAAGTGATGAGGGCAAACGTGGAATTATCGAGCCGCGCCTTTGCCTGTGTCAAATTCGTGTAGGACAATCGGGCGGCCACGGCGCGGTCGTCGGCGAATCGGTGCCGGGGGTTCGTCGGCCCCCGCTGCGATTCGTCGACAGTGCTTGCCGTGCGCGCAGTGCGTGCTTACGATGCGCGCCTCGAATCCGCCGCACCGCCTCGCCGCATCCAATGCGGGATACGGTCGGCGTTCGGCGCGACAGGGCCACAAGCTTAAGCGCCGGTGGGTGAATTTTGCGAGTCGCGCCGATCCGCGGCCGCTACGGGGGACTTCATGCGTATCCGCTTTACCCGACAGCGCTTGGTCATCGCGCTGGTCTTGCTGGTCGTCCTCGCGGCGATTGGCGGTGCCGTGACGATGCGTGTCGCGCAAAAATCCGCAGAGACTCCGGCGAAGAACAAGCCAGCGGCCACGCTCGAGTTCGCGCAGGCCGATCTCGTGTTCGTCGAGTCGAAGCCGCTCGCTCGCTGGCTTCCCGTATCGGGCGCCTTGCAACCGCTGCGACAGGCAACGGTGAAGGCAAAGGTTCCCGGCGAAGTCCGCGAAGTGACGGTGCGTGAAGGTCAGGCGGTGAAGGCGGGGCAGCTCCTCGCGCGCATCGACACGACGGATCTCGACACGAAGCTCGTCGAACGCGTGGGAGCGCTGGAGAGCGCGAAGGCCCAGCTGGCGCTCGCCGAGAAGACGCGCACGATGAACACGCGACTCCTGAACGACAAGTTCATTTCACAGAACGCGTTCGATGGTAGCGAGTCTTCATTCAGCGTGGCGCAAGGCACGGTCAAGTCGCTGGAAGCGCAGGTGCGCCTGGCGCAAAGCGCGATCAAGGATGCGTCGATCGTTGCGCCTTTGACGGGCGTGGTCGCCAAGCGGCACGTGCAGCCCGGTGAAAAAGTCCCGTTCGATGCTTCGATCATCACCGTCGTCGACCTCACCGCGCTCGAGCTCGCAGCGCTGGTGCCGACTTCCGATGTGCCGGAGATCAAGGTCGGCATGAATGTCGAGCTCAATGTCGACGGTTTCGGCGAGAAACGCTTCACCGGGCGCATCGAGCGCATCAATCCCGCAACCGAGCCCGGAACGCGCGCGATCAATGTCTACATCGCATTGAGCAACCCCGAAGCGACGCTTCGCAGCGGCATGTTCGCGACCGGGCGAATCGCGCTTGCGCAATCGCAGCCGATGCCGACGCTGCCGCTGACGGCGGTACGCACCGAGGCCGGGCAAAGCTACGTGTGGACGATCGTCGATGGGAAGCTCGCACGGCGCACTGTTTCGCTCGGGCGTCGCGACGAGGAATCGGGTCGTGTCGAAGTGAAAACCGTGCTGGCACCCGACGTTCCCGTGCTTGCCGCTCGCTTCGACAATCTGAAGGATGGGTCGCGCGCGATCGTGAAGGCAGCGTCGTCATCGTCGAATGCAACGTCGCAACCGGTTGCCAAGCCGGCGGGATGACGATGCTGCGCACTTTCAACAGCGGAGTTGCGCCATGTGGATGACCAGGGTGTCGATCGCCAACCCCGTCTTCGCCACGATGGTCATGGTTGCGCTCACGGTCCTCGGCATCTTCAGCTATCAGCGCCTGCGCGTCGAGCAGATGCCCGAAGTCGCACTGCCATTCGTGCTCGTGCTCACGTCGTATCCGGGCGCCGCTCCCGAAGCGGTCGAGACCGATGTCACCAAGCCGATCGAGTACGCGCTGAACCAGATCGCCGGCGTGCGGCTCATTCGCAGCAACTCGCTCGAAAACTTGAGCCAGGTGTTCGCCGAGTTTCGGCTCGATACCGATCTCACGCGGGCGATGCAGGACGTGCGCGACAAGATTGCGCTCGTCAAGCCCAGCTTCCCGCGGGACGTCAAGGATCCGCTGGTCATTCGCGCCGACAACGAGAATCAGCAGCCGGTCGTGTCGCTTGCGGTGATGTCGCCGACGGTGGATTTGCGCGAGCTGACATCGCTCACCGATCAGATCGTGGTCAAGGCGCTCGAGAGCCTGCCCGGTGTCGCGAAGATCGATGTCAATGGTCGCGTGACACGCCAGGTCCTGATCCGCATCAAGCCGGATGCTCTCAATGCATTGGGAATCGGCGTTGATCAGGTGATGAACGCGGTGCGCGCCGCGAACCAGGACATGCCCGCCGGGCGCGTGACGCGCGGTCAAAGCGATGCGGTCGTGCGCGTAGAAGGCAAGCTCAAGGACCCGTCGCTTTTCGCTCGCATCATCGTTGCGCAGCAAGGTGGCGGTCCTGTGTACCTGTCGCAGGTTGCTGACGTCATCGACGGCGAGAAGGAAGAGACCTCGTTCGCGCGCATCAATGGGCGCCCTGCGATTACGATCGACATCCGCAAAGCGCAGGACGCGAATATCGTCGAGACCGGCCGCAATGTCGCGGCAGCGGTGCGCACGCTCAAAGACCGCTTGCCGCCCGATGTCAACGTGCAGATCGTCAATTCGTCGGCCGACTCAGTCGAGCGCAGCGTCAATCGTGTGAAGCAAACGATCGTCGAAGGTGCGCTGTTGACGGTGCTGATCGTCTTCCTGTTCCTGCACAGCTGGCGCAGCACGGTGATCACCGGACTCACGCTACCGATCTCGGTGATCGCGACTTTCATTGCGTTATACGCATTCGGCTTCACGCTGAATTTCCTGACGCTGATGGCGCTCTCGCTTTGCATCGGGCTTTTGATCGACGACGCGATCGTGGTGCGCGAGAACATCGTGCGCCATCTCGCGATGGGGAAGTCGCACCGTCAGGCCGCGCAGGAGGCGACCGACGAAATCGGACTCGCCGTGATGGCGACGACGTTCGCGATCGTTGCGGTGTTCATTCCGATTGCTTTCATGCAAGGAATCGTCGGGCGGTTCTTCTATCAGTTCGGTGTCACCGTCGTCGTTGCGGTGCTGGTGAGCCTGTTCGTGAGCTTCACGCTCGACCCGATGCTCTCGGCGGTGTGGCGCGATCCCGCCGAAGGCCGTTTCCGCCGCGCGCGCTGGCTCGGCCGCATCATGGAAGCGATCGAGCGCGGCATCGAAGGCTTGCATCGACTGTATGGCGCGATCCTCGAACATTCGCTTTCGCATCGCAAAACCGTGCTGACCATTGCGATCGTCTTGTTTGTCGCGAGCTTCGCGGTGCCGCCGCTGGTGGGCACCGAATTCATTCCGCAAGCGGATCAGGGCTTCATATCAGTGCGTCTCAACACGCCGGTCGGATCGAGCCTCGAATACACCGACAGCAAAGTGAAGCAGGTCGAGGATGCGCTTACCAAGTTTCCCGAGGTTCGCCTCGCGATGACGCAGGTGGGCACCGACGAGGGACGCAACTACGCGCGCGTCAACATGAAGCTCGTCGATCGCAAGGATCGTTCGCGCTCGCAGAAGGATCTGGAGCGTGATATTCGCAACGCGTTGGCGCCGATCGCGGGCATCGAGTTGACGCTCGGCTTCAATCGGCCGATCTTCGTCAATTTGCTCGGACCCGATCCGGATACGTTGTCATCGATCATTCGCACGTTCCAGCAGCGTGTCGCGCAAATTCCCGGTATCGCGGACCTCGAAAACTCGGACAAAGCCGCGAATCCGGCGCTGTCAATTCGACTCAACAACGCCGTTGCGTCGGATCTCGGCATCACCGTGCAGCAAGTCGGCAATACGTTGCGTCCTCTTCTCGCGGGCGATACGGTCAGCTATTGGCTTGCGCCCGACGGCAACAACTACGAAGTGAACGTGCAATTGCCCAAGGATCGGCGCCGGCTCGCATCGGACATCGGGAACTTGTCGATCAGCACGAACAAGCGCGGACCGGACGGCGAATTGCGGATGGTCCCGCTGCGTCATGTCGCCGAAGTCGTCGAGTCGACGAGCCCGCAAATCATCAAGCGCCAGGAATTGCAACGGCGCGTCGCGCTGTACGCGAACGCGGTGGGCCGGCCATCGGGTGACGTAGGCAAGGATGTGCAAAAAGTCATCGACGAGATGAAAGGCGAATTGCCGCCGGGTTATCGCTTCGACGTTGGCGGCCAGCAGAAGGACATGGCGGATTCGTTCAATGCGGCTCTCGCTGCGTTGGGGCTTGCCGTCATCTTCATCTATCTGATTCTCGCCTCGCAATTCGGAAGCTTCTTGCAGCCGATCGCGATCATGGCGAGCCTGCCGTTCTCGCTGATCGGCGTATTCCTCGCGCTCCTCGTCACCGGCACCACGCTCAACATCTTCTCGATCATCGGCATCATCATGCTGATGGGGCTCGTCACCAAGAACGCGATCCTGCTCGTCGATTTCGCGAATCGCGCGCGGCGTGGCGGCGCGACGGTAGTTGCGGCGCTGGTCGAGGCAGGACAGGTCCGTCTACGTCCGATCATGATGACGACGGCTGCGATGATCGCCGGCATGATGCCGCTGGCGCTTGGCCTCGGCGAAGGCGGCGAAACGCAGGCGCCGATGGGTCGCGCGATCATCGGCGGGGTGGTGACCTCGACGCTGTTGACGCTTGTGGTGGTGCCGATTCTCTACACGTATATCGCGAATGGCGAGGAGCGGCGGCGGGCTCGACGCGAGCGGCGATCTGATGGCAATTCGGCCGTCGTCGGCGCTGACGATTGACGTCACCAACCTCACGGGTTGCGCAGTCTTGCTGCCGCGATCGCGACACAGGCTATGCGCGACGATGACACTTCTTGCAACGATTTCCCGATGCGTCGACCGTAGTCGTTTTGTTATCATCACCAGCGGTCGGTTCGGCTCCGAACGGCCATCCCATCCGGTCGTTCCAAATGAGCACCTTCGACGTCGAACGCGCACGTTTCAATATGGTCGAACAGCAGATCCGCACGTGGGAAGTGCTCGACCCGGTCGTGCTCGAGCTCCTGTTTACCGTCAGGCGCGAGGATTTCGTTCCCGAGGCGCATCGAACGCTGGCGTTCGCCGATCTCGAGCTGCCTCTGGGCGACGGCCAGGTCATGTGGACGCCGAAGCTCGAGGCGCGCGTGCTGCAGGAACTGCACATCAAGGCAGGCGAGAACGTTCTCGAAATCGGCACAGGCAGCGCGTACTTCACGGCACTGTTAGCGGCACTCGGTGCGAACGTAACGAGTGTGGAAATCGATGCACGGCGCGCGTACGATGCGCGCGCGAAACTTGCGCGCCAAGGATTTGCCAAGGCTCGCGTCGATGAAGGCGATGGCGCACGCGGTTTTGGTCGCGCGAGTTATCACGCGATCGTGCTCACAGGATCGACGCCGATTCTTTCCGACGCATTCGCGCAACAGCTTGCGCCCGGCGGACGCTTGTTCGCGATTGTCGGCGAAGCGCCGGTCATGAAGGCGCGCATGACGAAATGGACGACGCCGGGTGCTCCTATCGTCACTGATCTGTTCGAGACCGTCACGCCGCCGCTGATCAACGCACCCGCGCCCGCGCGCTTCATATTTTGATCGCGGAGCTCAAGCGTGCGCGAGCTTTGCGCTTGCGTTGACGACACGAATTGCGCGCGCCATCGATGTCGATCCTCAACAAGAAATCGAACCGGAAAGCCAAGATGAAGCTTCACCGAATCGTCGCCTTCGCGGGGTTTGTGCTCGGTGCGGTCGCTGCGCAGGCCGAGGATCTCGTGCAGATTTATCGCGAGGCGCAGCAGAGCGATGCAACGCTTGCCGCCGCGCGTGCAAACTGGCTCGCTACGCAGGAACGCGTTCCGCAGGCGCGCTCGCAATTGCTGCCGCAGGTGTCGGCGGGCGGCAACGTCAATGCGAACGAGGGGCGCAGCACGGTCTACACCGAGCCCAAGATCATCAGCGACAACCCGAGTGCAACGAGTTCGTTCTCGATCTCGGCCTCGCAGCCGCTGTTTCGTGCACAAAACATCGTCGTTCTGTCGCAGGCCCAACGTCAGGTCGAACAGGCCGATTACACGCTGGCGCAGCAACAGCAGGACTTGATCCTGCGCGTCACGATCGCGTACTTCGACGTGCTGCTGGCCGAGGTCAACGTCGAGCTCGCCGAAGCGCAGAAGGCAGCGATCTCCGAGCAGCTCGCGCAAGCGCGGCGCAACTTCGAGGTCGGTGTCGCGACTATCACCGACACCAACGAGGCGCAGGCGCGCTTCGACGCAATCGTTGCGCAGGAGATCAGCGCGCGTAACGATCTCGACAATCGCCGCGCCGCGCTGCGGGTGATCATCGGCCGCATGCCGCGCGATCTGCGTCGCCTGGGACCCGGCTTCGAGCCGACGCTGCCCGAGCCCAACGTCCTCGAATACTGGCTCGATCGCGCGCTCACCGATAACTTGTCGGTTCGCATCGCCGGTTACAGCTTCGATGTGGCAACGCTCGAAATCGATCGCGCGCGCGCCGCGCACCTTCCGACCGTCGATCTGGTCGCCAGTGCATCGCATTCACTCGGCACCGGCTCGCTCGGAACGAATGCCAATTCGCAATCGCGCACGTCGCTTATCGGTCTCGCATTCAATTTTCCCATCTATCAGGGCGGGCTCATTACTTCGCGAGTGCGTGAGGCCGTCGCATTGCAGGAGACCGCAAGGCAGAACCTCGAAGGCGCGCGGCGTAACGCATTGGCGAGCGCGCAGGTCGGCTTCGCGGGCGTCAACAGCGCGGCCGCATCGGTGAATGCGTTCGAGCAGGCGTTGCGATCGGCGCAAACGGCGCTCGAGTCGAACCGGCTCGGGCTCGAGGTCGGTGTTCGCACCAACCTCGACGTGCTGAACGTGACGCAGCAGCTGTTCCAGGTGCGCCGCGACCTTGCGCAGTCGTATTTCAACTATCTGCTGGGATTGCTGCGACTGAAAGCGTCGATCGGCGCGCTGACCGAGCAGGATCTCGAGGACATCAATCGGCGATTGCGGGGGTAGACGCGAGACGGCGAAGGCTGTGACTGCGCTTCGTGATCGAACGTCCCCGGGGTAGACTGCCCTCGAAGGCTCGAGGGGAATGATGCGCAAGCAGCGCAACCACCGCCCGGCCAAGCGCCCGGCACCCGCAACGACTGTGGTCCCGCAAGTCCGGGAGCTTGCCTGGGCGGGACAACACGCGCGGGCGATCGAGCTCGCGACGCAGGCATTCGCCGACGCAGCGCCGGGCGAGCGAATCGATCTTTTGGACTTGCGCTGCGAAAGCTATTTGGCGCAAGGCGAGATCGATCGCGCACGTGAAGACGCAGCGACGCTGGTGGAGCTTGCTACGCGCACCGGCGACCCGGCGCGCATTGCGCAGGCGGGAAATCGCGCGGCCATCGTGCAGATCCGAGGTGGCGAGTCGAAGGCTGCGATCGCGACCGCCGAAGCGGCATTGATAGCGGCGCGAAAGGCGCGGGATCGCATTCTTGAGGCGACGAGCCAGCTCCGGCTTGCGGAGGCGTGCGTTCGAGTGCGCGACCACGCGCGCTCGATTGCTGGATCGCGTGCGTCGGCCCGCTTGTTCCGTACGCTGCGCCGTCCGGTTGGTGAGAACCGCGCGCTCTGGGCGCTGTCAGCGGCGCTTAGCAGTCTCGGTCGAATCGACGCGGCGAGGCGCGCTGGTCGGGAGGCGCTCGACATTGCGCGAAAGTGCGGAGACCTCTATGGCATCGGCAACGCGGCGATCATTCTTCAGTTCGACGAAGCCGACACGGCCGTCAGATTCCGTGCGCTCCAGGAATCGCTCGCCGCGTTCACTGGCGCAGGGTACCTCGAGCGTCAGGCGGTTGTTACGCACAATCTCGGCCTCAACTACTACGGGCTCGGACTCTACCGGCGCGCCCACCGTCATTTCCTGCGAGCGCGTGAAACGTATCTGCGAACCGGGGCGAAGCAGGTCATCGTGCGCACGACCTGGATGCTTGCATTCACCGAGGCCGAGATCGGTCACCACGAAGTAGCAGCGAAGTACATGCGCATGGCGCTGGACGAAATCGACGCGGTCGGGGACGAGGATTTCGTCGCCGTGCGGACGAGAGGCGAGGGGTGGCTCGCATTCCACGACGGCGACGTACAGGATGCCGCACGTCACGGGCAGCAAGCGGCCGACGAGGCGCGCGGCGCCGGCGCGGAAGGGATCGAGATGCTCGCCTTGACAGAGCTTGCGCGTGCGCTCCTTGGTTGCGGAGAGGCGGGGAGCGCACTCGACGCGACGACTCGAGCAACGCGCTTGCATGCCAAGCACGGCTTCACGTCGCTGCAGGACATCGAACCGCCCATGCTCTGGTGGCAGCACAGTCGCGCGCTCGCCGCGAGCGGCAAATCGGTGGCCGCACGCAAGGCACTCGACCGTGCCTATCGCTTTGTCGTCGAGGGAATTGCCACGCTGGGCGACGAGGGATTGCGCCGCAACTACCTGAACAAGGTCGCCCACGTCCGCGAGATCGTGACCGCGTGGCTCGCAGCGTCGTCAGCGCGTCGCTCAAAAGCGCTGTCGCCGCATCTCGCGGGCGAAGCGAATCTGGGCGAGCCCTTCGAGCGCCTGGTCGATACCGGATTGCGCTTGAACGAGATCCGCTCGAGCGATGAGCTTCGCGAGTTCCTGATCGACGAAGCCGTCGAATTATCGGGCGCGGAACGCGTGCTGCTCGTTCTCGAAACACCCGCCGGACGCAAGCTCGCGGGCGCGCAGACGCCCAAAGGTGAAAACGCGGAACGGCTGATGGGCGAGATCGCGCCGCTACTCGACGAGGTGCAGCGAACGCGGATGTCACGACTCGATTACGTTCCTGTCGACGATGCCCCGCTCTCGCAGCGCTCGCGAATAGTCGCCCCGCTGGTCGCGCAACAGACGCTGCTCGGATTCCTGTATGCCGACATCGACGGCGCGTTCGGGCGATTTCACGACGCCGATCGCGACTTGCTCGCGATGCTCGCGTCGCAAGCAGCGGTTGCGCTTGCCAATGCACAATGGTCCGAAGGCCTCGAAGCTAAAGTGGCCGAGCGCACCGCGGAAGTCGAGCAGCGCGCCGCCGAGCTCGCGCTGATCAACAGCATCCAGCAAGGTCTGGCGGCGAAGCTCGACTTCCAAGCCATCGTCGACGGCGTGGGCGACAAGCTGCGCGAAGTGTTCAAGAGCGAGGATCTGAGCATTCGCTGGTGGGATCCGCAATCTGACACGATCGTGAAGCTCTACAGCGTCGAACATGGACAGCACTTGCCGAAGGGTCCGCCGCGCAAAGTGCGCCCCGACAACAAGCCCGTTCAGCGGATGTTGCGCGAGGGCATCGGCGGGTATCTCGGCACGCGCGAAGAACAGCTCGCAGCGGGCACCGGTGGCGCCACGCCGGGGACCGACTTCTGCCTGTCGATCATCGGCGCGCCGATCCGCGGTACGCAGCGCGTGCTCGGCATGATCGTGATCGAGGACCACGAGCGCGAGCACGCCTACGGCGACTCCGATTTACGCGTCCTCACGACGATCGGCGCGACGTTGGGCGTGGCGCTCGAGAACGCGCGCCTGTTCGATGAGACGCAGCGGTTGTTGAAAGAGACCGAACAGCGCAACGCCGAGCTCGCGGTGATCAACAGCGTCCAGCAAGGGATGGCGGCGAAGCTCGATTTCCAGGCGATCGTCGACCTCGTCGGCGATACGCTGCGCGAGGTATTCACGAACGGGGACATCGGGATTCGGTGGTACGACCGCAACACCAACCTCATCCACTTCCTCTACCAATATGAGCACGGAGAGCGGCTTCACCATGCGCCGACGACGCCGGGACCGCGGTTTCTGCGAATGTGCGAAACCCGCGAGCCGGAGGTCTACCACAATCTTGCCGAGCAAAACGCGGCAGGGGTCACGCCGATTCCCGGCACGGATCAGGGATTGTCGTTTGTTGTCGTTCCCATCCTCGGTGGCGACCGAGTTCTGGGCACGATCGCGCTCGAGAACTACGAACGTGAGAACGCGTATAGCGATGCCGAAGTGCGCCTGGTCAAGACGATCGCGGCGAGCATGGGCGTCGCGCTCGAGAACGCGCGCCTGTTCGACGAGACGCAGCGACTGCTCAAGGAAACCGAGCAGCGGGCAGCCGAGCTTGCCGTGATCAACTCGATCCAGCAAGGGATCGCATCGAAGCTCGATTTCCAGGCGATCGTCGATTTGGTCGGCGACAAGTTGCGCGAGGTGTTCGGTATCGCCGATATGGCCATCACCTGGATCGAAGAGACGACGCGAATGTGGACGTTTCCTTACGTCTACGAGCGCGGCTCGCGCATTCATCATCCGCCGAAGCCGTTCAATATCGACACGCCGGTGCGAAAAAGCGTGATCGCGAGGCAGACCGTTGTCGCACACACGTCGGCCGAGGTTACGG